>JBAUXH010000248.1:0-1877 GCA_049584155.1 Solirubrobacteraceae bacterium
TCATTTGCTGGATGGCCGCCTTCGCGGGCATGATTTCCTTCGGAAATCACTTTACCAGCACCGGACCTTTCTGCTCGCTCTGCACCGATTCGGGCATGATGCCGAGACGCTTTGCGACCTCGGAGTAAGCTTCCACGACGCCGCCCAGATCGCGCCGGAAACGGTCCTTGTCCATCTTCTCGTTGCTGACGGTATCCCACAAGCGGCAGGAGTCGGGGCTGATCTCGTCTGCCAGAACGATTCGCATGTAGTCGTTCTCCCACAGGCGGCCGAACTCGACCTTGAAATCGACGAGGCGAATGCCTGCGCCGAGGAACAGGACGGACAGGAAATCGTTGATGCGGATCGTCAGATTGACGATGTCGTCGAGGTCCTGCGGGTTTGCCCAGCCGAAGGCAGTGATATGTTCCTCGGACACCCACGGGTCGTGCAGCTTGTCGTTCTTGTAATAGTACTCAATGATCGAGCGCGGCAGCACATGGCCTTCCTCGAGGCCGAGGCGGGTCGCGAGGGAGCCCGCCGCGACGTTGCGCACCACCACTTCGAGCGGGATGATCTCCACCTCTCTCACCAGCTGCTCGCGCATGTTGAGCCGGCGCACGAAGTGCGTGGGCACGCCGATCGCACCGAGCTGCGTCATCAGATATTCCGAGATGCGATTGTTCAGCACGCCCTTGCCTTCGATGGTGGCGCGCTTGGTGGCGTCGAAGGCGGTGGTGTCGTCCTTGAAATACTGAACGAGCGTGCCGGGCTCCGGACCTTCGTAGAGTATTTTTGCTTTTCCTTCGTAGATCATGCGGCGGCGTTTCATGGGATGGTCCTTTGCCGGAGGCCGCTCTAAAGCGATACGGGGACTTTTCGCGTCCCCGTCGCACGCAACTTAGCGGAAGGAGAGAGGCTGCGGCAACGCTTCGCGTCTGCTAAGTCCTTGGCGGATCGCCTGGCGCGTTCGCTTCGGTTAATCTTCCCGCCGGACCTTTGTCCGCAAGCTGTTTCTGCCACAATTCCAAGAGGTTAGATGATGTCTGGGGCTTTCGAAGACCGCGAGAAGGGTTACGAGGCCAAATGGGCCCACGACGAGGATCTGCGCTTCCGCACCATCGCCCGGCGCAACAAGCTTCTTGGTCTGTGGGGCGCGGCTCAGATGGGACTGGCAGGGCCAGCCGCCGAATCCTACGCACACGAGCTGCTCAGCCTCGAGGTGCGGGGCGGCCGTGACGAAGACATCGCGCGAAAGGTCCATGAGGATTTCGCAGGCCACGGGATCGCGATTTCCGACCACGCCATCGGGCGCAAGATGGAAGAGCTTTTGGCCGAAGCCGCGCGGCAGGTGATGCGCGAGACGAAGACCTGACGGGGATATTCGGCCTCACCGGTTTACGCCGGGAAGATCACCCGCTGAAGATGCGGGCGAAAATCGTGTCGACATGCTTCAGGTGATGTTCGTAAGTGAACAGGCTCTCGAGTGCGTGCGCATCCAGGACGCGCGCAACGTCGGGATCCTTCTTTAGAAGCTCAGGCAGGATTTGTTCTCCCGTCCACGCCGTCATCGCGTTCCTCTGCACAACGCGATAGGCTTCTTCGCGGCCCATGCCGGCTTGCGTCAGCGCGAGCAACACCCGCTGGCTGTGCACGAGGCCCTTCGTGAGTTCGAGAATTCGTTTCATCCGCTCTGGATAAACGACAAGTTTGTCGACGATCTCTGTCGCGCGCGCAAGCGCGAAATCGAGGGTGATGGTTGCATCGGGACCGATGAAGCGCTCGACGGAGGAATGCGAAATATCGCGTTCGTGCCAAAGCGCTACGTCTTCGAGCGCCGGCACGACATAGCCGCGCACCATCCGCGCCAGTCCCGTCACGTTTTCCGACAGAACGGG
>JBAUXH010000249.1:0-9515 GCA_049584155.1 Solirubrobacteraceae bacterium
GATATCGACCCAATCAGCTTTAGGCAAGCATGCGACGCCACCCTCGGGTCCGTCTACGGCACCGCGCTCGGCAGCAGCGAGTCGGCCGTGGGCCTCACGCCGAACGCACCGTGCGCCCCCGCCAGTGCATACGCGAGTGCCGCCTGACCAGCCGGTGCATCGAGATCGTCCACGCTGGAGACGTTCTTACTCTTGTACCAAGTGATCTGACTAGGTTCGGTGCCGCTCAGCTCGACTCCCACGGCGGGCACCCCGACGGCGGCCACTCCGCTCAGCAGCCCCGTCTCGAACGCCGCGCTCGCCGCGGCCTGTTCGGGGCTCATGCCGGTCGGGTCTGCGCGCACCATGACCAGTCCTTCGAGACGGACAAGCTGTCCGTCGAACGCGCTCATCAGACCGCCACGCACACGGCTGAGCAGCTCACGATCGACCGCCTGCCCGCCACTGACCAGCTGCCGTCCCACGAGTTTGCCGAACCGTTCGATCAGCGCCGTCGAGCCCGCCAGCGCCGCGTAGTGAGTGCCGGCCGCCTCCTGGGAGATCGCGGTCAGGTTCAGCGGCTCGCGCACCGCCGCCACGACCGTCAGGTCGCCACCGGCCTGCGTGACCGCCGAGCGCACCAGCCCGTTGGCGTGATCGGAGGAGGCGCCGAGGAACACCAACCCGATGCTGCGTCCGCTCAGCAGGTCGTGAACCGCCAGTGGATACAGCCCGCTTGAGAAGGCTTCCTCGTCCCTGAGCTTCTCCTGTAGCTGTTCGGCCTGCCTGCGCGCACCGCTGACTTCGGAGTTAAGGTTGGCGACGATCCCATTCTTCGCCGAGGACACCAGGTTGGAGTCGCCGATCGCAACGCCGATCACGATGCCGACCGCGAGGGCGAGCAGAACCGCCGCGAGGGACAGCGCGTGATAGCGGTAGTCGAACATCGCTCGCCGGGAGCATAGATTGGGGTGGTTCGCGCGGTCGCGCCAAGAGCGTCGCGCGGTCGAGCCGTGAGCGCAGGGTGGCCGCTCAGCTGGTGCTGAAGAGCAACTGGAGCTTCAGCCACAGCAGATCCATGACATCGCGCAGCGCCGGGGTCATCCATACGACCGCGATCATCGCGATCAGGCCCGCCGCGATCACCACCAATAGTGGCGTCAAGCCCGGGCGCGGGTGATATAGCCGGCTGACGCCCTTCGCGTCGACCAGGATCTCGCCGATGCGCAATCGCGTCAGGAACGTCGAAGACATCCCTTCACGATTGCGGTCTAGGAACTCCACGAGGTTGAACTGCGAGCCGACCGCCACGATCAGCCGCGCACCCTTCTCGGCCGCCAGCAGCATCGCCACGTCCTGACTGGTGCCCGGTGCGGGCACGAGCTTGTAGGAGACGCCCAGCTCGTCCAACCGCGCGCGTCCGGGAGCGCGGCCGTCAGGGTAGGAGTGCACCACCAGCTCCGCGCCACAGCGCAGCGCCGCCTCGCCGGCCGAATCCATATCGCCGACGATCATGTCCGGACACAGCCCCGCCTCCAGCAACGCCTCTGCCCCGCCGTCGACCGCGACCAACACAGGGCGCATGTCGCGAATGAATGGACGCAACGCCCGCAGATCGCGCTGGTGACCGACACCGCGCACGACCACGAGCGCCGAGCGGTCGCGAAAGTCGGTCGCGAACCGCGGCAGATCGATCCTGCCCGCCAACAGTTCGCGCTCCTCGCGCATGTGCTCGATCGTGTTGTGTGCGAACCGCTCCAGCGCCTCGCCGACCTCGCGCCTGCGAGCCTCTGTCTCTGCGCGTACCCGCGCCAGGTCGAGCACCTCGCCGCTCGCGAGGACCTTGTCGGCATGCAACACCTGCTCATCGCGCACGGTGATCATCTCGCCGTCGGACACCTGCTCGAACAGTGAGTCGTCGGGCAGATCGACAAGGTGGATGCCAGCTTCGACAAGCAGCTGCGGGCCGAGGTTCGGGTAGGAGCCACCGCTGGAAGAGCGGCAGTTGAGCACGGCGGCAGCGCCCGCGGCGATCAGCTCCTCGGCCGATACCCGATCGATATCGAGATGGTCGATCACCGCTATGTCTCCGCGCTGCAGATGCCGGACAAGCAGCTTCGTGCGCCGGCCCATCCGCGCCGGCCCGGTGACGGTGCGCCACGGCGCGATCTCGGGGACAGGAGACCCCGTCGGCTGGGCGGCGACGCCCGGTGGCTGCCTGGTAGCGGCCATGTTGGCGAGATTATCGCTCACGCGGCTTTACGCAGATCTCTGGCATGGCGACGAGCCGTCGCATCGCTGTCCTTAGCCCCGAGCATGCGCACCAGCTCGGAGACGACCTGTGGCTCGCCCAGCTGCACGACCGTGGCGAGGGTCGGATCGGCGGAAGTGTCCTTGACGACCGAAAAGTGACGCGCTCCCAGCGAGGCTATCTGCGGCAAATGGGTGATGCATACGACCTGTCTGCTCTCCCCCAGCGCCCGCAAGCGCTCGCCGACCGCCCGCGCCGTGTGCCCGCCGATGCCAGCGTCGATCTCGTCAAACACCAGCGTTCCCAACGCCGCCTGCTCGTCCGCGTCCTGCGTGCCCGCGCGCTCACCGTCGGCAGAGGCGGTGATGACCGCCAGCATCACCCGTGACAGCTCGCCGCCGGAGGCGATCTCACGTAGAGGCCCCGCGGGGACGCCCGGGTTGGGGGCGATCAGCAGCTCCACCGTATCCCCGCCGGTAGGCCCGGGAGCTCGCTCGTTGAGCGTCACCTCGAACTCCGCGTCGGCCATCGCCAGCGCGGCCAGCTGCTCGCGCACGCCCTCCGCCAGGCGTGGGGCCGCCTGTTCACGCGCTTGGCGCAGCTCCGTGACATACCGATCGAGCTCGCCCCGAGCATGCGCCAGGCGCTCTTCTGTCTGCACAAGCGCCCCTTGTGCGCCGTCGAGTTCCTCCCGGCGCCCCCGGGCGTGCTCGGCGTATGCGAGCACATCCGCGATCGAACCGCCGTGCTTGCGCACCAGCCGCTCGGTCGCCGCAAGGCGCTGTTCGACCTCCTCCAGCGAGCCGTCCTCACCCGCCAGCCGTTCCCCGTAGTCGCGCAACTCCCCCGCGAGATCCTGCGACTCGACCACGATCCCGCTCAACCGCTCGGCGAGCGAGTCCAGGTCGGGGTCCACGCCCGCGACCGCCTCCAACCGCGCCGCGACCGACGCAAGCAGTGGCACGGCGCCCGGAGTCTCACCCAAATCGGGCGCCAATCCCTGCGCGCCGTACCCGGCCGCGGAACACAGCGCGTCCGAGCGACGCAACCGCTCGCGGGCAGCGAGCAACCGCTCGTTTTCATCCTCGTCCGGTGCCGCGTCGTCGATCTCGGCGAGCTCGTGCTCCAGCAGGTCGAGCTCGCGCCCTCGCGCCTCGGCCAGCTCGCGCAGGTCCCCCAGCTCCGCCTCCAGCGCGGTGCACATGCGGTAAGCCTCGCCACACTCACGCAAACGCCCGATCTGCTCCGCGCCACAGCGCCCGTCGAGAACCTGCAATTGAGCGCCCGCGACTGTCAGCTTGCGATGCTCGTGCTGGCCGTAGAAAGAAACGAGTCGCGCACCGATATCGCGCAACTCCCCCACCGTCGCCGAACGACCATTCAGATACGCGCGCGTGCGGCGCCCGTCCGCGTCAATACGCCGCGCCAGGACGATCTCCCCCGCGTCCGCCGCCAGTCGCTCGCCCAGCTCCTCGCGCAGTCCATCGGACAACTCGAAGACCCCCTCGACGTAGGCCTCGCTCGCGCCCGGACGAACGATCCCGCCTCGCGCGCGTCCACCCAGCAACAGATCCAACGCATGCGCCAATACCGTCTTGCCCGAGCCCGTCTCCCCCGTGAGCACGTTCAGCCCCGGAGCGAGCCGTAGCTGCGCGCGCTCGATCAACAGTAGATTCTCGACGTTCAGCTCTTGCAGCATCGGCAGCATGTGTAGCAGTGAACGGGGACGGTATTCACGCGGAAGCAGCCACGACAGCGGCACACAGCGGCACACAGCGGCGGGAATATGCTTGCGAGCGAGGACACGATCGCTACGAGCAGGCATAATCGGAGTGACGGTGGGATGGATCCCGCACCCCGGCTGGTTCGCACCTACACTCGACCGCCCATAGGCATGGCTGCCAACGACACCCATCGACGTATCGACTCGCCCTCCTCGGAGGGTCACCGAGATGTGCGCTCTCAGATCGACTGCCTCTCGGCGAGCGCCCTCGAAGATCGGCTAGAGGAGGAGATCAACCGGGCCGGCCGGCACGGCACGCCGTTGAGCTGCCTGTTGGTGGCGATCGACGACCTCGCTGAGCTTGCCTCACGACACGGACGCGAGCTGCCAGAACAGGCGCTCGCCTACGCCGGACCGGCACTTCTGCGCGAGCTGCGCCGCTTCGATCGAGTCGGGCGCCCCAGCGACACCGAGCTGCTGGTGGTACTTCCCGGCGCCGACGGTCCGCGCGGTGAGATCGTCGCGCGCCGCGTGCTCGACCGTCTGCGCGCGATCAAGATCGAGACCGACGGCGTGCGCCGTCCCCTACGCGTATCGGTCGGCCTGGCCGCATGGCGAGAGGATCTCGACTGCGAGCAACTGCTCGCGCATACCCGCGCGGCGGTTCAGCGCGAACGCAGCGGAATAGTGACGACGGACGCGTAGTCCATAATCTCGCGCTGTGCTGACGGGATCTGAGTTGTGGCTGCTGCGCCTGATGGCCGATCGCGGCCTGGCGCTACTCGACGCCAGCTCACTGCTGATGGTGATTGAGGAGCGCGGCGAGCTGCGCGTCGCCGCCGCCAGCGGCGAGAGCCGACCGCGGCTGCGGATCGTGCCGGTCGAGGGCAGCGCCTTGGGCGCCCTTTATCAGGAGGGCAAGCCAGTGGCGATGGATCGACCCCGCGGGAAGGACGCCGCGCTGCTGCACGAACTGGGGGTCGAGGCGCGCGCGTTGCTCGTCGAGCCGTTCAACATGGAAGGTCAGGGCGGGGGCCTCGTGATCGCGCTGCGCCGGGACGCGGGCTTCAGAGGTCCAGACCGGGAGGCGCTGAGTGCGTTCGCTGCGAGCGTCGCGCAGCGTCTGCAGGCCGAGCGCTCGGTCGAGATCGAGCGGCTGCGCTACGGCATGGAGGCCCGTGAGCGCGAGCGCACCCGCTGGGCGCGGGAGATCCACGACGAGACCGTGCAGGGACTGGGGGCGCTGCGATTGAAGCTCGCCAACGCGCGCGATCTCGATACCGATCGAGGATCGGCCAGCGAAGCCCTCAGCAGCGCCGTGGACGCCGTGCTGGAGGGGCTCGGCGAGGAGATCGACGGCCTACGCCACCTGATCACCGAGCTCAGGCCCGCCGCCCTCGATGACCTCGGTCTCGCAGCTGCCCTAGAGGCGCTCGCGCGGCGTATGCAGGCGATCGACGGTCTCGACGTACAGACCGAGATCGACCTCGGTCTCGAGCACGACCCCAAGCGCCTGGACCCCGAGCTCGAGAGCACGATCTACCGCGTCGTCCAAGAGGCGCTCACGAACGTCAGCCGGCACGCCGAAGCGAGCCGCGCGGTCGTGAGCGTGAGCGAGCGCGAAGGCGTAGTCCGAGCGTCAGTCACCGACGACGGCAAGGGGCTGCCCGAAGCCGACCGACTCGGCCCGCGCGGGGATGGCCTGGAGGGCGGCTTCGGCATGTCCGGCATGCGCGAGCGCGCCGAGCTCGTCGGGGGCGAGCTCGAACTCGTCCCCGCCCCCGGAAAAGGCACCGTCATGCGCCTGGCCGTGCCGCTCGCCGGGCGTCCCGACCCAACCGTGCTTGATCAGCTACAGCCCGGCGGGGTGGCGTAGACGTCGCCGTCTGAAAGATGCCTGGCTATCGGAGGGCGCCTACGCCGCCTCCGACAGCTCCTGCTGCTGAGCAACCCCGTCTTGACCATGTTCGGCCTGCATCTGGTGAGAGGGCATCGCCACCGGCTGTATGACAGTAACCACCACAAGGAACGCCACTGCCATCAGGGCCGCACCGATCTCAAACGCGAGGTGGTAGCCGCCCACTAGCGCGGCCGAGGTCGATGAACCGGTGGCAAGCAGGTGACTCGTATGCGTCGCCGACAACGTGGCGAGCACCGCCAGGCCAAGCGCGCCGCCCACCTGCGCAGAGGTGTTCACGAGTCCTGAGGCCAGGCCCGCGTCCGCGGGGGTTGCGCCGGACATCGCGAGGGTCATCAGCGAGGGGAAAGAGCTACCGATACCCAAGCCGAACAGCAGCATCACCGGAAGAACGTTAGTGAGGTACTCGCCGTGCACGGGCGCACGCGAGAACAGAAGCAGCCCGGCCGCGATCAGGACCAGGCCGGGAAACAGCATCGTACGAGCACCGAAGCGCATGATCAGTCGTTCGGAGTAGCGCAAGGACAAGATGCCCATCACGACCGTCGCCGGCAGGAACGCCAGGCCGATCTCCAACGCGTCATAGCCGAGCACCCGCTGCAGATATAGGGCGCCGAGGAAGAACATGCCAAACATGCCCGCGACCATCAGCATCTGCACCGTATTCGCTCCCGAGACGTTGCGCGAGCGAAATATCCGCAGCGGTATCAGCGGGTTACGTGCCCGTGCCTGGCGGAGCACGAACGCAAGCAGTAGCACGAGCGAGACGGCGCCGAGCTCGAGCGTGCGCGTCGCGCCCCAGCCGTCCTCGGCGGCGGGCTTGACGATCGTGTAGACGCCGAGCATCAGCGAGCTCGTGATCAGCGCCGCGCCCAACACGTCGGCTCCCGCGCCGAAGCCGATGCCCTCGTCGCGGTGCAGCAGGCGCAGCGCGACGATACCCGTGGCAATGCCGATCGGCACGTTGATGAAGAAGATCCAGTGCCAGTTGATCGCCTGCGTCAGCACGCCGCCGGCGAGCAGGCCGACCGAGCCGCCGGCGGAGGCCACGAAGCCGTAGACGCCGATCGCCTTCGCCTGCTCGCGAGGTTCGGGGAACATCGTGACGATCATCCCGAGCACAACCGCGGAGGTCATCGCGCCGCCAACGCCCTGCACAAAGCGGGCAGCGACCAGCATCTCCTGGCTCTGCGCCAACCCACACGTCAGCGACGCCGCGGTGAACACGACGAGACCCGCCATGAACACCGTCCGGCGACCGATCAGGTCCCCGAGCCTGCCCGCCAACAGCAGCAGGCTGCCGAAGGCGATCAGATATGCGTTGACGACCCACGCGAGACTCGACTGGGAGAAGCCGAGATCGGTTTGTATCGAAGGCAGCGCGACGTTCACGACGGTCGCGTCGAGCACGATCATGAGCACGCCCACACACAGCACATACAGGGCGATCCAGCGGTGGCGGTCGCTCGTGTGTGCGGATGGCGACTCGTGGACTGCTGCGATGTCGTTCTGTGTCGTCATATGCGCTCTCTACTCCTTGATCTGCATCGGTGGGGTTCGCAGTTAAGACCGCACAAGGTCTCGAAACTCATCGCGCAACCACTGTAGGAGACTCGCCTGCCGACTCGGCGCGACGCAGGCGATGCGAGATCTACTCTACGAGTCCAAGCTTGCGGGCGTAGGCGGTGATCTCTGAGCGCGAAGAGAACCCGAGCTTCTCGATCGCACGGGCACGGTAGGTCTTAACGGTGCGCTCGGCGACGTGCAACTGCTCGGCAATCTGCGGGTTGGTATAGCCATTAGCGATCAATCGCACGACCTCGCGCTCGCGCTCGGAGAGCGCGACGCCGTCGGCCGGGGCCTCCTCCCCCGCGGCCATCAGCGCGCCGAGACGAGGGTGCAGGTAGTTACCGCCCGCCACGGCCAGCCTGAACGCCTGCAGCAACTCGGATGGCTCGGCCTCCTTCAGCACATAGCTGCGTGCTCCCGCCCGCAGCGCCTGGCGGGCGTACTCGGGGTCCTCGCGCATCGTCAGGATCGCTACGGCGAGTGTCGGGTGGGCGACGAAGCAGGACGGCAGCGCCGCCAGGCTCGACCCTCCCGGCATCGTCAGGTCGAGCGTCAGTAGGTCCGGCTTGTGCTCGCGCACTTCCTTGATCGTCGCGGGTACATCGGCTGCTTCGGCGACGACATCGAACTCGCCGGCCTCGCGCTCGAGCACCATCCGGATTCCGTCGCGCACGACCGCATGGTCGTCGGCGATGATCACCCTGATCGGCCTGTCCACCCCTGGAATGCCCGCCTCCATTGAGCGCACACCGTAGCGCGTCCTCCAGACCTATCCCGAAGGTCTACAGGGACGACATGCAGTGGCCGCGAAGGACGACATAGATCGGCACCAAAAGGACTACACGATCGGCACCGTCTGCCCTACAGACAAACGGCCCGCGAGGACGCATCATGTCGGTCATGACGCACAGCCACTCAGATCGCCCGTCGCAGCACGACCGCAAAGGAGTCCCACGATGATCGCCATCGGCATCCTCACCACCTGGTTGACCCTGACGGCCGCCGGCTTCGTCGGGCTGTCCGCGCTTCGGCGCGCCGGCGCCCGCGAAGACGTCGATGTGAGCCAGACGCATACCGGGCGCTTTGTCCCGGCATTCACCAACGCTCGCGTCTCGATCCCGGAGACGCTCCTGCGATGAACCCGATCGTCTCAACGCGTCCCCACGAGGGTTCGCGACGACCGCTACTGCGGGTGCTGGACTCAGGCGGACGGTGTGAGCGACCGACGGACGGCCCCGACGCGACCGAGCCGAACAGGCCGACGCTGCGAATCGTCCCTGATCGCGGCCGCGAGTCGACGCCGCGCGTCGCGCCGGTGCTGCTCGCCGGAGCCGACGAGCGCGGTCGCGCGATCCTGCGCGCAGAGTTCGGCGCTACGTTGCCGCATCGCACCAGGTGGGTCGAGGCCGATGACGTCGCGGGCGTACTGGAACGTGCCGCGTACAGCCGCATGGTGATCCTCGCCGGCGATCTCCACGACGCGGATGTCGAGTCGTTGACTCGCCTGCTCGGCCGCCGGCACCCCGAGCTGCCGGTGATCTGCGTCGATGCTCCCATGCCTGCCGCCGCCGGAGGCCGCGGCTGAGCGCCCTCTCGCACAGCCGGTGTACGCCCTGGGCCCTATCCCGGCGCAGAGTCCGCGCCGGCTGCGCTCCGCGGACCAGGACTATCACGTCCCTCAACCCCGCCTCGCGCTCTAGCTCGAGCGCCCCGAGAGCGCTTGCTCTCAGCTCTGATGGCTCGGCTCAGCGGGATCGGCGTTGCACGGCTCGTTGCCATCTCAAGCTGCCTGTAGCGTGGCCCGGCAGTGTCATCGACAGCGATCTCACAGACCGCCCCCTCTCCCCTGCGCGATCCGAAGCTGCGACGGATCGTCGTGGCCTACACCGTCAACCGGCTGGGCACCTGGTTCGGGTTCATCGCGCTGTCGGTGGCGGTCTACGAACACACCCACAGCGCAATCGCGGTCGCGGCGCTGCTTGTCGCCGGGCAGGTTCTGCCCGCGTTCGTGGTGCCCGCGCTGGTGGCCCGTGTCGAGGCTTCCTCGCGACGCGGCGAGTTGAGCGCCCTGTACC
>JBAUXH010000250.1:0-5446 GCA_049584155.1 Solirubrobacteraceae bacterium
CGCCGTGGCCGCGACTCTCGAGCGTGAGGGCCAGCTCCGAGCGCACGGTGCTCGTCACGAGCTGGGTCTCGGGGTCCTGGAACAGGGCGCCGGCAACGGCGCCGAGCTCGGCGGGCGCGTGCTCGCGGGTGTCCATCCCGGCGAGCTTGACCGTGCCGGCGAAGCGTCCGCCGTGAAAGTGCGGGACTAGACCACAGGCGGCGCGCAGCAGCGTCGACTTGCCGTGACCGGACAGTCCCGCGAGCAGGCACAGCTCGCCCGGCTCGACCTGGAGGCTGACGTCGTCAAGCGCCGGTGTAGCGGAGTCCGGGTAGTGGTAGGTGACGTGCTCGAAGGAGATGATCGGATTCATGGGTCGATACCTCGGCGATCCGCGAACGGCAGGAGGATGACGGCGATCAGCGCGGCGCAGAGCGCACCGGTTGCGAGGCTCACCGGCATGTGTATGAGCGGATAGGCATCGAACGAGGCGGCACCCGCGAACCGCCCGAGGATGCCGAGGGCGAGAATCGCAACGCTCGCGCAGGCAAACGCGAGATCGTGGCGCGAGAACGGGCGGCGTGCGGACCGCGACGCGATCGATGAGCGGGCGGAGCCGTGCATACCCGGTAGACGGGATACCAGCGAGCGACGCGGCCGACGGCGAGCCACGGCGAAGCCGCGCAGCTCGAGCGTGGCGGCGACATCCATCGCGCGATCGAGCGAGCCGCCGATGACGGCCCCGAGCAGGGCTACGCGCGCGCGGGGACCGGTAGGTGCGCCCGTGGGGCGCGTGCGCTGGGCCTCGGCCAGACGCTCGGAGTCGGCCGCGAGCAGCGGGATCATGCGCGTGGACAGCGAGGCGGTGAGCGCGGAGCGAAACGACATTCGGCGGAACGTGCGCAACAGCTCGTCAGGGTCTACCGCGAGACTGGCGAGCGTGGTGATGAGGATCAGCAGCGTGACCTTCAGCCCGATCATCGCCCCATACACGGCCGCCTCGACAGTGAGGTTGCCCTGACCGAACGGGCCGAGGTCGCCCAGCCGCGCGAACACGGTCAGCCCGTCACGGGAGACGAGGACGTTGATCGCGACGATCGGCAGAACAACGATCGCGGCGGTGCGCAGGGTGCGCACCAGTTGGCGCCCGACACCGGCGCCGTAGCCCGCGCCGAGCACGGCGAGCGTCAGTGCGAGCAGGACCAGCGGCTGGAATAGCATCAGCGTAGTGGCGGTCAGCGCGAGCGCCCACGTCGCGCCAACGCCAGCGCGCGCGGCGTGCAGGGGGCTGGAGAGACGGCGATAGAAGAACGGTCGCGAGTGGGAGAGCACGGCCTCGTCAACCTCCCGTCAAGACCGGAGTGGGCACGGGCACAGCGCCACCCCCGGGCGCAAGCGCAACCGCGAAGTGATCTGCGAGCGTGGCCTGGTCGAGCGCTTGCGCCGCAAGCTTGACGCCGGCGGCGTCGGTGCCGGTTATGACCCATGTGGGTACCTCTTCGGCGTAACGCGTGCCCGCGATCAGTCCCGCACCAGCGGTGAGCGTGCGCGCCACGGCGCCCTGTTCGCTGAGCAGCGTCAGCGCGGCGCCACCCGCGGCGAAGCGCGCGTAGACGCCGCTGGTGCGAGGGCCGAGTTCGATCTGATGTGCGGCCGGATCGCCACGCAAGGAGGCCCACGGCCCAACCAACACGCGCAGCGTCTCCGGCTCATCGCCCGGTCCGATCCCCGCAAGCGCGGCGGGCACGCCGAGCGCGCGCAGGCGCGAGCTGACCATCTGACATGGGGCACTGGAGACGGTGGCGCATTCGATGCGGACCGGCAGGCGCTTACCGTCAATCCCATTCAGGAACGGCTCGGGGAACGATCCTACGACGGCGGGCACGCTGTCGGTCTGACCCCAGTCGTGCAGGTCCCACCAGATGTGATCGCCCGGGTGCACATTTGTCGACGCGGCGCCCTGGGGCGCCTGCACGCCGTTGACGTAATAGAACCAGTCGTGCGGCTGTCCCCCGGTGGAGCCGCCCGTAGAGCCGTCGACGCTCTGCACGAACCCACCGCCGAAGCGGGTGGTGACGGTCGCGTTGCGCATCAGCAGGCTCATCACGGTCTCCTGACCGTGCACGCTGGGGGGACTCATGGAGCGCACGGTGTGAGCGCCGAAGTCGCGGGTGACGGTGAGCGTGATCGCACTCGGCGCGGGCCCGGCGCCAAGGCCGCAGCCGGTGAGCGCGACGGTCAGCAGCACCGTCGCGCTCACACCGAGGACCCTCGGTGTCCTACCGAACATGTGACGTGGGTCTAGCGGACATAGAACACGACTCGCGAGGTCCCCCTGGCCAGCGTGGTGCGATTGCCGGCGATGTCGGTCGCCTGGATGTCGAGCACGTAACGCCCGGGCGCCAGCGCCGAGGGCAGCAGGTAGGAGAACAAGCCGTTGTCCGACACCTTGAACGGCTTGCCCGTGCCACAGCGGGCGCGCACGAACCGTGTGGAGATACCGTCGAACGCGTAGCAGCGGTGGCGATAGGAGCGACGCAGAGTCAGGCTGATCGAGGAAATGGTCGTGTGGGCGAGCACGCTGCCCGAGAGGACGCGCGGGGCGTGCGCATGGGTATATGCGTGACCTTCCATCAGGCTGCTCAGGTGGGGTACGAGCGCGTAGGGGCCTTTGTAGGGCGCTCCGTTGGACATGCCAGCAGCGGAACTCTGAGAGCCCGAGGAACCCGGCGCGGTCTGGGTACCACAGGTGCCGTCGTTGCCGTTGTGCGCACAGACGATGAACGTCGCCGACGGCGCGTCCCCTCCCTTGCTCGCGCGCAGCGTGAAACTGCCCGAGCTGCTCAGCGTGACGGTCACCATTCCGCTCGCATCACTGATGCCCCCCACAACGCCCGTTCCGGAGACGGTCGCGCCGGCAACCGGCGTCGGCGTACCCTGACCCGGTTCGGCAAACGTACCCGCGGGCGTGCGGATCTCCGACACACGCACCGTGAAAGGCACGCCCACCTGGACGCTCGACGGGGCGCCCGTCACGACGAGTGGCCACACGGTCGGCGCGAAGGTCGGTTCGGGCTCATGATCGGCGATCATCAGAACTTCGTCGCCTTCACTTAGCAAGTCAGTGCAGATGCCACCGCCCCACTTGTAGTTCACCCACTCCGCCCAAGTGTCACCTTCGTGCGTGAAGGCGTGTGTCTCGCCGAGGATCGTCTGCGTGAAGTCACCGCCACTACCACCGGCCTCGCCGTGATCCCAGTTGCCGGCGACCGCGAGGTTGATCGCAGCGGCGACGCTGTTGGCCGGACAGCCACTGACCGGCTCGGGGACATTCAGCGTGACCGTCGTGCGCCCCAACAGCGTCGAGGATGCTCCCTCGACGCGTACCGTCACGGTCGGTGCAGCCAGGACGGCTGCAGGGCTTCCCAGGAAGACGATTGACAGTGCGACGAATGCAAGCGCGGCACAGACAGTGGGCACGCGCGCAGCGAGAGCCGGACGTGAGCGATAAGACGAGGAGATCATGGGTGAGCCAACCCCTTTCCACGAGGGTTTCAGTGGGCTTATGGTCGGAGCAGGTCTCCTGGCTCCCGGGCCTACTCCTCCGCGCCTTCCCGATCGCCTGCGGCGGATCGGTGGCTTGCGCTTGCGCGCTGCGATGAGCATCCCCGGTCACAGTGGCGGGTCCGCGCCGGATTCGCACCGGCTTCCCTTCACCACCGACCGTTATGGACTGGAGGGATCCTACACGGCGCCGAGATCGGCGGCGAGATCGCCGAGCCTCGCGCGCGCCGTCGCGTCGAGCGTCGGCTTCTCGGTGAGCAGTCGCCGCGCGTGATCGAGGTCGTCCGAGCGTCCGAACGTGAGCGCGGCCACGACGCGACCATCCTGGAGATACCAGTTGGTGAAGCTGCCGTCCGCGATCGAGCCGCGCACGATCTCCTCGTCCCACGATGACGCCGGACCCACGTACTCGAGCTCGCCGAGGTTGGCCAGCACCGAGTAGAAGTACGGAACCACCGTGTGGGGCATGTCGCGGCCGAGCATGTTCAAAGCAGCGGTCTTGCCGTGATTGAAGGCGACGTCCCAGTGCTCGATGCGCATCGGAGCGCCGTGCAGCAGGGAGTCGTACTCGCATACGTCCCCGGCGGCGAACACACCCGGCGTGGAGGTCTCGAGGCGCGAGGAGCAGACGATCCCGCCGCGCTCGCCGATCGGAAGGCCCGCGCGCTGGGCGAGCTGCGTGTCCGGTGTGACGCCCGCACCGATCACGACCGCGTCGGCGTCGAGCTCCAGGCCACCGCGCGTGATCACCTTGCCGACGCGCCCATCGCCCTCGAAGCGCTCGAGCTCGTCCTCACCGTGCACGGTCACGCCGACACCTTCCAAGAGACCCTGGATGTAGCGACCGATGTGCTCCCCGAAGCCCCGTTCGAGCGTGGCGTGCTCTTGCATCACGATCGTGCAGCGCTTGCCGATCGCGGTCAGCGACGCGGCCACCTCACAGCCGATGTAGGAGCCGCCGATCAGCACGACGTTCTCGGCCTCGGCCACACCCTCGCGGATCGCGTCGGCGTTTGAGAGCGTGCGCAGGTAGTGGATCTGCTCGAGCTCGCAGCCGGGCACGTTCAGCCGCCTGACGTTCGCGCCGGTGGCGATCAGGGCCTTGCCGAAGGAGACCTCGTCCTTGGTCGAGAGCTTGGCCGTGCGTGCGTCCAGATCGAGCCCGGTCACGCTCGCGCGCGTCAGCAGCTCGATGTCCTGCTCGGCCCACCACTCGTTCGGGCGAAACAGAGGCTCCTCGCGGGTCTCCTCGCCGCGCAGATATCCCTTCGAGCACTCCGGACGGTTGTACGGTGGGTCGGGCTCGCGGCCGACCAGCAGCACTGTTCCTTCGGCTCCTTCCTCGCGCAGCCAGCGCGCGCAGTTCGCGCTCGCCAGGCCTCCGCCGATCAGGAGGTAGTCGACGTTGCGGTTTGCCATGCTCGCACCTTACAAGCCCGACACCGACGGCACGCGCCAGAGCCCCGGCCTACGCGTGGACAACGACCGAGGGAGCGTCCGCGGCCTCGGCCACCGGAATCAGGTGGTATTGCAACACGAAACCGAGACAACCCGCGTAGCGGTCGACTGTCGAGATCCTCGCGTCGGGCGCAGTGCTCTCCAGCCGCGCTATGTAGGACTGCGAGGTCTCCATGGCCGCTGCGACCGCCGTTTGGGAGCGTCCTTGCTCCTTGCGTTGCTCGGTAAGGGCGCGCAGCAAAGCGCGTCGGCGGCGTGCAGCATCCAGCAGCCGCGGAAACTCGGGATCGCTCGCGGTGTACTTGTCGATCATCTCGTCCAGAAAGTCACGCTCTGACATCGGTGGTCACCTCCTGCTATTAAGATTTTATATCCATACGAAGATCACTCTATAGATATACCATCCGTCATCACCGCCTCGGATCTCCTCGACGCCGCCCACGCC
>JBAUXH010000251.1:0-13026 GCA_049584155.1 Solirubrobacteraceae bacterium
CGGCCCAACGGCGGCCGCGGCGCTGGCTCCCCTGGCACGGGCGCGTCCGGTCATTTACAACGCACACAACCTCGAGTCGAGCTTCCGTCACGACCTGGACGACGCGCGCGGCCTCGGCAGCCCCCGCGCGCTGCGGGCGTTCGAGCGCGGGCTGCTCGCGAGCTCATCCGAATCATGGATGGTCAGCGAGAGCGACATGCGCGCCGCGCACGAGCTGTGCCCACAGGCGCACATACGCTACGTCCCCAATGTGGTCGACGTCGGCGCGATCACGCCCGTATCGCCGCAGACAGCTGAGCAACGCGCGGTGTTCGTGGCCAACTTTGCATATGAGCCCAACCGCAACGGTTTGCGCTTCCTGCTCGACGAGGTGTTCCCGCGAGTATGGGACGAGCTGCCCGCCGCGCGCCTGGCGCTCGTCGGCGGCGGCCTGGAGCGGCCGGTGAGCGCGGATGAGCGCGTGGAGACGCTCGGCTTCGTCTCGAACCTCGCCGATGCCTATGCGCCTGCCTCGTGCGCGCTGGCGCCGCTGCTGCAGGGTGGCGGCACCCCGCTGAAGCTGATCGAGGCGCTCGCCTATGGACTGCCCGTGATCGCGACCCCGCGCGCGGTCGCCGGACTGGAGGTCCGTGACGGCGAGCACTGCCTCGTCGCCGAGGGCGCCGGCGAGTTCGCCACCGCACTCGTCAAGGTGCTGCAGGGCGACGGCCCGCCCGAACTGGGCCGGCACGGACGCGAGCTGGCCGCCGAGCGCTACTCGATCGAGGCGCTCGGTCGCATCCTCGCCGGGTAGCCCCGGCCCCAACACGCACCCTTCCGGCCCTTCCCGGGCCTTCCCGGGCCTTCCCGGGCCTTCCCGAGTCTTCCGGGCCTTCCCGGGCCTTCCCGGGCCTTCCCGGGCCTTCCCGGGCCTTTAAACCGATAGCTCGCGAGCCGGCACACGGATCGCCGCAGCGGCCTACCACCGGGTTTTCCCTGCACGGCGGACATATGTCCAGGCGCTGGACGAGCGCTCAAAAGGCCCTGCCGGGGAACCGAAAGCCCTCTTGCACAGATAACGGCGGCGGAGCATGCCGGAGCCGAGTCATCGGCCTCGGCATCACACCCGGCACACGCGCCGCCCATCCCGACAAAGGCACCCCCGCCGCGAGGCGGGTTCGCAAAGCCAGGGACCTCCAGCAGGCAGCCCGGCCACCGAAGGAGCAGAGCGATGTTTCCCCCCCATACCGGCCGCATACAGACGCTGCGTGGACTCACCGCTCTGCTGGGGGCCGCTCTCTGCGTCTCGATCCTGGCGATCGGCACAGCCACAGCTGCTGGGGCCTCGCACGTTCATCGCTCCTCTACCCGCACCCGTTCCGCTCGTGTGATCGCCACGGCGTCCAGGGTGCTCCCGCACACCCTGAGAGTCTCCGCCAGGCGCACCACGCGTGCGGATCGCAGACTCGTAGCCGAGGCTCGCGCGCTGAAGCGCTGCCGGAGCCTCCACCGCGCCCATCCCAAGCGATGCAACGCGGTACGCGGTGCGGTCCAGCGAGCCGGCAGCCGACTCGCGAGCGCAGAGGCGAGGTTGGCACGAGTCGCTCGTCGAGGCGGTAGCACCGCCGCACCGAGCGGTGGCGTAGCCGCAGCTATGTTGCAGGCTCCTGCACTCACCATCTCAGGACAGACACTGAGCTGGGCTCGCGTCGCCGCTGTCAACAGCTACGTGTTGGTACGCAAGGTACCCGGCCAGGCGAACCAGTACTCGGTCATAACCGGCGCATCGGTCACACCGCCACCGGTGCCGGGCGTCACCGTCCGCTACAGCGTCCGCACCTCGGTCGACGGTAGCGCCTGGTCGAGCGAACAGTCGATCGCCTACCCAGCGGCATCGACATCCGACGCACAGTCGGCTCCGGCGCTAAGCGTCTCCGGGAGCACGCTCGCCTGGCAGAAGATCACCAATGTGAGCACGTACGTGCTGGCGATCAAAGTGCCCGGGCATGCCGATCGGTACACGGAGGTCAGCGGCACGTCGGTCACGCCCGCGGCCGCGCCCGGCGTAACCGTCGCCTACAGCGTCCGCACGGCGATCGACGGCAGCGTGTGGTCGCCGGAAGTGAAGATCTCCTACCCCGCCACCGCGGCCAAGCCGCCAACTACACCGCAGCCCGCCCCGGTGAGCAGCGGTCCGTTCGAGATGGGCGTCGTCGCTGGATCGGCGATCGCCTACGAGCTCCCCTACATCCAGCAACTGGGAGCCCACACGGCGCGCATGGAGTTCTCGATCAACACCCCCGTCTCGCAGATGGAATCGATCATCGCCGCCTACGCGCAGGCCGGTATTCGGCCGCTGCTGCTGGCGGGCTTCGAGGGTCGCATACCGAGCACCGCCGAAGCGCAGAACCTGGCCGGCTGGGCGGCTGCTTTCGGTCCCGGTGGAACGTTCTGGCAGGGCAAGAGCTACCCGGCGAGCACAGCCGTGACCGACATCGAGTTCGGCAACGAGACGAGCTACTCCTACCAGTTCTCCGACACCAGCAGCGCCTCGAACTGGTACGCCCTCTCCTCCTACGCCGCCCGCGCCCAGAATTACGCATTGCGCTTCAAGGACGCCGAGACGGCGATCCAGGCGAGCAACCCGAACGTCGGACTGCTCGCGCAGGCAGACGATGGCGGCAGCGGCACCCCGACCTGGGTCAACAATATGTTCGCGGCAGTGCCCGATCTCGCCAGCCGCGTGGCGGGATGGACAGTGCACCCTTACGGACCCCAGTGGGAAGCGACGATCAACCGGCTCGTGGCGAGCACGAAAGCCGACGGTGCGCCGTCGACGATCCCGATCTATGCGACCGAGTGGGGTCTCTCCAGCGACAACGGGCGCTGCGTGGAAGAAAACTTCGGTTTCAGCAAGTGCATGAGCTACGGCGAAGCCGCGAGCACACTCGAATCGAACATCGCCGCGATGCGCGCGAAATATGCAGGACGTCTGCGCGACGTCTACCTGTTCCAGGCGCGCGATCAACAGTCCACCGGCGCATCGAGTGAACGCGAAGGCTACTGCGGCGCCCTGCAGACCAACCAGAGCACGAAGGGCGCCTATACCACCGCGGTCGAGAATCTGCTGAGCAGCAATCCATAGGCTCGGGAGCCCGATGCCATCCTCCGCTCATCCCCAAGCGCCGGCATCCTCGGCCCAACTTCGGCGCGGGGGCAGGCGCGGGCGCGAGCGTTCGCCGCGGACGACGATCGGGCAACCGCAGGAGCTCGGCTCACAGCGGGATAGCTTTAGAGGTGTGATCGATCTGCACACCCACATCCTGCCGGGGATCGACGACGGTCCCGAGACGATCGAGGGGTCGCTCGAGCTCGCCCGTGCCGCCTTCGCCGCGGGAACGAGGACGCTGGTCGCGACGCCCCACATCAACCGCGCCCACGACGTCGATCCACCGCGTGTGCGTGAGGCGGCCGATCGGCTGCGCGACAGGCTTGACCAGGAGGGCATCGAGCTCGAGCTGCTGACCGGCGGAGAGATCTCGACGGGGCGACTGCCGCGGCTCAGCGACGATGAACTCGGCGCACTGCGGCTCGGGGACGGCCCGTATCTGCTGATCGAGGCGCCCCTCACCTCCGGCGCCTGGCAGCTGACGGAGATCGTCGAGCGGCTGATAGACGACGGCCATGGCGTGCTGCTGGCCCACCCCGAGCGCTGCCCGGGGCTGCACCGCGATCCGGCGCTGCTGCGGGACCTCGTCGCTCGGGGGGCACTCTGCTCGATCACCGCAGGTGCGCTCACCGGCCAGTTCGGGCGCACGGTCAACCGCTTTGCGCTCGAACTGCTGCGCGAGGGACTCGTGCACGACGTGGCCTCCGACACCCACGACACCCGTCGCCGTCCACCCGATCTGCGCAAGCCGCTGGCGAGCGCCGCCACGCAACTGCCGGGACTCGACGGGCAGGTGAAGTGGCTGACCGAGGGAGTACCGGCCGCGATCCTCGCCGGCGAGTCATTGCCCGAGCGCCCCCCTCTGCCGTCCCGCGGCTGGCGTGAGCGGGTGCTGGGACGCCCCTAGCACCGTCTCGGCGGGCGCATGGGCCTCGTCGCGGGGTGAGCAGATCCGCAAGGCGCCTCCACCGCACCGGGGTTGGTGGAGGCGACTCGACTCCCTCAGACGCGCGTCAGCGCAGCGTAGGAGCCCAACGGAGCCTCATGCAAGGCCCTGAGCCATGGCCCGGAGCGCAGCACCGCGATGTCGGACTCGAACGAGGGGTGAACCATGATCTCGATCGAGTGGGTCGCGGCGTAGGCGGCTGCCCGAGCGATCGGAACCGCGCCGTCGCCGTCGGAGAGCTCAGCAGCGCACCAGAACCGCTCGGTCGTGAGATAGCGGCTCGCGAGCAGGCGCTGCTTGGCGGTGCGCGCCATACCCGTGGCGAAGCCCTTCACGCCGCGCTCTCTGGCGCCCGGCGCGAACGACAGCGCCTGGCGAACCCGCGTCCCTCGCACCAACGCGCGCGAGAGGAACACGTCGGGACAGACATGCACGTGATGATGGGAATCAACGTGCGTGGGCTCGCACTCGTAGCGCTCGCGAAACTCCTGCAACTGATCGCGGATGCCGTCGGCGATCAGACGATGCGTGCGCGGGTTAGGACTGAGCGTCCAGCGACGGCGCGCGAGGCTGGAGAAGTGCGTACACAGACGCAGCTGGCGCTCGCGCACCGGCGCGGGGATGGCGGGTGCGTCATAGGGCTGGGTGAGGTTCAAATGCAGACCGGTCGGACGCTCACGCTCGCGGGCGAGCTCGGCCGCGCGGCGGGAGTCGGCCATGTGAATCATCGCGCTCGTCGAACTGATCGCCCCGATCGCGAAGCAGGACTCGATCGCGTCGGTGCCCTCGCGAAATCCACCCCAGTCGTCGGCGTTGACGACCAGCAGGCCCCTGCTAGGCATTGCTCCAGAGGACGGCCGCATTCTCGACGACGCGCTCCGAGCAAGCTCGCGGAAGAGCATCCCCGGCCGGCCGGCCCGCCACCACCCCTCGACTCCTCGCGCTCATCCGCTACACGATATCTCCCACCGCCCGAGTGGATGTCGCCGCGCGCAGGATCGACGCGCCGCGCTCGGCGCGGCTTCCGAGGGACGGGCTGCGATCATGCGCGGCGCCGATGAGCGCGCACGCCACCAGGGTCTCGGGCAGTCGCGCTGCCTCCGACATCGCCCTCCAGATCGGCGCGCAGATACTGAATCTGGCATTGGGCATCGTCGTCTTCCGGGTGCTCGCGCGCAGCCTGGGACCGACCCGTTACGGCCAGTGGTCGACGCTGCTGGCGATCACCGACCTCGTCGGCATCGTCGGCAGCCTCGGCATGGAAAACGTCGCCGTGCGCTTCGCCACCGCCGAGCCCGAGCGCGAGGACCTGTGGATCGGCGCGGCCACGACGCTGCGCGCGGCGCTGACGGTGCCCGTGATCGTCGTGTACGTCATCGCTGTGATCGTCATCTCCAACGACCAGACGATGCTCGTGACCGGCCTGGTCATGACGCTGCTCTACGTGACCAGTATCTGGTCGACGCTGCGGGTCGCCTTCCGCCTGCGCGTGCGCAACGACATCTTCGCCGGCTTCGTGCTCGCGAACAGCGTGCTGTGGACCGGCGCAGTGGTCGTGATCGCCGCCGCCGGCGGCGGCATGGTCGAGTTCGCGCTCGCGTTCGTCGCCATATCCATACTCATCCAGGGCGCGCTCGGCATCATGGCCTACCGCGCGGTCCCGGTGCGCTGGCGCGGGGCTCGCGCGCTATGGCCGCAGATCGCCCGAGTCAGCCTGATCGTCGGCATCGGTGGCGCTCTGACCTACGCCTACGGCCGCATCGATCAGCTGCTCGTGTTCGAGCTCTCGCCGCATGCCTCGGAAGCCGGCCTGTACGCCGCGATGTACAAGGTGCTCGAAACCGCAGGGTTCGTTCCGGTCGCGGTGATGACGACGCTGTTCCCGATAATGTCCGGGCTGTATCCCTCCGATCTGATCAGGTTGCGCAAACTAACGCAGCTCGCGATCGACTACCTGACGATCGTCTCGCTCGGCGGTCTGGCGTTTACGATCGCCGCCGCCGGCGCGATCGTGGATCTGCTGCTCGGACCTGCTTACCATGCGGGCACAAGCGCCCTGCCGGTGCTGATGGCGGCGTTCGTCCCCATCTGCATCGGATTTGTGGGCGGCAACATGGTGCTTGCAACCGGGTTGCAGCGTCGCTACATCTACTACGCCACGCTCGGCCTGCTGGTCAACGTGGTGCTCAACGTGATCTTCATCCCCATCTACGGTTTCCAGGCGGCCGCGTGGGTGACGCTGGCGACCGAGATTGTCGTCGTCTCGATCACGCTCGTCGCGGTTCTGCGCAAGATCGAGATGCGGCTTTCGCTGCGCAAGATCGGACTGTCCGCGCTGGCCGCCGGCGCTTCGGCGCTCGTCGTCTGGCAGCTGCGAGTCGCAGGCGCGCAGATCGTGTGGCTGCTGCTCGCGATGGGCGTGCTCTATCCGGTCCTGCTGATCGCACTGCGCGCACTCGATGTCCAGGAGCTGATCGGGTTGGTCCGCGGCCGCAGGGAGCCACGCGTTTCGCGGTAGGCGGTTACGAGCAGGCCGAGGATGACTCCGAGCACGACCGTGAAACGCACATCGACGCCCATAAACGATCCGGTGGTTTCGACCGCGATCGAGCCGACCAGCGTCGCCATCAGCCCAAGCGCGGCGCAACGCACGAGCTCGTTCGCGTGTCGGCGCCACACCAAAAACGCGGTGCCGATCGCCGAGAGCATCAGCGTGACATAAGCGATGACACCGAGTAGACCCAGGTTGAGCCAGTACCAGAGGACGATCATGTGGGTATAGGTGCGGTCGCCCGGGTGCTGGACCGAGAGCGGGTACGGGGCCACCCACGGCACCTGAACGCCAAGCCCGGTGATCGGGTGTTCTTCGAGGTTGACGATGACGTTGCGACGCTCATCCAGCCGATAGCGGTCCTGCACGTTGAGGCCCAGCTTGCTCGGCTGCAGCGACTCCAAGCGCTTAACCACCGGGTCGTTGCCGGCCGTGCCGCTGCCCAGGCTCATCAGTCCCAGCCAGCCGAGCGTCGCGATCAGCAAGATCGTCGGAATCACGACGCGCCGTCCCCGTGAGCTGCTCGCGAACAGCACCACGAGCACGACCCCGGACAGGACTCCCAGCCAGAAGCCGCGACGGTAGGAGAACGCGAGCTCAGCCGCCGCAAGCGGGGCAAGCGCCCACGCCCACAGCGGCAGCCGCACACGCCGCAGCGCGGCGGCGATCAGGACCAGCAGCACGAGCAGGTTGATCCAGTTCGCCGACGGTTCCAGATAGGTCGCGGAATGACCGTCGACCAGGCTGCCGCGCCCCGAGAGCGCCAGCCACAATCCGACGAGCGCCTTCACGCCGGCGAGGATGCCGATCAACGGCAGCATGATCTTCAGCAGATCGCGTTCCTGCGCGATGTTGACGACCAAGACCGGCAGCAGGATCAGCGGCGCCATCGTTACGATCGGCTCGAAGATCGCTTTGCTGCCGATACCGGCGAAGTGGGCCGTAACGGCGCCCCCGATCGTCGCCGCGGTGAGCAGGATCAGCGCCACCGTGAGTGGCCCGGCGGACAGGAGTGCTCGCCGACGCCGGTACAGGTCAAACGCCACCGCGAGCACCAGCACCATGAAGAGCAGGTTCATCACCGTCAGGCCCTTGCCGACCGAGTGGTAGTAGAGCGTGCTCAGTGAGGTAAGTGTCGGGGGCCCGCTTTCGCTGAGCTCGAGCAGTACCAGCGTGCTGAAGAGCGCCAGCAGCAGGTACAGGGGGCGCAGCACGACAATGGCCAGAACCACCAGCGCCGCGGGCAACAGGATCGCGGCGGACTGTCCGGTGCCCGCGAGCTTTGCCATCAGGTAGCCGGTAAGTGCGGCGCCAAGCGCTGTCAGCCCACAGATGGCGCCGGTGCGGGCTGCGTGGGACTGAGGGTTCAGCGGACGGGCTCCTTGGATCGGCGCGGACGCTCGGATGACATCGATGCGCCGTATCCGTAGGCCAGCGTGCTCACCTCGGCGCGGTTGAAGACGAAGCCGAGCACTGGCGCCTGACTCGCCCGCAATGTCTGCATCGCACGGCGCACGTCGCGGCGGCGACTGCGGTGGGCGTCCACCACGAACACGACGCCCTGCGAGTAGCGTGCCAACACGATCGCATCGACGACCGGCAGTACCGGCGAGGAGTCCAACACCACATAGCCGTAGTCGTCGCTGAGCATCTCCATCGTGTCACGCATGCGCCTGGAGGAGAGCAGCTCGGTCGCTTCGGCCGTCGGCGGACCGGCTGCGATCACGTCCAATTCCCCGCCCTGGCTGCCGGGGGCGATCGACACGCCCTGCAGCACCCCTTTAGCGTCCGCTGCGTCTCCGTGGAGAATGTCCGCGAGACCGGGGGCCGGCCGCACGCTGAGCTGGTCGTGCAGCGTCGGTTTGCGCAGATCGCCGTCCACGGCGATCGTGTGCCAGCCCTCCGCGGCAAGCGCACGCGCGAGCCCGACGGTCGTGTAGCTCTTGCCGGCGCCGCGCTCGGCGGCGGTGACCAGCACGGTCGCGCTGCTCTGCGCCGACGACGGTTTGCCGTTGCTCGCGCCGGTGCGCGGTTCGCGCTCGAGGCGTCCGGTCAGCTCGAAGATCGCCGCGGTGCGCAGGCGGCGGAAGGCCTCGATCGCGGGTTGCTCGTGGAGCGCCGCCCGCGGGATCTCGCCAAGCAATGGCAGTTTGAGATCGGCGGCGGCCTCATCGGCGTCGCGGTAGCGATCGGTGAGGATCGAATAGGCGAGGATCGCGCCGGAGCCGAGCAGCAGGGCCGCGATCAGCGCCAGGATCGCGTTGCGCTTGGGTTGTGGCGAGGCCGGGCTCGTGGGGGGCGGCGCGGAGCCAAGCACTCGAATCGCGTCGGAGGGCGTCGCGACCGCTTCGCCGATTTTGACCTGCAGGACGTGCAGCTGTTCGCGCAGCAGCGCCGCCTGCCCGGCGCCGGTGGCCGTGGCGATGCCCGTTTCGGCGGTGTTGATCTGCTGCTGGAGGCGATCGACCGTGGCCTTGCGCTGAGCCGCCTGCAGCTGTTCGACATAGGTCGCGAATGCATTCGCGTAGGCATTTGCGTAGGCCACCGCGGTCGCCGCCGTCCCCCCGCTGCCGCTGACGTCGAAGACCGCGGTATCGGTCTCGGGGTTGACGCTGACGTGAGAGGCGAACTCGCTCGGGGTGACATGCCCACCGAGGTTGTGGGCGCCGAGCGTATAGACGCCCGAAGTCTGGGCGATCCGCAGATAGCTGTTGGTGATCGTCTGCTGCTCTTCGGGGGCCAGCACCTGCCCGGAGGCTTCGGCGGCGGAGACGAGTTGCGCGAGCGCCGTCGCCTTGTAGGTCGGCGCCTGCGATTTGCTCACCAGGTATGTGACGACCGTCGTAAGAACGACGAACAGCGCAAGCCAGCGACGGTACGCCCAGATCGTGTGCAGTTGCTGACGGGAGTCTGTTGGCATGGCTGGGACGGTAGAAGGTCGATCAACCAGAGAATGTCGATTCAGGCTGTCTGTCCACCGTAGCTCTCGAGTTCAGTCTAAAGCGTCCAGTCTCGGAACCCGGCAGGTGACAAGCATCTATCGGCCCACAAGCCGCGACGCTTGAGGCGCTGCCGAAGAGCGTGTCCGACCTCGCCGGCCATGGTGCTCGCTATCGTTGCCGCACCCGAGGCGCAGGCCGGTGCGCCGTCACGCCCGCACCTCGGTCTGATCATGCGCATCGCGATCGACGCCAACGTGCTCGAGGGCAAATGGGGGGGCATCCCCAAGTACCTCGACCGGATAGCTCGCGAGCTGCTCGCGATGGGCGACGAGATCGACCTGCTGGCCAACACCTCAAGGCCCGTGCGCACGATTCCCGGCGCCCATCCTGTCAGCACGCGCGTGAAGGGAACGAGCCTATGGCGCAACGGGTTCCTGCCGATGTGGCTCGCTCGCGCGCACGCCGATGTGCTGTGGGCGCCCGAGAGCCTGTTGCCCTGGCGTAGTCCTGTACCGACGGTCGCGACCATCCACGATCTAGCGATGCTGCGCTTTCCCGGCACGAAGACCGCCGAGCACGAGCGCCGGTTCCGTACCACCGTCCGGCGCTCCGCGCACGGCGCGACGCGGCTGATCGCGGTCTCCAACGCGACCGCACAGGACATCCGCGAGCTATGGGACATGAGCAGCGAGAGGGTGCGGGTCGTGCCCAACGGCGTGGACGACACTTTCAGGCCCGGCGACCGCGACGCGGCGCGATCGGCCGTACGAGCGCGCTGGGAGATCGACGCGCCGTTCGTCCTGCACGTGGGCTCCCTGGAGCCGCGCAAGGGACTCGACGTCCTGATCGACGCCGCGGAGCTGGCGGCCCGCACGGGCGCCTCCTGGCGTGTAGTGCTCGCGGGAGCTCCGGGCTTCCGCGGCGATCAGATCACCGCCAGGGCGCGAGCGAGCGGCGCGTGCTCGCTATTGGGTCCGGTCGACAACACGGAGCTGCTCGCGCTCTACCGCGCAGCGGACGCTTTCGCGGCCCCTGCGCTCTATGAGGGCTTCGGGATCGCACCACTGGAGGCGATGGCGTGCGCGACACCGGCGGTGATCGCCGGCGACTCGGGTGGACTGGAGGAGATCAGCGGAGCCGCCGCGATCGTCGTGCGCGAACGTACCGCAACCGCTTGGCGCGAGGCGCTCGAGCAGGCGATTGCCCGACCGGCAGAGTTGGTGGAACGAGGTCTTCTCCACGCCTCCGGCTTTCGCTGGCCGGCGGTGGCCGCGCAGACCAGACAGGTGCTCCTCGAAGCCGTGGAGAGCCGTTCCCGCCGAGGTCGCTGAGCGCGACTCTCGCGGCAAAAGAATTCTCCTAGGAAGACCGCCCCCGCTTGCACTTTGGCTCGTTTGAGATTGGATGTGCAAGTTCTTACCAACCTCCACCAGGCCGCTATACTCGCCCGACGCCTGGCTCGCAAGGATGCCGAGAGGCGAATACACGGAGGGTATTCATGCGCAAATCGATTAATGTCCGCTTGGCGATCCCCGTCAGCATCTTTACGAACACCACGTTGCACTTCGCGAGCAACTAGCGCACCGCTGTGTCGATGCAGATAAAGAGGCTTGCGATCGTCCTTGGCGTCTTGGCCGGCGCGGGCGTGCTGATCGCCGGAGCGGTAGCCGCCACGAGACCGTTTGCGACGACCTCCGCGCGAGGACCGCGGCCCCCGATCAGGCTGAAGGGACCCGCGCGCACGAGCACAAGTCAAGTAGCGACGTTCCGGTGGTCCCGCGCGGATACGCGGACCTCCGGCTTCAGCTGCCGGCTGGATCGCGGTCGTTTCACGCGTTGCAAGAGCGGGATCACCTACAAGCAGCTGCGCCCGGGAGCGCACACGTTCATACTGGTCGCGCTCGACGCGGCCGGACGCCGGAGCGCCGCGACCAAGGGCAACACGAAGTCCTCACCGCCGTCATGGTCGTGGACTGTGACCAAAGCGCCGTCGATCCCCGGCATCGTCACACCTCCTCCCAACACCACCCCTTCCCCCTCGACTCCGGCGCCCGCGCCCGCGAAGGGCGGCCAGACGATCGCGTTCACCAAACCCACTGACAAGAGCTTCGACGAAGGCTCGACGACGCTCGTGGCGAGCGCCTCCTCGGGCCTACAGGTGAGCTTCAGCTCGAAGACGACGAGCGTCTGCACGACCTCCGGGCCAAACGGCGAAAAAGTCAACTTCCTCGCGACCGGCACCTGCACGATCGAAGCGACACAAGCCGGCAACACCAACTGGAACGCCGCACCCACAGTCGAACAGAGCTTCACGATCGCCAAAGGCAACCAAACGGTCGCGTTCACAGCACCCGCCGAAAAACGCCTCGACCAAAGCCCGATCACGATCTCAGCCACGGCCACCTCCGGACTGCCCGTCAGCTTCGCATCCAAGACCACCAGCGTCTGCACCACCTCCGGCTCGCTCGGCGAAACCGTCACGACCGTGGCTGCCGGCACCTGCACGATCGAAGCGACACAAGCCGGCAACACCGAATGGAACCCCGCGCCCACAGTCGAACGCAGCTTCACGATCGCCAAAGGCAACCAAGCGATCGCGTTCGCCAAACCGGCCGACAAGAGCTTCGCCGAAGGCTCGACGATGCTCACAGCCACGGCATCCTCCAGCCTGACGGTCGGCTTTGAATCGACGACCACGAGCGTCTGCACCACCTCCGGCACCAACGGCGAAACCGTCACGTTCCTCACAACCGGCACCTGCACGATCAAGGCGACACAGGCCGGCAACTCCAACTGGAACGCCGCACCCACAGTCGAACAGAGCTTCGCGATCGGCAAAGGCACTCAGACGATCGCCTTCACGGCACCCGCCGAAAAACGCCTCGACCAAAGCCCGATCACGATCTCAGCCACGGCCACCTCCGGACTGACGGTCAACTTCGAATCGAAGACCACCAGCGTCTGCACCACCTCCGGCACCAACGGCGAAACCGTCACGTTCCTCACAACCGGCGCCTGCACGATCAAGGCGACACAGGCCGGCAACTCCAGCTGGAGTGCCGCGCCAGCAGTCGAACAGAGCTTTACGATCGCGAAGGGTAACCAGACGATCACGTTCGCCAAACCGGCCGACAAGAGCTTTGGCGAAGGCACGACGACGCTCACGGCGAGCGCTTCCTCGGGTCTGTCGGTGAGCTTCAGCTCGAAGACGACGAGCGTCTGCACGACCTCCGGGCCATCGGGAGAAAAAATCACCTTCCTCGCGGCCGGAACGTGCACGATCGAAGCGGCGCAAGCTGGCAACTCCAACTGGAACGCCGCGCCCACAGTCGAACAGAGCTTCACGGTCGCGAAGGGCAACCAGACGATCGCGTTCACGGCACCCGCCGAAAAACGCCTCGACCAAAGCCCGATCACGATCTCAGCCACGGCCACCTCC
>JBAUXH010000252.1:0-1722 GCA_049584155.1 Solirubrobacteraceae bacterium
CTACGGGAACCTCCTCTTCTCGCGCGAGCGGCAGAGTTTTGAAGTTTTGAACAGGTATGGTCGATTGTACCAACTTTGAAGAACTCAATTCACGGCCCCGCCGGAACTGCCCCAAAATGAACTGGACAAGCTGGCGTGCTGGCCACCGCCGCCAACGTCGAAACCTTTGACCAAAACACCGGCACCTTGTAGTGCCGGTGAGGAAACAGCTGTCCCTGCGGCACCTTCTCTCGACCTCGATAAGTCCGACATCGCCCCCGCGATCCCGTTGACGACATTAGTCGCTGTCGGGTCCCAGATTCTTGATCAATGATCTTAACGCGACATGATCGGCAGGTCGCGGAGCACGAATATCTCCTGGTTGCGCAGAAAGATTTGTCACTTCCCTCAGTCCCCTAGCCGCCTGCCGTCACAGGATCGTCATAGTAAATGTTTTTTTCGGCGCGCACGTGCAAAATTCGCACGTGCGATTTCGTGCGAAGGGCCATCTGACGCCTCAGTCGAGAAGGAACACGGTAAATATTGGTAAAGGTGCCAGCTCGTGTTGTAAGCTTAGGTTAACACTTAAGCCAAAGCTCTGCTCTTGTGCGAACGACCACGCGCGGTGCGTATTTTCGCACCATTACTCCATGCACCCTACATTTTGGACACGAAAATTTCCTAAGTCACCGTAGAATCACTCCTCTTATTTCGCTAGCACGCTGTCGAAAAAGTCGTAGCGGGAAAGGCATTTCGATGATTCTCTGACGTTTGATTGCGTCGGAGGTGTTTGGATGCGCGGTGCTGACGAGCGTTCGGGGGCGTTATTTTCCTACGTCGATCTTGAGGCTCGGATACCGAAGAAGCACCCATTGAGGGCGATCAGGACGATCGTCAACCAGGCAATGGCGGACATGAATGCTGGATTCGAAGCGATGTATTCGCGGTGTGGCCGGCCTTCGATTGCGCCCGAGAAGCTTCTGCGCGCTTCGCTGTTGCAGGCGTTCTATACGATCCGCTCAGAACGCCAGCTGATGGAACGGCTGGAGTTCGATCTTTTGTTCCGCTTGTTTGTAGGGCTTGGGGTGGACGATGAGGTTTGGGATCACTCCGTGTTCTCGAAGAACCGCGATCGGCTGCTGGAAGCGGAGATTGCCGCGAAGTTCCTGGCTGCGGTGCTGATGCAATCAGAAGTGAGACGGCTTCTATCCAGCGACCACTTTTCCGTGGACGGCACACTCGTCGAAGCGTGGGCGAGTCTGAAAAGCTTTAAGCCCAAGGACGGCAAAGGTGGTGGTGAGGACGCGACTTTCGCCGGCAGTTGATGTCCGGCAGAACTATCGCGGCAAGGATGTGGTCGAGACCCTCGAACGCGGTACAGCAGCGTTCGGCTATCCCAAGACCATCCGCGTCGACAACGGTCCCGAGTTCATCAGCAAGGAGCTCGATCTGTGGGCGTACATGAAAGATGTGACGCTTGACTTCAATCGACCAGGAAAACCGACCGACAACGCCTTCATTGAATCCTTCAATGGCAAGTTCCGAGCGGAGTGTCTGAATGCCAACTGGTTCATGAGCCTCGACGAAGCGCGCGCAAAATGCGAGGCTTGGCGTAGAGACTACAACGAGGTACGACCACACAGTGCCATCGGCAATAAAACGCCGATGGAGCTTCATCGAACGGCGGCATCACCGGCCGGTCGCTCGTACGAAGAAGCGAGAATTTCCTAGCTCGGGCGGTTG
>JBAUXH010000253.1:0-2611 GCA_049584155.1 Solirubrobacteraceae bacterium
AGGCGGTAGTCGCCCGGGAACTGGCGCGCCATCAGCTGCGCCGTCGCCGGCGAGCTCGCGGTGCGCGCGTCGAGGCGGCCGAAGAAACTCTCCACGAAGCGGCGTGCGACAAGCGTGGACAGTAGGCGCTCGGAGGCCGCGTGGAACGAGCCGACGTTCAAAGCGCGCGAGTGTCGTAGCGCCGCGTTGGAGGTGCTCGGCGCGAACGGCTCGTGCACGTGCACGACATCCAGCGCCACCGCGCTGAGCAGTTCCTCGATCGTGCGCGCCACGTCGATCGGCAGCGCGGGCGTGCGCCGTCTGGAGGAGCCAGAGGCACCGGCGGCGACCGGCAGATCGAGCACCTCGCCGACCGCGATGACCGCGGGCGTGCCGCCGTCCGTTCCGCTCAGCAGAGATTCGGCGCCGCCCGCCCGGGCGCGCGCGGCGCGTAGCTCCCTGCGCGAGGCCCGCACCCGCTCCTGCGAGCGCGACGGGGCGAGGATCAGCACGCGGTGCCCGCGCCGCGAGAGCTCCTCACAGACCCTGCGCACATGGGCGTTGACCTCGTTCTCCTGCGCCTCCCATGGATAGGGAGTTACATGGGCGATCGAGAACCGTGCGGATGCCATCGGCTCCGCCATTATGCCGCCGCTACTTGGCTGTGGCTGTGGTTGTGGCCTTAGCTCTAGCTTTTGCCGGGGCCCGCTTGGACGTCCCGGGCGTGCCCGCATACTTACCGATGAACTTCTCCGTCGCCTCGCGCGCCTGGTCGTCGGGGCGCTGGTTGTGCGGGGACTTCATCAGGTAGGAGGAGGGCCCGTCGAGCTGCCCGCCGACGCCGTGGTTGAGCGCGAGCTTGCAGCAGCGTACGGCGTCGATCACGATCCCGGCCGAGTTGGGCGAGTCCCACACCTCGAGCTTCATCTCGACGGTCAGCGGCACGTCGCCGAAGGCCTGACCCTCGACGCGGATGTGCGCCCACTTGCGGTCGGTCAGCCACGGCACGTAGTCCGAGGGGCCGATGTAGACGTCCTCGGGCGGCAGCTCGTGGTCCATGATCGAGGTGACTGCGTTGGTCTTTGAGATCTTCTTGGACTCGAGGCGCTCGCGCTCGAGCATGTTGTAGAAGTCCATATTCCCGCCGACGTTCAGCTGTGAGGTGCGCAGCATCTTCACGCCGCGATCGGCGAACAGGCGCGCGAGCGTACGGTGCACGATCGTCGCGCCGACCTGGGACTTGATGTCGTCGCCGACGATCGGCAGCCCCGCCTTTTTGAAGCGCTTGTCCCAATAGTCCTCGCGGGCGATGAACACCGGAATGCAGTTGACGAACCCGCAACCGGCCTCCAGCACCTGCTCGACATACCACTTGGTCGCCTGCTCGGAGCCGACCGGGAGGTAGGACACGACCACGTCCGTGTGCGTGTCCTTGAGGATTTTGACGATGTCCGCCGTCTCGCCGGGAGCCTTCGTGATCTTCTCTTTCAGGTACTTGCCCAGGCCGTCGTGGGTCATCCCGCGGTACACCGGCACGCCGAGCTTCTTCGGGACCTTCGCGAACTTCATCGTGTTGTTCTGGCCCGCCCAGATCGCTTCGCCGAGGTCCTTGCCGACCTTCGTGCGGTCGATGTCGAACGCGGCCGTGAACTCGATGTCGCGCACGTGATAGCCGCCGAGGTCGACGTGCATCAGGCCGGGCACTTCCGCGGCCGGGTCGGCGTCGCGGTAGTGCTGCACGCCCTGGACGAATGCCGAGGCGCAGTTGCCGACGCCGACGATCGCGACGCGGACCTTGTCGCGCTGATAGCGCGCGGCGCCGTTCTGGGAGGCGCCGTTGCTGTGAGGGGTGGGGTTCAAGTTCGTTTCCTTCCTGAGGGGCAGATGGCCCGGTCAAGGAGCCCGGATGACTCCTGCAGTTTTTGGGCGGTACGGCCGGCTGCCGGGCCGAGCGGACTCCGGGAGATTACCCCGCCGGGCGCTTCAGGTCACACCGATGAAGATGCGGGCGCCGACAACTCGCGGCGTACGTGCGCGATGCGCTGCGCGACCGTGATCAGGCTGAGCCCCGCCAGCACATACACCGCCGGGGCCAGCAGCTGAAAGTTCCCCAGCGACGCGCCCTGCGCGAAGATCAGACCGATCGAGAGGATCACCACGCGCACGGGGCGGGTGGCGATGCCGACCTTGCACTCCACGCCCAGCGCCTCCGCACGGGCACGGGTGTAGGAGACCATCAACGAGGCGAGCACCGCGACTACGACCGCCGCTGCCGCGACGCGATCGCCCTGCAGCGCGAAGTAGCCGGCGACTGCGGTCAGCACGATCCCCTCCTCGATGCGGTCGAGCGTGGAGTCCAGGAACGCGCCGAACGGAGTGCCCTTGCCGGACATGCGCGAATAGCGCCCGTCGAGCGTGTCCATGATCGAGCCCACGACGAACGCGACGCCGCCGAGGAAGAACAGCTGTTCCCACACGAGCACCGCCGCCACGAGGTTCAGCGCCAGCCCGGTGAGCGAGATCGCATTGGGAGTCAAGCGCGACTCGATCAGCGCGTTGCGCACGAGCTCGCGCCGTTCGCCCGAGCCGATCGGCGCGCGGTCACGCCGGGGCCGGCCGCCACGGGAGGCCC
>JBAUXH010000254.1:0-1782 GCA_049584155.1 Solirubrobacteraceae bacterium
GCCGCGGCCTGAGCGCGACCGCCTGCCCCGGCCCGGTCGGGGACGGCGATTAGGAACCGGTTCTGCGGCCGGGCATGTCATACTGTTGCGCTCGCTATGCCCAAGATGAAGACACACTCCGGCGCGAAGAAGCGCTTCAAAGTCACCGCCTCCGGGAAGGTGCGGGGCAGGCACGCCTTCACGAGCCACATCCTCGAGAAGAAGTCACCCAAGCACAAGCGCGCTCTCGGCCGCCCGGTAATCCTCTCCGCGCACGACACGCCGCGTGTCAAGAAGCTCTTGGGGGCAGGTAAATGACCAGGGTGAAGCGCTCGCTGCACGCGCGCAAGAAGCGCCGCGCGACGCTTGAACAGACGAAGGGATTCCGCGGCCAGGCGCACTCGAACTACAAGCGCGCCAAGGAGGCCCTGATGAAGGCGGACTCCTACGCCTACAGGGATCGGCGCAACCGCAAGCGCGACTTCCGCCGGCTGTGGATCACGCGCATCAACGCCGCCGCTCGTCTCAACGGGATGAGCTACTCGCAGTTCATGCACGGCCTCTCGCTCGCCGGGATCGAGCTGGACCGCAAGGTGCTGGCCGACATCGCCGTGCGCGACGCCGACACGTTCCGACGTTTCGCCGAGACCGCCCGCGAGGCGTCGGCGTCGGCCGCCTGAGTACCCCACCGACATCGACACGCTCCGGGCGTCGCTCCTTCACAGGACGGCGCCTTTTTTGTGACCCAACGCATCGCCATACGACCTCCATACCCACCTAGACCGCATCGGCCCGCAATGACCATCACCTCCCCCCACAACCCCCATCTCAAGGAGCTGCGCCGGCTGACGCGCAGGCACGAGCGTGAGCGCGGCGGTCGCTTCGCGGCCGAGGGCGAGGATCTGATCATCGCCGCTGAGCGCGCCGGGTGGCCGGCTATCGAGGGATACCGCGTGGCCGGCTCTGAGCTCGGCGGGACACGCTTCACCGACGTCGCGCCCGAGGCGCTCGCGGCCGTCTCCGCGCTCGGCTCGGGCACGCGCGCGATCGGCGTCTACGAGCAGCGCTGGCTAGAGGCGCCCGTGGGTCCGTTGTGTGTGTATCTGCACGGCGTCCGCGACCCCGGCAACGTCGGCACGATTCTGCGCGGCGCACTCGCCTTCGGCGCCTCCTGCGTGGCGCTTGGGCCGGACTGCGCCGATCCATACTCGTCCAAGGCCGTGCGCGCGAGCATGGGAGCGATCTTCGCCGTCGCGCTCGCGCGCGTACAGGCGACAGATGCGGCCGGGCAGGGCTCGCCGGGGACGCCCCACACAGCCGTGCCAGGCACGGCGGGAACACCAGACATGGCGCTACTGCCGGGCGAGCGCATCGCGCTCGTCGCCGGCGCGGGCGAGCCGCTGGCGGAACTGTGTACGCGGCTCGGCGATGCCAACGAAGGCTCGAGAGCGCTCACGCTGCTCGTCGGCTCAGAGCGCTCCGGGCTGCCCGAGGAGGTCGTCAGTGAATGCGAGCACCTCGCCCACATCCCCATCGCGGCCGAGTCGCTCAACGCCGCCATGGCCGCGACCGTCGCGCTGTATGAGACTACGACCCGCCGCTTCACTAGGGTCCGGGCCTCATGATCGAGCGGATCGACGAGCTGAGTGAGGCGGCAAGGGTGGCAATCGCCGAGGCCGGCAGTGGCGAGGCCCTGGAGGAGCTGCGGGTGCGCTATCTCGGGCGCAAGGCCGAGCTGCCCCGGCTGCTGCGCGGCGTGGCCGAGCTGCCACCCGAGCAGCGCGCGGCGGTCGGCAAGGCCGC
>JBAUXH010000255.1:0-2256 GCA_049584155.1 Solirubrobacteraceae bacterium
GTAGAGGGCCAGGAGCTTGGTGTTCATCGGGTCAATCCTCTGCGTCGGTCGGCTTGCTCTTGGGCAGGTAGGCGGGCGGCAGTCCCGTGGCGGCGTACTCCGCCATCAGCTCCCGCAGGAGCGGCGCGATGCCCGGAGGCCGCTTGGAGGGCGAAGGCGGTGTGGCCGCCTCCGCGAGGGTGCGGCGGGCGCGGTCGGCGTTCTTGAGCTTGTCGAGCGGCAGGAGCGTCGCCAGGTGCGTGCCCTTGCGCGGGTCGACCAGGTCGATACTCGACAGGTCCCAGCGCGCGACGCGGAGCTGTACGCGCGACAGCGTCCGGTAGGCGGAGGGGACCTCGAAGCGCACGCCCTCGACGGTGACGGTGCCATCGCTCTTGCGCTGCTTGCGCGAGACCTCCATGCGGAAGGCCCGCCGGAGAGCCTCGGAGCTGGGGCTGTCCCGGCCGACGTCGGGGCCTTCGAGGTAGCGCTGGAGCGGCGTCTTGCCGAGCTCGCCGTGGACCGTGCGGTGGTACTCCTGCTCGACCCACGCCTGGGTCGCCCGGTTGAGCAACTCGAGGGTGAGCACCGGCTCGCCTTCGAGCATCGGCATGAGGCGCTCCTCGATCCGGGTCCAGAAGTTCTCCTGCTTGGCGTTCTGCTGGGGGCTGTAGGGCAGCGTCGGGTAGTCCACGATGCCGAGCCGTTCCATCCCTTGGACCACCTCGGCAGCGGCCATTGCGCCGCCGCGGTCCCGGAGGGTGGCGCGCGGCACCTTGCGCTTCTGGATCCCCTGGCTGAAGCCGTGGGCGAGATCTTCGCTGTTCTCCTCGTCCTCGTACCACTGCGCGTGGCAGCACACGCGCGAGCAATCGTCGAGGATGCCAAACAGGTGGGGCGTCTTGAGCTCGCCCGAGGCGGTGACGATCTGCCTCCGGCCCTCGTGGAAGTCGTAGTGCCAGAGCGCGTTGACGTGCGCGACCTCGTAGGAGCGCGTCTCGCGCGCTACCACCTCCGTGACCTCGCCGCCCTTGCCCCGCCGACGGAGCCGGCCGCGCTGGCGCACCAGGCCGTGGTCCTTCAGGAAGCGGCACACCGTCGCATAGCCCACCATCGCACCGAGCGAAGGGTCCTGCTTCACCAGCACGGCGAGGTTGTCGTGGTGGAGCTGGTAGCTCCAGCGCGGGTGCTCCCGGTACTGCTGCGTGAGCGCCGCCCCGAGCGCCGCCGACATGCTCGGGTGCGTGCCTGCGTGCTTGGGGATCTTGCGCTCGAGCGCGCCGACCGGATCCGCCTCGTTCCGCACCAGGTAATACATCCGCTCGATCGTCTTGGCCGAGAAGCGGATGGCCTCACCCGTGGTCGGGTGCTTCCACGACTTGCCCGCCAGCTCGTTGATGCGACCGGCGAGATGGCCTGCCTCCGGCAGCGAGGCCAGCAGCGGACCGATGATGGCGAAGCGCAACCGGGCCCATCGCAGGCGGGGGGGAGCCTCGTCCTCGGGCCTCGTCGGGTGGCTCATCGGCCCCTCCCCGACAGATGCGACGACGGCCGCTCGAAGAGGGGGCGGAGAAGACGGCGCTCGATCGACAGGCACAGACGGGCCCGTCGCGGGCACGTCAGCGCCCGGGGGTCTTGGCTCATGGGGGCCTCCTACGTGCGACGCTCACGTCGTCGCTCGTGGGGCCAACCCTACTTCGCCGCGGATTCCCGCAGAAGCGCCATCTTCTGCGGGGCGTGACGCTCAGGCGGTGCCCCTCAAAAAGCGCGCTCCGTCCGGCACCGACCCCGTGGTCAGCGGCGCCAGCCACGCGAGCATGCTCCGCACCCGCTCCGTCCCCGTACCCGCGAGCTGGTCCACGATCGACGCAGGCACCCGCCCCACATCGACGCCGATGAGCCGGGCGCAGATCGTGACGAACACCTCCGTGCCGAGGAACGGGCCCCGCCACCAACCCAGCCACCGCCCCAGCGTGCGCGACGGCACGCCCGTCTGCCGTCGGAGCTCCCGCGCACCCTGCACAGCCAGCGCCACGATGCTCGCCACGATCACCACCGCCCCCAGGTAGACCCGCCTCCCGAGGAAGCGCACCGACGGCGGCGTCGCCCGCTTGCGGCATCCCTCGCGCCCGCAGCACAGGCTGAACCGAACCACCGACGTCTCGCCCGCCAGCGCGATCAGAGCCCCGCGCGGCTTGCGACGGTAGTTGCCCCAGTGCAGCGGCCCCTCGCACCTCGGGCACCTCTTCTCCGCGACCTGCTGCGCCATCCCCTCAT
>JBAUXH010000256.1:0-2744 GCA_049584155.1 Solirubrobacteraceae bacterium
GGGCCGAGCAGCGGATCGCCGCGCTGCGCCCGTACGCCGACGCGCTGCGGCGGATGACCAGACAGGCCGCGCTGGACGCCGGCGCTGAGGCCTCGCGGCTGGAGCTGCTCAACGAGCGCGAGACGATCGCGACCGTAGGGCTGCTGCTCGTGACCGGCGACCGCGGATTGGCGGGTGGATTCAACTCGCAGGTGATCCGCGCTGGCGTACGCGCTGGTGCGGAGGCGGACGAGGAGGGACTGCGGACTGTCTGGTATGCGACCGGGCGTCGCGGCGTGTCCTCGCTGACCTTCCGCGGCCGCGAGGTCAGCGGGGCCTATACGGGGTTCACCGACAAACCGTCATACGCCGACGCGCGCGAGATCGCACGCGAGCTGATCGAGGCATACACGACCGGCGCGGTCGATCGGGTCGAGCTCGTCTACAACTCCTACGTCTCGCCGTTGACCCAAGAGGTCACCCGCGAGACGCTGCTGCCGCTCTCCAGCGCGACGATCGCGGGTGAGGAAGAGCGCGACGGCGAGGGCGAGTCTGGCGGAGTGCCCGGGAGCGGGACCGCGGGCTCGGCTGGAACGAGCGCGGGGACTGGTTCGCATAAGCCCGGTCCCCGAGCCCTGGTCGAGTACGAGCCCGACGCGGAGGAGATCCTCAGGCGGCTCGTGCCAGACTATGTCGAGACGTCGATCTATCGCGCGCTGGTCGAGTCGGCCGCCGGGTTCTTCGGCGCGCAGATGACGGCGATGCGTAACGCCTCGGAGAACGCCGGGGAGATCATCACCGATCTGACGCTCGAAATGAACCGCGCGAGGCAGGCCGAGATCACGCAGGAGATCATGGAGGTGGTGGCCGGAGCAGAGGGCCTCACCTGAGGCGGCTGCTGAGCTGCGCAATACTGCGTCCTTACCGATCGTCGATCGACGGGATCGCCGATCGGCCAGCACGCGTACGTAGTACGCCACGCTCCCTGCGTCCTTGTCTTGCTTGCCCACCGACCGCCTCAGAGCGCAGATCACGACAAAGAAGACTTCAAAACCGGACACAAAGAGGAGAATCGAACAGCCAATGTCAACCAGCACCACAATTGAGCCGGCCGACGCCCCCGGCGCGGGCGCGCAGTCGGGCAAGGACGGCGCCGTGCGCAACGTCGGGCGCATCGAGGAGATCCAGGGCGTCGTCATCGAGGCTGTGTTCCCCGAGAAGCTGCCCGAGATCAACCACGCGATCACGATCGCGCGCCCCACCGATCGGAGATCCAATGCGATCTCCGATCGGCCAGCAGCCGCGGAGGAGGCGCCCGGCATCAGCACCGAGGCGGGTGGGAACGTGCTCGTGTGCGAGGTGCAGCAGCACCTGGGCGACGATCGCGTGCGCGCGGTGGCGATGGACACGACTGATGGGCTCGCGCGCGGCGTCGAGGTGATCGACACGGGCGGCCCGATCACGGTGCCGGTCGGCGAGGCGACGCTGGGGCGGATCTTCAACCTGCTGGGCGAACCGATCGATCTCGGCGAGGAGCTGCCGGCGAACACCGAGCGCCGTCAGATCCATCAGGACGCGCCGCGCGTGGAGGACCTGACGCCGACGACGGAGATGTTCGAGACGGGCATCAAGGTGATCGACCTGCTCGCGCCCTATGCGAAGGGCGGCAAGGTCGGCCTGTTCGGCGGCGCGGGCGTCGGCAAGACGGTGCTGATCCAGGAGCTGATCCACAACCTCGCGAAGGAGCACGGCGGGCTGAGTGCGTTCTGCGGCGTGGGCGAGCGCTCGCGCGAGGGCAACGACCTGTGGCTGGAGATGAAGGAATCGGGCGTCATCGACAAGACGATGCTCGTGTTCGGCCAGATGAACGAGCCCCCCGGTGCGCGCATGCGCGTGGCGCTGTCAGGGCTGACGATGGCCGAGCACTTCCGCGACCAGGGCCAGGACGTGCTGCTGTTCATCGACAACATCTTCCGCTTCGTGCAGGCGGGCTCGGAGGTCTCGGCGCTGCTCGGGCGGATGCCCTCCCAGGTCGGCTACCAGCCGACGCTGGAGACGGAGATGGGCCAGCTGCAGGAGCGGATCACCTCGACCAGGCAGGGCTCGGTCACCTCGGTGCAGGCGATCTACGTGCCCGCCGACGACCTCACCGACCCGGCGCCGGCGTCGGTGTTCGCGCACCTGAACGCGACCACGGTGCTCTCGCGCGGGATCTCCGAAAAAGGGATCTACCCGGCGGTCGATCCGCTGGACTCGACCTCGACGATCCTCAAGGCCGACATTCTCGGCGAGGATCACTTCCGCGTGGCCAACCGCGTGAAGGAGGTGCTGCAGCGCTATAAGGAGCTGCAGGACATCATCGCGATCCTCGGCATCGACGAGCTCTCCGACGAGGACAAGCTGACGGTGCAGCGTGCGCGTAAGGTCGAGCGCTTCCTCTCGCAGCCGTTCTTCGTGGCCGAACAGTTCACGGGCACACCCGGCGCGTATGTGCCGATCGCGGAGACGATCAGGGGTTTCGAAGAGATCATCGAGGGCAAGCACGACGAGGTGCCCGAGAGCGCGTTCTTCCTGAAGGGGACAATCGATGCGGTGGTCGAGGCGGCCAAGAAAGACTGAGGCCGCGGCGCATGCTTGTAAAAAAGGCTGATGGGATGGGTCCGCTTTGCGGACCCTCGGGCCGGCACATGTGCCGGCCCGGACTGCGGCGCATGCGCCGCAGTCGGGGAGCGCGCATGCGCGCTCCCTCGGAGTGGTGCATGCAC
>JBAUXH010000257.1:0-1935 GCA_049584155.1 Solirubrobacteraceae bacterium
ACCCCGTCCCCGCCGCGATGCGCGCCCGCGCCGCCGGAGCCGCGACGCCGCGCATACTCGAGGACGCGCAGCGGAAATTCGCGCTCGAGCGCCTCGACGGGGGTGTTCAGGGTGTTGCTCATCGCGACATGAACGCCGCTCGGGCCGTCCGCGTCCGAGCATGCGCTCTGGCCGCCGCCGAGCGTCTCGTAATAGGAGAACCCATGCTCATCGCTCCCGGCCGAGATCCCGTGTGCCGGGCCATCGTCCTCACGGGGGGCCTCGCGCGTCGGGTCGCTGCCCTCAGACGTGCGTGCGGGGGCGCCGAGCGTGAGGTTATTCATCGTGCCCTGTCCCTGCGCGCGGCCGAAGGCGGTGAGCACGAGGTCGGCCACGCGCGAGCTCGTCTCCACGTTGCCCGCCGCCACCGCCGGCCTGTGCGTGGCGCTCGGGCGGGCGTTCAGGATCGAGCCCTCGGGGACGATGATCTCGATCGGCCTGTAGGCGCCCGCGGAGGGAGGAATGTCAGGGTCGGTGAGCACGCGCGCGGCGAACAGGCAGGCCGAGCGCGTGACCGCGAGCGGGCAGTTGAGGTTGCCCGGATGCTGGCGCGCGCTGCCGCTGAAGTCGAGGATCAGGCGCTCGCCGGCGATGCTGGCCCGCAGGCGCAGCAAAAGGTCTCCCTCGGGAGCCTCGAGCACATCCTCGGCCTCGAACGCGCCGTCCTCGAGCGCCCGCAGACAGGCGCGGGCGCGACGCTCGGCATAGTCGAGCACCTCGCGAAATGCCTCGCGCAGCCCATCCGCTCCGACCGCACGCGCGAGCTCGCTTAGGCGCCGTGCGCCCATGCGATTGGCGGCCAGCTGCGCGCGCAGGTCGGCTTCGCGCTCGCCCGGCTGGCGCATCCGCGCGGATAGTCCTTTCAGGGCCGCCTCATCCAGACGGGTCGGGCCGATCACGACGCCCTCCTCCTCCAGCGTGCGGCTGTCCGCGGGCATCGATCCCGGGATACGCCCGCCGACGTCGGCGTGGTGTGCTCGGTTTGCCGCGAACCCGAGCACGGCATCATCTACGAGCACGGGCGTGATCACGGTGATATCGGGCAGGTGCGTGCCGCCCGCGAAGGGATCGTTCAGGACCCACGAGGAGCCCTGTGAGTGATCCTCTCCCAGGAGGGCCTCCACTGCCGCGGGCATCGAGCCCAGATGTACGGGAATGTGCTCGGCCTGCATCACCATCTCGCCGCTGCCGTCGAAGAGGGCCGTGGAGGCGTCGTGGCGCTCCTTGATGTTCGACGAGCGGGCCGAGCGGATTAGCACGGCGCCCATCTCCTCGCACGCCGCGCGCAGGGCGCCGGTGAGGACCTGGAGCTGTATCGGATCCACCCCGCTCATGTCGCGCCTCGGCGCAGCTGCACGGTGCCCCACCTATCCGCTTCGCCCGACCATCCGGGTGGGACATACAGTGTGGCCTCGGGCAGGGGATATACGAGTGGCCCCTCGAGCCGCTGTGACCCCTCGCTCCGCTCGCTCTCGGCATCGTCGGTGCCCCGCAGGCTCAGCGGCGGCACCGCGCCCCATACCGACACGCGCATCGTCACGAGCTCCACCGCAGCGGAGTCGTCGCGGTAGCCGTAACGATGCTCGTGCGCCCGGGCGAACTCCTCGCGCAGAATCTCCGGATCGGTGGAGTGCGACTCAACCGCAAGCTCGTGGGACTGACCGCGGTAGCGCAGCTCGTAGACCGTTCGTCGGCGGGCGTCAAGGGACGCGGGTGCGGGGGGCGCTTGCGCGGCGGCGTCCGAGGGAGCGACGCGGCCGATGTCGATGCGCTCATCCTCGTTCGGCACCGAGCTGGCTTGCGCGAGCAGCTCCTCGCGCGTTCGCGCTAGGGCCTCTTCGTTGAGCGCGTCTCCGCGCAGCATGACCGTGCGCGAGACGTCGCGCCTGGGCGCCG
>JBAUXH010000258.1:0-1647 GCA_049584155.1 Solirubrobacteraceae bacterium
CCTCATGCCGGCCCCGATCCATTACAGCCACAAGATCCTTCGCCTGCTCGCCGACGCGCGCAAGAGCGGCAAGGAGCCGAAGCTCGGCCCCGACGCCAAGAGCCAGGTGACGGTGCGCTACGAGAAAGGCAGGCCGGTGGAAGCGACGCAGATCGTGCTCTCCACCCAGCATCTCGACGGCGACATGACGTCCAATGACGTGCGCGCGATCGTCGAACCTTATATCCGCGAGGCGCTTCCCGCCGGCTGGATCAACGGCCATACCACCTGGCACGTCAATCCGACGGGCGCCTTCGTGGTCGGCGGACCGGACGGTGATTGCGGCCTCACCGGACGCAAGATCATCGTCGACACCTACGGCGGCGCGGCTCCGCATGGCGGCGGCGCGTTCTCCGGCAAGGATCCGACCAAGGTCGACCGTTCCGCGGCCTACGCCGCGCGCTATCTGGCGAAGAACGTCGTGGCCGCGGGCCTCGCCGAGCGCTGCACGATCCAGATCGCCTATGCCATCGGCGTCGCCGATCCGCTTTCGCTCTATGTCGACCTGCACGGCACCGGCAAGGTGGACGAGGCGAAGCTCGAAAGCCTCCTGCCGCAGCTGATGAGCCTGAAGCCGCGCGGCATCCGCGAGCATCTGAAGCTCAACCGCCCGATCTATGCGAGAACCTCCGCCTACGGACATTTCGGCCGCACGCCGGATTCCGACGGCGGGTTCTCCTGGGAGAAGACCGATCTCGCCGACGGACTCAAGCGCGCCGTCTGAAGCCGCGCGCCGCCGCGGTCTTCTTTACGGACGCCGCAAAGGACCGAAGCTCTCGGCGCACCAGCTCGCGCTGCGCGAGACGCTGCTGCCCAGGCTGCGTCTTGAAATTCGGCAAGGCATCGACCCCCGTTCCTATTTCTTACCTCCCCCTTGTGGGGAGGTCGGAAAATCCGAAGGATTTTTCGGGTGGGGGGCATCGCCTCGCACCGGCCCCCCACCCGAAGCGCTTCGCGCTTCGACCTCCCCACAAGGGGGAGGTGAAAAAGTCGACGACGTCTGGCTCGAAATCGGCTTCGGCGCGGGCGAGCACCTGCAGTGGCAGGCGCAGCACCATCCGCGCGTCGGACTGATCGGCGCGGAGCCCTATGAAGGCGGCGTCGCGAAGCTGCTGTCGAAGCTGGACGGCACGGAAAACATCCGCATCCATGAGGGCGATGCGCGCGAGATCGTCGACGCGCTCCCCGATGCCGGCATCGGCCGCGCCTTCATCCTCTTCCCAGATCCTTGGCCCAAGACCCGCCACCACAAGCGGCGCTTCGTACAGATGGACACGCTGGACCGGCTCGCCCGCGTGCTGAAACCGGGCGCGGAACTGCGCTTCGCGAGCGACGACGCGGGATATGTCGCTTGGGCGTTGGAGCGGCTCAGTGCGCACCCCGCCTTCGAATGGAGGGCCGAGCGTGTGCGCGACTGGACCGCGCGCCCGGCCGACTGGCCGCAGACGCGCTACGAAGCAAAGGCTCTCCACGGGCCGCCGGCCTTTCTGCGCTTCCGCCGAACGGCTACACTTTGAGCATGGACGAGGAAGACGATTACAAGCCGCCGCGTCACTGGGGCGATTATGGCGCGCTGGTCCTGGCCGGCGGCTTCTCGCTGTTCGGCCT
>JBAUXH010000259.1:0-2908 GCA_049584155.1 Solirubrobacteraceae bacterium
CCGCCGGCCTGGGCAACGTCGGCGGCTCGCTCGGCGGTGGGCTGAGCGGGTTGCACAACCTGCTCTCGCTCGTGAGCACGCTCACATCCGGATCGAGCGCGGGCCCGGTGGCCCCCGCGCAGGTGACGCTGAGCATCTCGGGCATCCTCGAAGGGATCCTCGCGCCGCTGAAGGCGTTGAGCGCGAACACGGCGCAGGCCAAGCGTGACTTCACCAGTTGGATGGGCGACGTGGGCGTATACGCGAAGGGGACGACGATCCTCGAACTACAGGCCGCGGCGGTGATCGACTCGACCGACCCGGCGGCCTCGCGCGCGGCCGTGGGCAAGCTCGCGAATGCCCTCAACGAAGCGGGTGCCGAAGCCAGCACCGCGACGATCCCGGGGACCGAAGCGGCGATCGAAGCGAAGGTGCAGGGATTGCCGGTGACGCTCGTGATCGCCGACGGACGCTCGGCGAGTGGGCAGGCGAAGTTCGTGATGGGCCTCGGCGAATCCTCGATCACGGGTGCGTTGAACCCCTCGAGCACGATGTCCGGGTCGGCCGCCTACACCGCCGCGCAGAGCGCGCTCGGGGAAGGGATCAAGCCGAGCCTTCAGGTGAACTTCGCGACGTTGCTGAGCCTGCTCGAAGGCGTCGGTCTCGGCGAAGACCCGACGATCTCCAAGTTCGTGCCCTATCTGCGCAACGCGACGACGCTCGCGGGCGGCGGCAAGAGCCTCGGCGGGGGCATGGAACGGTTGCGCTTCGTGCTGGGTCTGCAGCCGCCCACCAGCTCGGGCTGAGAACCCCTCCCTGCCTACGCGGGCGCGGGCTCGGGCTCGGGCTTTGCGCGCGCGGGGCGGTTCTGGGTCTCGATGATCACGCGACAGGGGCGCTTGGCGAGCAGGTAGGCGGCGGTCGGGCCGATCCGCTGCTCGCCCGTGGGGGCGTGCAGCGTCGACCAGTAGATCACGTCCGAGCCGACCCGGATCGCTTCGTCGACGAGCGCCGAGCCGGGGTTACGCGTGCGGATCAGGCCGGTATGGATCTTGATGCCCGCACGGCGCGCCTTGATGCGCGCGGACTCAAGCACCGAACGCCCCTGCGCCTCCTCCTCCTCAAGGCCCGAGTCCAGAGAGAGCTGACTGGGGACGGGCAGCACGAAGATCGCGTAGACGACGCCGTCTTCGCCGATCAGCTTGGCCGCGGAGGAGAGTGCCGAGGCGGAGACGTCGGTGCCGAAGATCGGTACGAGCGCGGTGCGGTAGTCGAGCTCATGGAAGTCCGGCGGGCGCTCCTCGCGGGCGATGCGGTAGCTCTTGTAGGGGTCAAGGCCCTGGCGGTGGCGATAGTAGAAGTAACCCGCCATCCCCGCGAGCATCCAGGGAATGCCGATCGTACGCGCCTCGGTGTGCAGCGCGACAACCGCGCACCACGCGCCGAACGTGCCGATCGCGCCGATCACGGCCGTCATCGGGATATCCGAGCCGCGGATGCGCACGTTCCAGGGCATCCGGTAGGGACGCTCACGGTCGGGGTCCTTCACGCGCAGCGCGACGACCGCGACATGGGCGGTCGTGAAGGAGAGCATCGCCCCGAACGAGTAGAGGTTGCCGAGCAGTTTCGTTTCGCCCGGCAGGATCAAGAGCGCGGCGATAATCGAGAAGAACACGATCGTGAACCACGGGGTGCGGAACTTGGGGTGCAGCTGCGAGAAGATGCTCGGCAGCTGGCGGTGCTCGGCCAGCGACCACGACAATCGCGAGATCCCGATCAGGCCGGCATTGGTGGCGATGAAGAGGATCGTCGCGGCGAGCACGCCGACGTAGTCCTGGGCCAGTTTCAGCACCGTGCCGTGTAGGCCGAGGTGTCTGACGATGCCGAGCACGGGATCGTTTTCGTAGGTCGTGCCCAGTTCGGTGGCATAGCCGTGGACGGTATGCACGACCGGTAGCGCGGACAGCGCGACGACGGAGATGCCGGCGTACACGCCGAGCACGGCGATCAGCACGAGGTTGACCGCCTTGGGCACGTCGTGACCGGGGTCCTTGGCCTCCTCGGCCATATTCGAGACGGTCTCGATGCCGGTGTAGGCGACCATCGCCACGGACAGCGCGAAGATCAGGTTGTGCCAGGTGGGGGCCGTGCCGAGATGCACCTGATCGACGAGCAGCGAGGGATTGAGCACGAGCACGGCGCCGAGCCCGACGAGCAGCACCTGCGTGCAGAGGTCGGCGACGGCGAGCAGGAGGTTGAGCTTGGCCGACTCCCCCAGCCCGCGGATGTTCAGCGCGGCGAGCAGCACGATCGTGATCAGCCCGCCGATGATGTCGCCCGGGTTGTGCGTCAGCGCCGGGAAGAACGCCCCGAGGTAGTGGGGAACGAAGAACGCCGAGATCGCGATCGTGATGATGTAGTCGAGGCTCAGCGCCCAGCCGGCGAAGAACGAGACGACGTCGTTGAAGGCATGGCGCGCGAACGAGGAGGAGCCCCCGGCCTCGGGGAACATCGAGGCGCCCTCGGCATACGTCTTGGCCGTCAGCACGAATAGCCCGCCGGCGAACATGAACACCACGGGGGTGAGCCCGAGCGCGTAGTAGGCGACGAGCCCGAGCGCGTAATAGATCGAGGAGCCGACGTTGCCGTAGGCGGTGGCGAACAGGCCGGAAACGCCGACGGATCGGCGCAGCCCTCGCTCGGTTAGGCGTGCCATGGTGCGGAGCGTATCCGGGAGGTCGGCCCGGATGGCAAGCCGCGCAGATCCGAGCAGGGCCACATGCTTCTAAAAAAGCCGATCGGATCGACCTGGCCGCATGCTGGCCGATCGGAGATTGGCGTCAATCTCCCGATCGGTAGGTGCGACACCGCACATGTGCGGTGTCGTCGGTGGGCGCCTGCGCCCGCCGTAACCATGCCGCATGCGGCA
>JBAUXH010000260.1:0-4688 GCA_049584155.1 Solirubrobacteraceae bacterium
CAGCTCGGCCGCCGCCCGTAGGCGCAGCTCGACACGCTCGCCCTCTGGCGCGCGCGCGCCGCTGCTCAGTGCACCATCGGGGCCCGTGCCTCCCTCGATCTCCGCGTGGTCGAGCTCCCAACCCAGCCGCGAGGCCAGCCAGCCGACGAACAGCATCGCCGCGACGGTCGAGTCCGGGTGGTGGCGGATCTCCAGTAGCTCGAGCGAGCTCAGCTCGGCGCGCATGCGCTCGGGGTCGAACGTCGCCGCGACGCGCTCGCGCCACGGGGTCGAGCGCAGCCATGCCAGATCGACCACGTAGGCCTGCTGGGAGAGCCCACATGCGCGCTCGATCGCGGCGCTCCAAACGGGCTCTTCGATCGAGTCGATCAACGTCGCCTGCGCCAACTCCAGCAGCGCGTCGGCCGCCTCAGGGTGGCGGTGGGGCGACCACAGCAGCGTCGGCAGGTCGCTGATCACCAGCGGATCGGCGATCGTCGTCAGATCATCCAGATGACGCTCGCCGATCTGCACGATCGCGATCTCGCGCAGCAGCGCCGGCTCGCCGGGACCGCGATCGCTCTCCGAGGCGATGCTCACGCGCGCGTCCAACTCCTTGCGGTCGCGCTCGTAGGAGAGTACGACCGTGCGCGAGGCGTGGTAACGCCCCACGCCGCGCAGTCTGTCCGCGACCTCCTCGCTGTGGGCGCTCTCGACGAACACGACCATGTTCAGCACCCGCGCCGGCACGAGCCCTCCGTCCTCGGCGTCCTGGTTGAGCTTCGAGCGTTCGGCCAGCAGCGTGCGCAGCGCGGCTTCGATCGCGTCAGGCGTGGTGTTCTCCTCACTCCATACCGCGTCGCCGACGGTTGCCGTGGCCATCGTCAGATCGCCCGCCAGGCGTTGCCCTCGCACAGGACCCGATCGGCTGCCGCCGGTCCCTGTGAGCCCGCCTCGTATTGCGCCAGCGGGCCGGGCGTCCGTGACCACGTGCTGACGATCGGATCGCAAATCCGCCACTGCGCCTCGACCTCATCGTTGCGCGTGAACAGCGTCGGGTCGCCGCGCATCGCGTCCATGATCAGCCGCTCGTAAGCCTCCGGAGACTGCGACAGGAATGAGGTCCCATACAGGAACTCCATGTTCACCGGCCTGATCGACATGCGCGTGCCCGGGATCTTCGCGCCCAGCTGCAGCGTCACACCCTCGTTCGGCTGCACCGTCAGGATCAGCTGGTTGGGCTGCACCCCGAGCGAGCCGTCCTGGCTGAACGCCAGATGGGGGACGGGCTTCAGCGTGACCGCGATCTCGGTCACCTTGCGCGCGAGGCGCTTGCCCGCGCGCAGATAGAACGGCACGCCCGCCCAACGCCAATTGGCCACTTCCAGGCGCAGTGCCGCATAGGTCTCGGTGATCGAATCCGGCGGCACGCCCTCCTCTTGCAGGTACCCGGGCACGTCCTCGCCGCCCGAATGCCCGGCCGCGTACTGCGCGCGCGCGGCCATCTCGGGGATCTCACTCGGTGTGGGGGCGGCGATCGCATGCAGCACCTTGACCTTCTCGTTGCGCACCTCTTCGGCGGTGAAGCTGCCGGGGGGCTCCATCGCGATATGGCAGAGCAGTTGCAGCATGTGGTTCTGGATCAAATCGCGCAGTGCCCCCGCCTGGTCGTAGTAGCCAGCGCGGCTGCCGATGCCGATGTCCTCCGCGGCGGTGATCTGCACCTGGTCGATGTAGTTGCGGTTCCACAGCGGCTCGAACATGCCGTTGGCGAAGCGGAACGCGAGCATGTTCTGCACGGTCTCCTTGCCGAGGTAGTGGTCGATGCGAAAGACCTGAGACTCGTCGAACACGCTCAACACGCGCGCATTCAGCTCGCGGGCCTCCCGCAGCGTCGAGCCGAAGGGCTTCTCGATGATCACCCGCACCTCGGTGTCGGCGCGCCGCGAGAGCCCTGAGCCACCCAGCTGGCCGATGATCGTGGGGAAGAAGCTCGGCGCGGTCGACAGGTAGAAGGCGCGGTTCAGTCGCTCGCCGGCATCCTCGTCAAATCCGTCCAGCACCTCGCCCAGCGCGGCATAGACGCTCGGATCATCGAACACGCCCGACACGTATCTGACGTTCTCCAGCAGTCCCTGAAGCACCTCATCGTCGGGCGGGCGCCGCGAGAACGCGCGGATCGCCTGCTCGCACTCGGCGCGGTAGTCCTCGTGCGCTTTCTCTTTGCGCGAGACCCCGATCAGCTGAAAGCGCTCGGGCAGCGCCCCCTCGTGGGCGAGGTTGTACAGCGCCGGCAGCAGTTTGCGCTTGGCCAGATCGCCCGTGGCGCCGAAGATCACGAGCGCCGTCGGCGCGACCGGCTGGCGCTCCAAGCCGAGCACCAGCGGGTTCTCCGGCAGCGTTGCGGTCGCGCTCGGGTTCATCCGCCCACGATCGTAGTGGCGGCGCGGTTGTTATACGTTCCAGCCCACCCATGACTCCCGACCACGCACAGCTGCTCCCCGACCGCAACCTTGCCCTCGAGCTCGTGCGCGTCACCGAGGCCGCCGCGCTGGCGGCCGCGCCGCTGGTGGGACGCGGCGATAAGGAGGCCGCCGACCAGGCCGCCGTGGACGGTATGCGCTACATGCTCCACTCCGTCCCCATGGACGGTCTCGTGGTAATCGGCGAGGGTGAGAAGGACGAGGCGCCGATGCTCTACAACGGCGAGCAGATCGGCGATGGCTCCCCACCGCAGGTCGACATCGCCGTCGATCCACTCGAGGGCACGACGCTCGCCGCGCACGGGATGCCGAGCGCGCTGGCAGTGATCGCGCTGTCCGCACGCGGCACGATGTTCGATCCGGGCCCATGTGTGTACATGGAGAAGATGGCCGGTTCCCCGGAGATCTCAGACCTGCTCGACCTCGACCGCCCGCTGGGGGAGACGGTGAAGCTGGTGGCCGAGCGCAAGGGCAGCGCCGTCGGCGACGTGATGGTCGTGGTGCTCGACCGTCTCCGCCACGAGGAGGGCATCAAGGCGATCCGCCAGGCCGGCGCGCGCGTGCGGTTGATCGCTCATGGAGATGTCTCCGCCGCGCTGCTGGCGGTCACCGAGCGCTCGACCGTCGATCTGCTGTGGGGCATCGGCGGCACCCCCGAGGGCGTCATCTCCGCGGCCGCCGTCAAGTGCCTCGGCGGCCAGCTACTCGGGCGGCTGTGGCCGCGCGAGGAGACCGAGCGCCAGGCCGCGCTGGACGCGGGGTATGACCTGCAGCGGGTGCTCACGCGCGACGATCTCGTCTCCGGCGAGGACGTGTTCTTCTCGGCCACCGGCATCACCGACGGGGACGTGCTGCAGGGCGTGCGCTACCCCAGCGCGGGCGGCGCGACGACCGAGTCGCTGGTGATGCGCACGCGCTCGGGCACGATCCGGCGGATCAGGGCGACGCACGACCGCGCGAAGCTCGCCTCGCTGCGAGGTTAGGCGGCGGGTCGCGGCTCGCGCCGACCGATCGCGAGCGTCGCGAGCGACTCAGCGCGGGAGGAAGCCGGTGGTGTCCTCATCGGCGAACCGCCCTACCCGCTGGCCGGGGTCTCCCCGGTCGGCCAGGTCCAGCCGCGCGAGCGAGCGCAGGAATCCATGCGTGACGAGCACATGAATGCGCGCCTGCGTCGCGTTGTAGACGCGCCGGCCGAATCCCGAGGCGATCGCGGGGTGGAAGTTGGCGACCTCCACCTCGACGTGCAGGCGCGCGCCCTCCTGATCTTCATCGGGGATACGACGTACGTCTATCTGCAGGTGCCCGGCGCCGTCGTGGCCGTGCCGGGCGACGAGCACCCCCCGGGCGATGCGCCAGCGCACGATCCCGTGGTCGGGCTCCAGCTCGTATTCGGGCGCGGCGAACGTGAGCAGTCGCAGCCGCAGTCCCAGCAGCACGATCGAGCGCTCGGTCTGGGAGTAGCGCACGCGGACGAGCCCCAGCGTCGCCCGTGTCAAAAAGCGCCAGTAGGTGCGGGCAAGACGCTCCAGATACAGGGGCGACCACAGCTCGCGCAGCGCCGCCTCCGGCAGGCTCAGGTCGGCGGCCTGGATTGAGCGCATCGCACCCGTGCGCGCGTCTTCGGTGGTGCGATCCTGCAGGTTGGAGATCGTGGCCGGTCTCATCGAAGTGCAGGCTACGCAGTGGCGGCCCGTGCGCGCGGGGCGCCTCGATACCCCCTAAATGCGAGATCGCGCATCCTGCACGACATCCCCGTCTGCTGATATGCAACGTCCGTGAGCGAAGAACCGATCGACCCGCGCAGCGCCGAGCGCCTGACGCGCGCCGCGCGTGCAGCGCAGGCGCTGAGCGAGACCCTGTGGGAGGCGTTGCACGAAGAGTTGACCGATCCTATGCAGCTGCGCGTCGCCGAACTCTCGCAGCGACTCACGGACGTATCCGCGACGGTGGCTCTGCTGGCGCGCTCGATCCCCGTGGAGTCTGCCGGTGAGGCACCGCCCGCTACGGACACACAACCACAGCCTCAGGGTTCGGTGTCAATGCATGACGAGCGGTCCGGGTCCGCCGAGACGCCCGCATCGCCTGGGCCTGGGCCTGGGCATAGGCCACCGTCCGTGGGTGCGAGCCGCGACGAGCCGCCCCCACCACGGTCTTCCTCCGCGGCCGGTTCCGGCGCGCGCGAGCCTACCTCGCGGGCGGTCCTCGTGGACGAGCTGGCCCCCGCCG
>JBAUXH010000261.1:0-2251 GCA_049584155.1 Solirubrobacteraceae bacterium
CGTCGTAGTGCACGCAGTTGGAGTAGGGCAGCAGCCCGAGGCCGCGCACGCGCCGGGGGGCGCCGTGGAAGGCGGACAGCGATTCGGCGAACCAGCACAGCGACCCGGCCGAGGGACCGCACAGCACGATGCCTCGCCGCCAGGCGCGGCGCAGGACGGAGTCAAGGCCATGCGCGCGCCAGGCGCCGAGCATCGAGACGACGTTACCGCCGCCCACGTAGATGAGATCCTGGGCGAGCAGGTGGGTGGCGAGATCGTCCTCGACGCCGCCGACGCCCTGGTCGCGGCGAAATAGCGACACGTGCGAGGCGTCGCAGTGTGCGGAGAAGCGACGGTAGAAGCGCACTACGTAGTGATCGGCGTCGCCGGAGGCGGTCGGCAGAAAGCACACGCGCGGGCGCTCTGAGGCGGTGAGCGAAAGGATGTAGTCGTCCAGCAGCGAGGAGTCTTTCTCCATCGAGAAACCGCCGCCGCCGAGGGCCACGATCTGGGGGGTGCGCCGGGGGGCTCGTCGGGAGGGTCGCATCGCTGATCTCACAGTGTCGGTGCGTCGAGTGGTGCCTATTTCATGCTCGCGAGAGCTTGCCGCATGTGGGCTTGGGGCCGGTATGGACCGGCGTCGGAGATTAGGTGCGGTCACGATGGACACGCGCCCATAAAGCAGTTCAGCAAATCCTTAGGTTGTTAACACGATCGTCCTACGCGGGGCGGCGATGCTGCCCGGCATGAGCGCACAAGAGCAGTCCTATTTGGGGGTAACCCATAAGCCGAGATCCTCTACAGCTCTGCCGGCGCCGGTTACCGCAGTGTTCGGCTCCGCCAGGCTGCAATTGGCGGCGCTGCTGACCATTGCCGGCGGGCTGAACCTGTGGGCGCTGAGCCGTAACGGCTGGGCCAACACCTACTACAGCGCAGCCGTGCGCTCGATGAGCTCGAGCTGGCACAACTTCCTGTTCGGCGCGATGGACCGGGCGGGGGTGATGACCGTCGACAAGCCGCCGCTGGCGCTGTGGGTGCAGGCGCTGTCGGTGCGTGTGTTCGGCTATCACCCGCTGAGCATGCTCGTGCCCCAGGCACTGATGGGGGTGGCGAGCGTGGCGCTTGTATATGACCTGGTCGGGCGGCGCTTCGGTCGGCTCGGCGGGTTCATCGCGGGGCTCGCGCTGGCGCTGACGCCGATAACGGTCGGGATCTCGCGGCACAACAACCCCGACGCGCTGCTCGTGCTGTGCTGTGTCGCGGCTGTGTGGTGTGCGATGCGCGCGCTCGAGGACGGGCGTCACAGCACGCGCTGGCTGGTGGGGGCGGGCGTGTGCGTGGGTCTGGGGTTCGAGACGAAGATGGCGGTTGCGCTGATGGTCGTGCCGGGGATCGTCGCGGCCTGGCTGTGGGTCGCGCTACACGGGCGCAAACGCGCGCTGGGCGAGTTGCTGGGCGCGGGCGGCGCGATGGTGCTCGTCGGCGGCGCGTGGCCGGCGCTGGTCGAACTGACCCCGGCGGCGGACCGACCGTGGGTATCGGGCACGAGTAACAACACGGTGTGGCAGCTGATCACCGAATACAACGGCGCCGGGCGGTTGGACGGGCAGACGGGTGGACCCGGGGGGATGGGCGGGAACATGTTCGGCGGCACGCCCGGGCCGCTACGACTACTGAACTCCGCGCTCGGTGGGCAGGCGGGGTGGCTGTTGGGGTTTGCGCTCGTAAGCGGTGTGGCGGTCCTCGTCGCGAGCCGGCTACGGCGCGGCGATGCGCGCAGCGGGTGGCTGATCGCGGTCGGCGGCACGTTCCTGGTGGTGGCGTTGGTGTTCAGCGAGGCGAAAGGCATATTTCATCCCTACTACGTCTCGTTGCTGGCGCCGTTCGCGGCCGCGCTGACGGGCGCGGGCGTGGCGCAACTGCGCGCGGGCGGACGGCAGGCGCGGGTGCTGGCGCCGCTGGCGATCATCGCGGGCGTGGCCTGCGAGGTGGCGGTCCTGTACCAGTACCCCGGCCAGCTGGCGTGGCTCGTGCCGGCGCTGATCGTCGTGGGTACCGGTGCGGCGCTCGCGCTGTTCCTCGCCGGCGGTCGGGCGATCCGCACGGCGGCGCTGAGCTGTGGCGTGGCGGCGTTGCTGATCGCTCCGGGTGTGTGGGCGGTGGATACGCTCGGCTACGCGACCAGTGAGACGTTCCCCTCGGGCGGGCCCCAGTCGGCGTTGACCGCGGTCGGCGGCGGTCCAGCCGGCGGGTTCGGTGCACGCGTACAGGG
>JBAUXH010000262.1:0-3002 GCA_049584155.1 Solirubrobacteraceae bacterium
GGTGTGCGCCGAGCTGGGGCACGAGCTCGTGGACGACGCACCGCGCATCGAGGATGGCGCGGCGCTCGTGCAGGCGTGGTTCGGCGTGTGGGCTGAGGTCGTGATGTCGCTCGTGCTCGAAGCGCAGGCGCTCGCGGGCCGTGTGGCCGGTGAGGAGGACCTCGAACCGCGCACGCGTCGCTGGTACGAGACGGGCCTTGCACGAACCGCCTCCGAGCACCTGCGCGATCTGCGCACGATCCAGCTCGGCGCGCGCGCTGTAGCCGAGCTGCTTGAGCGCTGCGACGTGTGGCTGACGCCCACGCTCTCCCGGCCCGCGATCCCGCTGGGCGCGTTCGACGCGGAGGCCGCGGACGCGGTGAGCGCCCCCTACATGAAGTTCTCGCCCTACACGCGCGTGGCAAACATGACCGGCAGCCCGGCGATGTCGGTGCCGCTGCATTGGACCCCCGAGGGCATCCCCGTAGGGGCGCACTTCATGGGACGCATGTGGGAGGAGACGACGCTGCTGGGATTGGCCGCGCAGCTGGAGCAGGCCGCGCCCTGGCGCGATCGCCGCCCGCCCGTGCGAGTCGGTGCATAGGGCGGCACATATCCTCCCTGACGGTCGGGGGACAAGCGGGGCAAGGACGCAGTGAGCGAAATGTGCTGGCCGATCGACGATCGCATCTGATCGGCGATCGGTACATGTGCTGGCCGATCGTAGATCCCGTCGATCTACGATCGGTAAGGACACAGCATCCGCGCCGTCACCCGGCCGTCAGGCGTGAGAGGGTGAGCGCGAACAGCTGATCGGGGTCGGTGAGCCAGCGCACGCACTCCAGGCCGGCGGCGGCCAGATCGCCCTGCAAACGCTCGGGGGTGAACTTGGCGCTGATCTCGGTGCGCAGCTCCTCGCCGGCGGCGAAGCGCACGGGCAGGTTCAGCGCGCCGACGTGGGTGGTGTGCTCGCGTCGCGCGCGCAGGCGCATCTCGATCCACTCGTGCTCGGGGTCGAAGTGGGCTACGTGGTCGAAGTCCTCAGGGTCGAAATTAGCGTCGAGCTCGCGGTTGAGCACGCGCAGCACGTTGCGGTTGAACTCGGCGGTGACGCCCTGGGCGTCGTCGTAGGCGGCCTCCAGGACACCCGGGTCCTTGACGAGGTCGGTGCCCATCAGCAGATGATCCTCGGGGCCGAGCAGGCCGGCGATCGCACGCAGGAAGCGGCGGCGGCTGCCGGGGGGGAAGTTGCCGATGGTGCCGCCGAGGAACGCGACGACGCGCGGTCCGACCGCCTCGGGGACCTGGTCGAGGTGGCGCTCGAAGTCGCCGATCACGCCGTGCACCTGCAGGCCGGGATACTCCTCGGTAAGTGTCTGCGCGCATTCGCGCACCATGCTCTCGGTCACGTCCACCGGTACGTAGCGGCGCAGGGTGCCGGCCTCGTGCAGGGCGTCGAGCAGCACGCGTGTCTTGGCGGCCGTCCCCGAGCCGAGCTCGACGAGCTCCGCGGCGCCCGTGAGCTCCGCCAGCTCGCTCGCCGATTCCTCCAGGATCGCGCGCTCGGCACGCGTGGGGTAGTACTCGGGCAGGTCGCAGATCTGATCGAACAGCTCGGCGCCGCGCGCGTCGTAGAAGTGCTTGGGCGGCAGCTCCTTGAAGGGGCGGGTGAGCCCGTCGAGCACGTCGTCGGCGAGCGAGCGCTCCTGTTCGCCGTCCAGATGCGAGTCAATCTGGATCGCCGGGCCTGTGGGTGGGTTGGCGATCGGCTCCATCACGACACGTCCCGCGCCAGGCGCACGCCCGCGAAGATCTGTCGGCGCTGCGGCAGGTCCCAGTTGCGGAACGTCAGCGTCTTCACCCGCGGGCTACTCGCCCACGAGCCGCCGCGCAGCACGCGATAGTCCTCGCCGAAGAAGACTTCGGAGTACTCCTTGTATGGGTAGGCGACGAAGCCCGGGTACCCCCCGAATGCGCTGCCGGTCCACTCCCACACGTGTCCCACCTGTGCGAACTCTACCTGTCCGGGCTGGGGCTCGCCAGTACCCTCTCGTACGGGCGTCTGCTGATCCCAGGTCGCGGCCCGCTCCCACTCGGCCTCGCTGGGGAGGCGCGCAGCGTGCGCGCGGGCGAAGGCATCGGCCTCGAACCAGCTGACATGGCACGCCGGCGCGCTCCGATCGCCGGCGGCCACGGATGGATGGTGGGTGATGTCGTACTCCTCTTTCCACGCCCACCCTTCGTCAGACCACCACTCGCGGCGTTCATATCCGCCGCCCTCGGCGAAGCGCATCCAGCTCGCGGCGGTGACGGGCCGGCGCGCGATCGCGAACGCTCCGAGCTCAACCGGGTGGCGGGGGCGCTCGTTGTCGTAGGCGAACCCCTCCGCGCTGGCGCCCATCGCGAACGATCCCGCGGGAATCTCCAACCACTCGTCCTGCTCGGAGGAGGCGGGGGATTCCGCGGCGATCGCCGGTGGCTCACCGGCGGGCAGCAGGTCCGCGAGCGCCAGCGTCTGGCGCATCGTCTCGCAGTGCTGCAGCTCGTGGCGGATCACCATCTCACACACATCTCCATCGCCCACGCCGGTCTGCGTGAGCGCCTCGGCAACACGATCACGCACCTCGCGCATGTATGCGCGTGCCTCCGCCGGCCCCAACGCCTCGATGTCCCCGCGCACCGCGCGGGGCGTCTCGAACGCGTCATACAGGCCCGCCAGATCCGGCCGCAGCAGCTCCAGTCCCGCGAGCCGATGCCCCAGCCACAGATCCTCATAGGCGGCGATATGGCCGAGATCCCACGCGAGCGGGCTCATGATCGAGGAGTGCACCGTTGTCAACTCCTGCTCATTGAGATGTGACACCAGCGCGAGTGTGCCCTCGCGGGCGTCATCGAGCGCGGCCAGCACCTGCTCCTCCGGGCTCGGCGCTGCGGCTTGATGGGTCGCGGTGACGGTCGAGGCCATCGGAAGACCTCTCACTGTACGACGCTCACCGCCGTTTGGGACACATTTGGATCAATCG
>JBAUXH010000263.1:0-7238 GCA_049584155.1 Solirubrobacteraceae bacterium
ATGTGGCCGCCGCCCACACCGAGCAGCTCGTGGCCGAGTGGGGTCCCGACGCGGACGAGGACTCGCTCGCGAAGACCGTCGCCCGCGGCCTGCTGGGCACGATCCCGGTTGTGGCCGGCGCCGGGCTGACCACGCCGATCGCCTACCGCTGGAAGACGCAGATCAACGAGAACGCGAAGCTGCCGTGCTTCACCCACGAACTGCCCGAGCTCGATCACAACGAGCTCGTCGGCTGGGAAGGCGCCGGGGAATTGGACCCGCCCGCCCGCTTCGCGGCCGTGTTCCTCGATGACTCCGACGCGCATCCGCGCGTGAAGGAGCGGATGACCCTCACCGAGCGGCTGATCGCTCCTCACGCCGCGGCGAGCTTCCATTTGGAGACGCGCGGGCAGACGACGATCGAGCGGGTGATCTCGCTTGTGCTGCTGGGCGACCTCGTGTCGATCTATCTCGCGGTGCTGCGCGGAGTCGACCCCGGCCCGGTGCGCGCGATCGAGGAGCTGAAGGCCGCCCTCAAGCGCAGCTGAGCACGTCCCAGCCCCGCCGGGCGGAGTCGTTCGGTGTGATACCTTCGGGGCGACGGCCGAGGAGCGCTGCGACGGGCTCCGGTCCCGCCACGCTCGGCCCGTTTCCCTGAAGCAAGGGCGCTCACCTGACCGGACAGGAGAACAGTCAGCAATGACTCCCACCGCCGTCGCAACAGAAACCGACTTCAAGGTCGCCGACCTCTCACTCGCCGAGTTCGGCCGCAAGGAGATCACCCTCGCCGAGCACGAGATGCCCGGGCTGATGGCGATCCGCCGCGAGTACGCCGCCGAGCAGCCGCTGCGGGGCGCTCGCATCATGGGCTCGCTGCACATGACGATCCAGACCGCCGTGCTGATCGAGACGCTGACCGCGCTCGGCGCCGAGGTGCGCTGGTGCAGCTGCAACATCTTCTCCACCCAGGATCACGCAGCCGCGGCCGTGGCCGTGGGTCCGCAGGGCACGCCGGAGGATCCCCGCGGGGTGCCGGTGTACGCCTGGAAGGGCGAGACGCTCGAGGAGTACTGGTGGTGCACCGAACAGGCGATCCGCTGGCCGGGTGAGGACGGTCCGAACATGATTTTGGACGACGGCGGCGACGCGACGCTGCTCGTGCACAAGGGCACCGAGTACGAGGCGGCCGGCGCGGTGCCCGATCCGGCGAGCGCCGACTCCGAGGAGCTCGGAGTGATCCTCTCGCTGCTCACGCGCTCGCTGGCGGAGGATCCGCAGCGCTGGACGAAGCTCGGGCAGAGCGTCAAAGGCGTGACCGAGGAGACGACCACCGGCGTGCATCGGCTCTACCAGATGGTCGAGAGCGGCGAGTTGCTGTTTCCGGCGATCAACGTCAACGACTCGGTGACGAAGTCGAAGTTCGACAACCTCTACGGCTGCCGGCACTCGCTGATCGACGGCATCAACCGCGCCACCGACGTGATGATCGGCGGTAAGGTCGCGGTGGTGTGCGGCTTCGGCGACGTCGGCAAGGGCTGCGCCGAATCGCTGCGCGGACAGGGCGCGCGCGTGGTGATCACCGAGATCGACCCGATCTGCGCGCTGCAGGCGGCGATGCAGGGTTATGAGGTCAAGACGCTCGAGGACGTGCTCGAGAGCGCGGACATCTTCATCACCACGACCGGCAACAAGGACATCATCACGGCCTCCCAGATGCAGCGCATGAAGCACCAGGCGATCGTCGGCAACATCGGTCACTTCGATAACGAGATCGACATCGCTGGGTTGGCGAGCGTTCCCGGGGTCGAACGGGTGAACATCAAGCCGCAGGTCGACAAGTGGGTTTTCGCTGACGGTCACGCGATCATCATGCTCTCCGAGGGCCGCCTGCTGAACCTCGGCAACGCCACCGGGCACCCGTCGTTCGTGATGAGCAACTCGTTCTCCAACCAGACGATCGCCCAGATCGAGCTGTTCTCAAAGAACGACGAGTACGAGAAGCGGGTCTACGTGCTGCCCAAGCACCTGGACGAGAAGGTCGCCAGATTGCATCTCGACGCCCTCGGCGTGAAGCTCACACAGCTGACCGATGAGCAGGCCGCGTACATCGGCGTACCCGTCGAGGGTCCCTACAAGCCGGATCACTACAGGTATTGATCCGAGTATGAGAGCAATGGTCCTCGCGGCCGGGCTCGGCACCCGGCTGCGTCCGCTGACATATGAGATCACCAAGCCGATGGTGCCGGTGCTCGACCGGCCCGTGATGGCGCACATCCTCGATCTGCTCGACCGGCACGGGTTTCAGGAGACGATCGCCAACCTGCACTACTTCCCGGACTCGATCCGCGAGCACTTCGGCGAGCGCGTGACCTATCGCTTCGAGCCCGAGCTGCTCGGCACCGCCGGTGGCGTGCGCGCATGCGCGGAGTTCTTCGCAGAGGACCCCTTTCTCGTGATCTCCGGCGATGCGCTCACAGACATCGATCTCACCGCGCTCGCGGCGCGTCATCGGCAGACGGGCGGGATCGCGACGCTGGCCGTCAAGAAAGTGCCGGACACGCGCGAGTTCGGCGTCGTGCTGCACGATCGCGAGGGGCGGATCACGGGCTTTCAGGAGAAGCCGCGCCCCGATGAGGCGCTCTCGGACCTCGGCAACTGCGGCATCTACGTGTTCTCACCGGAGATCTTCGACTACTTCCCCGAGCGCCCGTTCGTGGACTGGGCGCAGGACGTGTTCCCGGCGCTGCTGGAGAACGACGTCCCGTTCTATATCCACGAGGTGCGCGAGTACTGGAACGACGTCGGCTCGCTCGGGGAGTTGCGCCAGGGCACCTTCGACGCGCTGCGCGGCGAGCTGCGCCTGGAGGTCGAGGGCGAGGAGGTCGCTCCGGGAGTCGTCGTCTCGGATGGGCGTTCGTTGCCCGCGGGCGCCGAGGTCGAGGGGCCCGTGTGGATCGGCCGGAATGTGAGGATCGGCGCGGGCGCGCGGCTAATGGGCCCGGTCGTGCTCGGCGATGGCGCTACGGTCGGCGACCGGGCGCAGCTGCGCGAGACGATCGTGTTTCCAGGCACGCATGTGGCGGACGAGTCGATCCTGATCGGCGCGATCTCGGGTCACGCCGGAATACTCGAGAGTCTGCGTCCCCGCCAGAGTTGAGGAGGGCCCCGCCGTGGGGGACCCTCCTGGCTCAGTGGATAGATGGCACTCTGACAACTGTCATCATAGCACGGTCTCATAGCGCTCGCGTCGAACCTGCTCGCGCTCGGACTCGGCGAGCATGCGCACGAACAGCACGACCAGTGCGATCCCCATCACCAGCGACTGCTCGACGGCCATGACGATCCCGGCGATCGACTGGTCATCGAGCGCGGAGATGCCCCAGACGCGGGCGTGATGGACGTAGTAGGGGTAGAGCGCGACCGGTGCGAACGCGAGGCCCATGCCGAGCGCCCCGACGAACAACTTGGTAGAGCCCATGTAGGCGACCGGTCCCATCCCGCCGAGGCGCATGCGCGCGCGGATCGGGGAGAGCAGGTGCCACCAGTACAGCCCGCCGGCGATCAGGAACGTCGTGTGCTCGAGCACGTGCACCGTCGGGTGGGTAACCGCGAGGTCATAGGCCGCGGGTACGTGCCACGTCCAGATCACCCCTACGTAGAGCAGCACCGCAAACGCCGGGTGTGCGATCGGGCCGGCGCGATGCTCGACGTCGCGCACGGTCCGCGTGACGGGGCGTAGGAGCACCTTCGTGAAGCCGAGGATCGCGAGGATCGGCACGATGTCCAGCAGCAGCATGTGCTGGGTCATGTGCATGAAGAAGAGCTGATCGGCGAGTGCGTCCACGGGGGAGATCAGCGCGATCACCGCGATCAGTAGCGAGCCGGCGAAGCAGCACAACCGCCATACGGGAGCGTCGGCGCCGGGCCGCGATGAGCTTGCACGCACTCGTCGCCAACGCGTGAGGTAGGCGCCGCCCACAAGTGCGACGCCGATCAGCACGCCGGGTTGCAGCGACCAGGACAGGTTGGGGTTAGCGACTGTGGAGAGGATCGCGCTCGATTGTCCCACCAGAGCTCGTGTCAGGTCTCCCCATCACTGCGGATAAACCGATGGACAACAGCTGCCAGGGGGCGTAGGATCGGAGATAGACCTCATCCATACGCGAAGGGAGCCTGTGATGCAGATCGACATCAAGGGTCGCAACGTTCCGGTTACCGACGAGCTGCGCGCGCGCCTAGAGCGCCGGTGCCGCAAGGTCTCGCGCCAGGTCTCCGAGTTTGCTCGGTTGGAGGTCGAGATCTACGAAGAGCGCAACCCCTCGATCGCCGACCGCCAGGTCGCCGAGGCGACGCTCTACCTGAAGGGCGTAACGCTGCGCGCACGCGACGCCTCGCGGGAGATGGACCATTCGCTGAAGCTCGTCTCGCTGGAGCTCGCGCGGCAGGTCAAGCGCCACCGCGACAAGCGCCGGCATCGCCGCGAGGCGCGCACGGGCAGCGTCAGGGCCGGTCTGTCGCGGGTGGACTCGCCTGGGATCGGCGAGCAGCCCGCGAGCTGATCACACCGCTTGTGAGCGGGTCGAGCAGGGGTCGGGAGTTGCGGTCATGCGAGGGCGTCTAATCGTTCCGCGCCGGCCGAGCAATCGCTAACCTGAGGGAGTGTCCCCATCTCTGCTCGATCGCGCGCTGAACGCGGGCGAGGCGAAGAAGTTCAAGTCCTATCAGAAGCGCGTCGCGCTGATCAGCGCGTTCGAGCCCGAGCTCGAACACGACTCCGACGCTGAGCTGCGCGAGCGGATGGACACGCTGCGCGAGCGCGCGGCCGACGGCGAGTCACTGGATGATCTGCTGCCCGAGTGCTTTGCGCTCGTGCGCGAGACGGGCAAGCGCAAGATGGGCATGCGCCATTTCGACGTGCAGCTGATCGGCGCGATGGTGCTGCACGACGGGTGCATCGCCGAGATGAAGACCGGCGAGGGCAAGACGTTGACCGCCACGCTCGCGGTCGTGCTCAACTCGCTGGCCGTGCACGATCCAGATCCGGATAACCCGGATGTTCCACCGGAACGCAAGGGCGTGCATCTCGTCACGGTCAACGACTATCTGGCGCGCCGCGACGCGGAATGGATGAGCCCGCTGTATGAGGCGCTCGGCGTGTCCGTCGGGGTGCTGGCGAACCAGCAGCCCTACGAGGAGAAGCAGGTCGCCTACGCCTGCGATGTCGTCTACGGGACCAACTCCGAGCTCGGGTTCGACTACCTGCGCGACAACATGGCCAAGGATCTTGCCGAGAAGGTCCAGCGCGGCCATTCCTTCGCGGTCGTGGACGAGGTCGACAACATTCTGATCGACGAGGCGCGCACGCCGCTGATCATCTCCGGGGCGCCCGAACAGGCCGCGGACCTATATGTGAAGTTCGCGCGCCTGGCACCGCGGCTGACCGCGGGCAAGACGCCCGAAGGTATGGACCCGCGAATGAAGAAGCAGTTCATGGCCGACTTCGACTACGAGACCGAGGAGAAGCAAAAAACGGTCTCGATCACCGAGCAGGGCGTCGCCAAGGCCGAGCGCTTTCTCGGCATCGACCATCTCTATCGCGCCGAGAACGGCCACCTTGTCAACCACCTGATCCAGTCGCTACGCGCCGAGTCGCTGTACAAGCGCGACGTCGACTACGCGGTGATCGACGGCGAGGTGAAGATCATCGACGAGTTCACCGGGCGCATCCTCGATGGTCGCCGCTGGTCGGAGGGGCTGCACCAGGCGATTGAGGCCAAGGAGGGGGTGTCGATCCAAGAGGAGAACCAGACGCTGGCGACGATCACCTACCAGAACTACTTCCGCCTCTACGACAAGCTCTCGGGTATGACCGGTACGGCGCTGACCGAGGCGACCGAGTTCATGAAGATCTACGAGTTGCCCGTCGTGCAGGTCCCGACGAATATGCCGATGGTCCGCGCCGATCGCAACGATCAGGTCTACAAGACCAAGGACGGTAAGTGGAACGCGGTCGTCAAAGAGATCGCCGCGCGCAACGAGAACGGCCAGCCGGTGCTTGTCGGCACGATCTCCGTCGAGGTCTCAGAGCTGCTCTCTGCACAGTTGAAGAAGCGCGGGATCGCCCACTCGGTGTTGAACGCCAAGCCCGAGCATGCCGCGCGCGAGGCCGAGACGGTCGCCGAGGCTGGCCAGCCGGGGGCCGTGACGATTGCGACGAACATGGCCGGCCGCGGCGTGGACATCAAGCTCGGCGGTAACCCCGAGCATCTCGCGCGCCTGCAGCTCGCCCGCGAGGGCATCGAGCCGGGGGCCGAAGGCTATGACGAGCGGTTCGAGGCGCTGGTGCCGGAGATCGAGGCGCGCGTCGAGGATGACCGCGAGCGGGTGATGGCGGCAGGTGGGCTGTTCATCTGTGGCACCGAGCGCCACGAGTCCCGGCGCATCGACAATCAGCTGCGCGGGCGCGCCGGCCGGCAGGGCGACCCCGGCGAGTCGCGTTTCTTCCTCTCCGCCGAGGACGATCTCGTGCGGCTGTTCGCGGGCGACCGCATCTACCGCATCCTCGACAAACTCGGCGGGATCGACGAGGAGGGCAACGAGGAACCGATCGAGGCGGGGATGCTCTCCAAGCAGATCGAGAAAGCCCAGAAGAAGGTCGAGGAGCAGAACTTCCTGATCCGCAAACGCGTGCTCGAGTACGACGACGTGATGAACGAGCAGCGCCGGGTCATCTACGCCTACCGCAACGAGGTCTTGGAAGGCAAGCCGATCGGCGAGGAGGCCCGCCAGGAAGTCGCGGCTGTGCTCGATCGCACGATCGCCCAGTACACCCCCGGCGACTTCATGGAGGACTGGGATCTGGATGGACTCTTCACCGCCCTCGGGCAGTTCTTCCCGCTCGATCTCTCCGAGCAGAACCTTGATCCCGAGACGGCCGACCGCGACTCCCTCACCGAGAGCATCACCGAATTCGCGCTGGAACGCTACAACGCCCGTGAGGTGGAGCTCGGCGAGGAGTTGATGGGTGCCCTCGAGCGCTTTCTGCTGCTGCAGATCATCGACGAGCGCTGGCGCGAGCACCTGTTCGACATGGACTACCTGCGCGAGGGTATCCACCTGCGCGGCTTCGCCCAGATCGACCCGCTCGTCGCATACAAGAACGAGGCCTTCGAGCTGTTCGGCGATCTGCTGAACAGCGTGTGGACCGACTACACGCGCATGATCTTCAACGTGCAGGTCAACGTCGAGGGCCAGAATGG
>JBAUXH010000264.1:0-1982 GCA_049584155.1 Solirubrobacteraceae bacterium
GGATAAAGATCTGCGCCGCGTTTACCGGAGCGGCGGACAGCCCGAGCGCCAGCGCGCACCCGGTCAAGGCAGTCATCATAATCCTATTCATGACAGGTCACCCAATGTTGGCGCTCACGCGGAGCGCGATTTGTATCTGCTCAACCCCCAATTGAGCCGGCCTTGATGGATTGTCAGCCGGTGTGTGACGGGCTGCAAAATCCCAGTTGACACGGTCACGGTCGGGTCGATTCTAACCAAGGGCGTGCCGCAGCTTCCCGACCTCAACGACCTGAGCCACGCAGAGAAGGATGCCCTTATTCGGGCGCTGTGGCAGCGCCTTGAGGCAGCCGAGCGGCGGATTGCCGAACTTGAAGCAAGGCTTGGTGAGCCGTCGAAGACGCCGGACAATTCCAGTCTGCCGCCATCGAAGGGTCAGAAGCCGAACAGACCAGAGAAAGCCAAGCGTGGTGGGCCGCGCCAGGGCAGCGTGGGACGCAAAGGCGGCGGCCGACCGTTGGCCTGCGATCCCGACGAGACGGTGACCGCCAAGGCGGTAGCCTGTGTGCATTGCCAATTCGCGCTGAGCGATACGGATCAGGTGCTGCATGGTCGGTACGACAAGATCGACCTGCCGGCGGTGCGCCCCATGGTGACCCGAGTGGAACGTTATGCCGGACATTGCCCGTGCTGCGGCGGCGTCACCCTGGCGGCGATACCGACGGGCCTGGAAGACGGCTCGCCGTTCAGCGTGAACATCGTGGCGCTGGCGATCTACCTGCGCTTCAGCCACGCGATCAGCTACCGCCGTCTGACGCAGTTGTTCCTGCACCTCTATGCGCTACAGATCAGCGAGGGCGCGTTGGATGCGATGTTGCAGCGTGCCAAGCCCTGTTTCGACAGCGAGGTGGCGGCAATTCTCACCCGACTGCGTCGTTCGCGGATCGTCTGCTCCGACGAGACATCGGTGCGCGTCGACGGCCATACCCACTGGAACTGGGTGTTCCAGAACGATCAGGTGGTGATCCACGTGGTGCGCAACAGCCGTGCCGCCTGTGTGGTCACCGAGACGATGGCGGGCCACCGGCCGAGCATCTGGGTCTCCGACCTGTATGGCGCGCAGCAGGGGCATGCCGATCTCTGGCAGGTCTGCCTGGCGCACCAACTGCGAGATTGCAAATACGCCATCGAGGCAGGCGATACGATTTTCGCCCCCCGCATGAAGGCGCTGCTGCTGCGTGCCGTGGTGCTGGCACGGCGGCGCAAGCACCTGGCTGAGAGCACGCGGCGCGCCTATCAGAGCAGGCTGGATCGCGAGTTGAACGCCATCATGGTGCTGGCACCTACCAACCGCCATGGCAGACGGCTACGCAAACGTTACGGCAAGGTGCGCAGCCACTTGTTCACCTTTCTCGAACATCCCGATGCACCGCCAGATAACAACGGCAGCGAGAGGGAATTGCGGCCCACAGCCACATACCGCAAGGTTACAGGTGGATTCCGTTCCAAGTGGGGAGCCGATCTGTTCGCTGGCGTTCGATCCGTCGTTGGCACCGCAGCACGACGGGGTACCGATGCATATCAGGCAATTCGTGCTGTCCTGGACGGCGAATCTGTCATTCAGCCGGGATGAGCAGATACCCTTCCTGCCACGTCGCAGCCCTTCCTCATCGAGGACGAAATCCTTCCGCTCAGCGAATTCCCGCAGTTGATCGAGGTGACGCGCAGAGCCCGTTGCCGTCAGAAGTGCCGCTCCCTGGCGGTGAGGACTGGTGATCCGGATCGCAATACCGGCCGCTTCCAGCGTCCTGGGTTTGCCTTTCGCCACCGCCACCAATGCGAGATCGGCGACCAACTCACACCCACGCCGCAGGTCGCCGGCAATCATGATTTCCCCAAGCTCGGGCATTGTCTGACGAAGCGCCTTTTCCCCGTCAGCAAGGAGGTCAGCCGCGCGAGAGATATGACGCCGGCCGGCACCCGTGTTTAGCGTTTCCAGACCC
>JBAUXH010000265.1:0-1552 GCA_049584155.1 Solirubrobacteraceae bacterium
GGCCTGCTACCACCTCTACGGGAACGACCTCTCCACCGAGCGCGGTCCGATCGAGGCCGGCCTCGGCTGGTGCTGCGTCGAGGACACCGGCTTCATCGGCTCCGAGGCGGTGCGCGCGAGACGCGCCGCCGGGCCGCACGAACGACTCGTCGCGTTCGCGATCGACGGGCCCGGGATCGCGCGCCAGGGCAACCCGGTCACGGGCGGTGGTCTCGTCACGAGCGGCACTCTCTCACCGACTTTGGGGGTCGGAATCGGTCTCGCCTACGTCCCTGCCGAGCACGCTCCAGTGGGCACCCGTCTCGAGATCGACGTCCGTGGCAAGATGCGCGCGGCCGTGGTCCGCGAGAAGCCTCTCTACCGAAAGGGCTCCTGATGTCCGACGCCGGGTATCCCGACGATCTGCTGTACCACCCCGAGCACGACTGGGCGCGCATCGCAGGCGAGGGCTCGGAGGACGCGCCCTCCGAGGCGACGCTCGGCATCACCTGGTACGCGCAGGAGGCCCTCGGCGAGGTCGTCTTCTTCGAGGCGCCCGCCGTCGGCACGCTGCTCGTGCAGGGTGCGCCCTACGCCGAGGTCGAGTCGGTGAAGGCCGTATCGGATGTGGTCGCGCCGCTCTCCGGCGAGATCGTCGCGGTCAACGACACGCTCGAGGACAATCCCCAGCTGATCAACGAGGACCCCTACGGTGAAGGCTGGATGGTGCGCATAGCGCTCAGCGATCCGGGCGAGCGCGACGCGCTGATGGACGCCGACGCCTATTCCGCCACCCTGGGCGGCTAGGCTGACGGCAGCCCCTTGAGTCGTAATACCGCCACCACCCCCGAGTACCTCGCCGCGATGCTCGCGGCGATCGGCGTGGGCTCCGTGCAGGAGCTGTTCGACCGCCAGATCCCCGCGGGCGTGCGACTGGGACGCGCGCTCGACCTGCCCGATGGGATGGGCGAGCAGGATGTCTACGTACACCTGCGCGAGCTCGCCTCGCGCAACGTCAGCGCCGAGCAGGAGCTCTCGTTCCTGGGCGCCGGGATGTACGACCACTACGTGCCGGCGCTGATCGACATGCTGATGGAGCGCTCGGAGTTCCTCACGCCCTACACCCCCTACCAGCCCGAGATCTCCCAGGGCGGGCTGCAGGTGATGTTCGAGTACCAGACCGCCATCTGCGAGCTGACGGACCTGCCCGTCTCCAACGCCTCGGTGTACGAGGGTCCGAGCGCCGTCGCCGCCGCGGGGTATCTGGCGAAGCTCCATAACGGTCGCACCCGCCTGGCCGTGAGTGCGGGTATGCACCCGCACTCGATCCAGACGCTACGCACGCTCGCGCACGGGTATGGGATGAGCGTCGTCGAGGTTCCCTTGGTCGACGGCGTCACCGACATCGACGCGTGGAGCGAGGCGATCGATGGCGACACGAGCGCGGCGATCTTCGCCCAGCCCAACTTCTACGGCGCCGTCGAGGACGCCGCCGCGCTCAGCGCCGCCGCCAAGAGCGCCGCTGGCGAGGAGGGCAAGGCGCCCGTCGTCGTCGCGCAGGTCGACCCGATCG
>JBAUXH010000266.1:0-1556 GCA_049584155.1 Solirubrobacteraceae bacterium
CCTCCTCCCGTTCGAGGCTTCCTCGATCCTTCTGCTGCTTGCCGCAGTGGGGGCCGTGGTGCTGGCAGGTAAGCGCAGCGCTTCGTCGGAGGGGGGCGCCGGTTCCTCCCCCGAACACTCAGCGCCGAAGGCGCGTTCGGGTGAGGTTCCGGCGGTGCCCTCCGCCGGAGGTTCGGCATGAACATCGACTGGTACATCGTCCTCAGCTCCCTGCTCTTCGCGATCGGCGCAGTGGGGATCCTGATCCGGCGCAGCCCGGTCGTGATCCTGCTCTGCCTCGAGCTGATGCTGAACGCGGGGAACCTGGCGCTGGTCGCCTTCAGCCGGATGGTCGGTAACCAGCAGGGACAGGTCTTCGCGATCGTCGTGATGGTCGTCGCCGCCTGCGAGGTGGTCGTCGGCCTCGGCCTGATCGTCGCGATCTTCCGCCGCAAGCTGCCGCTCGACGTCGACGAGCTGCGGGAGCTGAAGGGGTGAGCGCCACCGCCTGGGCCTGGCTGGTCCTGCTCTTCCCGCTGCTCGGCTCGATCGCGATCGGCCTCAGCTTCAAGGCGATCCCCTCGCGGGCGGCCGGCCTGATCGGCACCGCAGCGATCGCCCTCGCCTTCCTCTGCGGGATCGCGGCGCTGATCAGCCTGCTCGGCGAGTCGCCCGACGCCCGCCACCACGCCTCCTCGCTCTGGGAATACGCGAGCGTCGCCGGGCTGCAGATCAAACTCGGGATCTACGTCGACCCGCTCTCGGTCTTCATGGTCCTGATCGTCACCGGCGTCTCGACCCTGATCCACCTCTACTCGTTCGGCTACATGCAGTCCGACGAGGGCTACCACCGCTTCTTCAGCTACCTCAACTTCTTCGTCTTCTCGATGCTGCTGCTGGTCCTCGCCGGCAACTTCGTCCTGCTAATCGTCGGCTGGGCCTTCGTCGGCTTCGCCTCCTACGCGCTGATCAGCTTCTGGTACCGGCGCGAGACGGCGACCAGGGCCGGGATGAAGGCCTTCGTGATCAACGTCGTCGGCGACATCGGGTTGGTCCTCGCCGCCCTCCTGATCTTCCGCGAAGTCGGCAGCTTCGAATACGGGACGGTCTTCGCCCAGGCGCCGCACGTCTTCCACACCAACCAGTGGTCGGTGACGGCGATCTGCCTGCTGCTCCTGGTCGGCGCCTTCGCCAAGTCGGCGCAGCTGCCGTTCCACACCTGGCTGCCCGACGCGATGGAGGGACCGACCCCGGTCTCCTCGTTGATCCACGCGGCGACGATGGTCACCGCCGGCGTCTACCTGATCGCCCGCACCCACGCGCTCTTCGTCCTCGCGCCGACGGCCGCCGACATCTCCGCCTTCGTCGGCCTTGCGACGCTCCTGGTCGCCGGGACGATCGCCCTGGTGATGACCGACCTGAAGCGGGCGATCGCCTACTCGACGATGAGCCAGATCGGCTACATGATCATGGGCGTCTCGATCGGCGCCTACTCGGCCGGGATGTTCCACCTCATGACCCACGCCTTCTTCAAGGCGCTTCTGTTCATGGCGGCGGGCTCGGTGATCGGGGCGATG
>JBAUXH010000267.1:0-24186 GCA_049584155.1 Solirubrobacteraceae bacterium
CAACACGGCGGCGTCGCCGGCTTCCTTGAGGATCTCGCGCACGAGCCAGTCGACGCCGGCGAAGCTGAGCTCGAATACGACCGAGCCGTCGTCGCGTTCGGCTACGACACGGCGGGCCTCGCGGGCCCAGCGGGCGCGCTCGGGGGAGACCCACACGCGCGCTGTGCGCGAGGCCTGCACCTCGCCGGTGCGTAGCCAGCCGTCGACCTCGGCGGCGGGGTCGACCTCGGGGCGAGGCTCGAAGATGTCGTCGGAGATCTCGGCGCGCTTGATCCGATCCAGGCGGAAGTGACGCACGCCGTCGCGCGCGGGGTCAAAGCAGGCGACGTACCATCCCTCGCGCCCGTTGGTGAGTGCGTAGGGCTCGACTGTGCGGTGGGAGATCTCGTTCTCGTTCTCCTTGAAGTACTCGAGCTCGATCAGCCGGTGCTCGACGATCGCGGTTGAGACGAGGCGCGCGAGGTCTGCGTCGTCGCTGGCGGCGTGGGCGACTTGCAGTCCCTGCTCCATCGGGTCCTCGCCGAGGGCGGCGACGATCTTCTCGCGCGCGCTCGTGAGCGAACCCTCGGGGATGTGCTCGCCGATCAGGTCGATCGCCGCGACCAGCGCCTTGCCCTCGACGGGCAGCAGGCGGGCGGGCCGGTCGAAGTTGTCGCTGTAGGGCTCGGGGTCGACCTCGATCGTGCCGACACCGTCCTCGGTTTCGAGGATCTCCGCATACAGCACGTAGGAGCCGCCGCCGAAGTTGACGACGTTCAGCACGTTGACGTCCTCGTGCAGCTCTTCCACGCTGATCTGCAGCCGCTCGCACACGTCCGCGATCGATACGGGCTCGCCGGCACGTCCGGCATGGATCAGGATGCTCGCGAGCGTCACGAGTCGCGCGAACCGCTCGGGCCTGATCGCGGTGTCGCTCCCGCGCGCGCCCGTCTCCTCGCGATCCTCCGAGGAGCCGCCGCGCCGCCCACCTCGTGCGCGGGATGAGCCTCCGCGCTCGCTTACCGGGTGCTCCTTGACCGACCGGCTCGCGGCAGCGGTCGAGGACCCTTTGCTCGATGTCGCCGTGGCGGCCTCGGCGGTAACGTCGAGGAAGCCCTCGCCGTGACGCTCCCATAGCAGCTCCAGACGCCGGCCTAGCTCGTGCGTAAGTGACTCCGGGCCGAGCAGTCGCGCGTTGGCGCCGAGGCCGAGCACCCACGCGACGATCGTGCGCGGGCTGGAGTAGTCGGTGGCGAAGACGACGTCGCCATCGCCGAGCGCCCGGATCTCACCGTAGCGGCCGAAGTGACGTTCTACCTGCCAGGCGATCCGGGGGGAGATGAGCACTTCGGCGGCGTCGATCGGATCGCCCAGCTGCCAGTCCGCCCGACGGGCGTAGGCGCGCGGGTCGAAGTCCTCGGGCCGGCGGAAGTCGTGCTCGGCCTTGGTCGCGTAGGAGACCTTGCCGCGGATGCGCGAGAGCCGAAACACGCGGATCGCCTTGCGCTCGTGGGCATACCCGAGCAGGTAGAACTGCCCGCCTTGGAACAGCAGGTGGTAGGGGTCGACGCGGCGGGGTCCCACCTCGTCGCGCTCCATCGTGTAGTAGTCGAACACGATCGTCTTGTTGCGGAAGATCGCCGTCTCGACCTTCGCCAGCCGTGCCGAGAGCTCATGACCGCCGGCGGATGCCGTTATGCCCAACCCAACGGAGCGCTGCTCGGGCGCGCGCAGTGGGCTAGGGCGTCCCCAGGTGATCTGCTGCAGCGCCAGCCGCAGTGGCTCGGCGTAGGCGAATTCGCCGTCGAGCAGGCTCAAGGCCGTCTGCAGCGCCGCGAGCTCCTCGTCGGAGAAGGCGATCGGTGGCAGATGGAAGTTCTCGGGCCGCAACGAGTAGTTCTCCTGCTCGGCCGCGCCGTCGGTGGGGCGCTCGACGGTGAGCTGGATGCGCAACGACTCGAGCTCGGAGCGGTCCGCGTAGAAGCGGCGCGCGAACGCGTCCTCGTTCATGCCGCTGTATCCCTCGACGTCGCGTCGTATCTCCAGGGCCGTGACTGGCCGGCGCTCGGCCATCAGGTAGGAGATCAGCGACAGCTGGCGGATCAGCTTCTCGGTGTCCTTGGCCATCCCACGTTGAAAGATAGAACCCGACGGTGGGAAGGCTCATCTGGGCGGCCGCGCGGGTCGCTATTTGCGGGTTTTCAGGCAGCCTGTCGTTCGGGCTCGGCCGGAATGTCGTGCGCCGGTGATCCGGCGAAGAACGCGCTGCCTTCCAGCGCCCGGTCATAGCTGGACCAGCGCTTTCCGGGAGCGAGCTCCTTTTCGAGGCGGTCGAAGCTGCCCAGCCGCCCGCCGAGGTTGTCGATCATGTGCACTAGCGTCGCCTCGCGCGTACACGGCACGACGGGGCTACCGTGCTCCAGGGAGCCGTGGTGGGAGAGGATGATGTGGGTCACCGCCTGCGCCAGCTCGGTGGGGAAGCCGTCGAGCTCCTCGATCACCCTGCGAACACGGTAGTAGCCGAGGGCGATCTCGCCCTGCAGTCGCCCGGCGTCGGTGAGGTCGATTACCCGATCTCCCCCGCTCTCCTCGGTGTAGGCCTCGAGCTTGCCGATGTCGTGCAGCAGCGCGCCCGTGACCGCGACGTCGCGGTCGATTCCTGGGAATGTGGCGCTGGTTGCGCTGACCGCCTGGGCGACGCTTAGGCAGTGCTCGAGCAGTCCGTGGGTGTAGGCCTGGTGGTAGTGCTTGGCGGCGGGCGCGGTGCGGTAGGCGCCCCACAGCTCGGAGTCTTCGCCGATCAGTCGCTCTAGCAGTGCGCGCAGGTGCGTCTGACGGACGGTCCCGAGCAGCTCGCGTAGCTGCGCTTCGAGCTGCTCAACGGTGTGCGTCGGGCCGTCGCGCAGGTCCTCGGGTGAGTAGCTCCCGGGCGTAGGAGCCTCCAAACCGCGCAGGTTGATCTGTGGACCGAACCGGGGGTGGACGGTGTAGCGCCCGTGCACCCGCACCGCTTCGCCCGCACGAGCGAGTCCCTCGACCTCTCCGAGCTCCTCCCACACCATCGACACGACCGCGCCGGTGCGGTCGCCCAGACGCAACCGCAGGTAGTCCCCGCCGTCGCGTCGCTGCCGGCGCTCGGCCTCGCGCACCAGCAGTACCTGGTCGATTTCGGCGCCGTCTTGCAACTCGTTCACGAACACGCCTTTGACGTTAGGTGTTGCTTCGGACGGCGCGTCCAATTGGAGCCAATCGGACTGTCAGTAGATGAGTACGCCCACCGCTCTAACTGTCCATGAGAATCAAGAACAAACAGTGTCCAAAGCGTCTAACCACACCTAATCACATTTGCCATTCGGTATCTAGGCGTATCCCCCTGCCATCCCTACTCTTGTTTGGTGTAAGACGAGGTTTTACATGGAGTCATCAGAGCATTACATGGAGTCATCAACGGTCATGAGAACAGACACCAGGGAGACGGCGACAGACATGGCGGAGAACAAGATTAGGGTCGTGAGCTGGAACGTCAACGGGATCCGCGCACGCTGGCCGCGCCTGGTCGAGTTGCTCTCCGAGCAGCAGCCGGACGTGGTCTGCTTGCAGGAGACCCGCTGCCCGGACCATCGCTTCCCCTACGGGCAGCTGCGCGACCTTGGCTATGAGGCGCAGCACAGCTGCGGACGGGGCGGCGCCGGCGTGGCGATCCTGGTGCGGGCCGACCACGAGGTCGACAAGCGCAGCCTCGCGCTCGACCACGATCACGCGATGGCCGCCGGTCGCTGGTTGCAGGTCTCGCTCAACGGTCTGACGATCAGCTCGGTGTACGTGCCTGCCGGCTCGCTGGAGGAAGAGAGCGACGCGGAGGCCAAGCTGGCGTTTCTGGAGGCGATCGCCCGTCAGGTCTACGGCGAGCAGGAGCGCCCGATGCTGATCACCGGCGACTTCAACGTCGCGCCCACCGACCAGGACGTGTACGAGCCGGAGTGGCTGCAGGACTCCTCGCACACGGGCGCGGCCGAGCGCGAGAGCGTACGCGAGATCATCGAAGAGGGCGAGCTGGTGGACGTCTACCGGCGGCTGCACCCGCAGGAGCGCGGCTACACCTGCTGGGATCAGCGCGACGGCCACTACGCCCGCGACTACGGCCTACGCATCGATCTCGCCCTCGCAAGCGAGCACCTGACGCCCTACGTGACCCGCTGCGATGTGAATCACACCTATCGCCAGGGCCGCAAGCCCTCCAACCACGCGCCGCTTGAGATCGAGCTGGAGCCGGTTTCGTAGCAGACCCCGGTAGGCTCCGCCGGACATGGCGGACCTCAAGGGCCTGATTCTCTCCGGCGGCAAGGGCACGCGTCTGCGCCCGATCACGCACACGAGCGCCAAGCAGCTCGTGCCGGTCGCGAACAAGCCAGTGCTGTTCTATGGGATCGAGGCGATGGCGGCGGCGGGGATCGAGCAGGTCGGCATTATCATCGCGCCCGAGACCGGACCGGAGATCGAAGCGGCCGCCGGCGACGGTTCGCGGTTCGGCGTAAAAATCGAGTACATCATCCAGGATGAGCCGCTGGGCCTCGCCCACGCCGTGCTGACGGCTGAGAGGTTCCTCGACGAGAGCCCGTTCGTGATGTACCTGGGGGACAACTTGTTGCAGGGTGGGATCTCCGACCTCGTGGCGGCGTTTCGTGAGCACAGTCCGGACGCGCTGATTTTGCTCACCCCCGTACCCGACCCGGAGAACTTTGGCGTCGCCGAGCTCGGGCCGGCCGAGTCGGATCGGCCTGGGGACGTGGGCTCGGTGGTGCGGCTCGTCGAGAAGCCTGCCGAGCCGGCGACCGACCTGGCGCTCGTGGGGGTGTACATGTTCACGGCCGGTATCCACGATGCTGCCCGCGCGATCGAGCCCTCCGCCCGCGGGGAGCTTGAGATCACCGACGCGATCCAGCACCTGGTCGACGGCGGCCTGCGCGTGGAGCCGCATATCGTGCGTGGGTGGTGGAAGGACACGGGGCGTCTGGAGGACATGCTCGAGGCCAACCGTCTGATCCTCGACAACCTGATCGAGCGCCACGACGGCGAGCTGATCGACTCGCAGGTCGATGGGCGCGTGGTGATCGAGGCCGGGGCTCGCCTAGAGCGCACGACCGTGCGCGGCCCCGCGGTGATTGGCGCGGGGGCACAGTTGCGTGATTGCTACATCGGTCCGTACACGGCGATCGGCGAGGACTGCGCGATCTCCGGCGCCGAGGTCGAGCACTCGATCCTGTTGGCCGGCTCCTCGGTGTGTGATCTGGACGGGCGCATGGAGTCCTCGCTGCTGGGGCGCAACGTGACCGTACGCCGCTCCGACGGGCAGCCGCGCGCGTACCGGTTCATGGTCGGTGACAACTCCGACATCTCGATCCTGTGACCGGCATCCAGCCTTCAAGGTCGTGTCGGGCTCCACTCCAGGGTTGCGAGAGAACGTTCTGCCCGCCACGACACGTCACGGAGGCGGGCCATCCAGGCCCGCCGTGGTAATGCGACTGCTCCTCACGGGCGCGAACGGGATGCTCGCCCACGATGTACGCAGGGTTGCCGAGCGCGCCGGGCACGAGCTGGTGCTGGTCGACCTGCCGGAGCTCGACATCGTCGATGAGTCCGCCGTGAACGCGTTCTTCGAGCACGAGCGCCCCGAGGTAAGCATCAACTGCGCAGCCTGGACCGACGTCGACGGCGCGGAGGAGAAGCGGGATCTGGCCCACGCGGTTAACGCCGACGGCGCCGGCAACCTCGCGCGCGCAGCGGCAAAGCTCGGCGTGCCGCTGCTGCACCTCTCCACCGATTACGTGTTCGACGGCACCCCGCCGCTGGACGACGCCGGGCGCCCGCGGCCCTATGTGGAGTCCGACCCCACTGGTCCTCGCTCTGTGTATGGCGCGAGTAAGCTCGAGGGCGAGCGCCAGGTGCTCGCCGCCTCTGCGCAGCACACGGTCGTCCGTACATCCTGGCTCTACGGCGTGGATGGGCGCAACTTCGCTGACACGATGCTGCGACTGGCGGGCGAGCGCGAGGCGGTGCAGGTCGTGGACGACCAGATCGGCTGTCCCACGTGGTCCGGGCACCTGGCACCTGCCATGCTGGGGCTGTTGGAACGTCAGGTGCGTGGCCTCGTGCATCTCGCCGGCGCCGGTGCGGTCTCTTGGAACGGCTTCGCGCAGGAGATCTTTCGCCAGGCCGAAGTCGCATGCCGCGTGGAGGCAGCTACGAGCGAGCAGATGGCCCGCCCCGCCCCGCGACCGGCTTACTCGGTGCTTGAGTCAGGACGCAGCGATGTGCTGCCGATGCCGCCCTGGCAGGATGGTCTGGCAGGGTATCTGGCAGCGCGTGCTGGGATAATCAGATCATGAAACTTCTAGTCTGCGGCGGCGCTGGGTTCATCGGCTCGACATTCGTGCGTCAGCGCTTGCGCGAGCACGGCGATGAGGTGACGGTGCTCGACAAGCTCACGTACGCCGGGCGTGAGGAGAACTTCCATGACATCGCCTCCGAGCCGGGGTTTCGGTTCGTGCGCGGTGCGATCGAGGATGCTGCAGCTGTAGTGGCGGCGATCGAGTCGTATGGTCCCGAGGCGATCGTCAACTTCGCCGCCGAGACCCATGTCGATCGCTCGATCGCTGAACCGGACGCGTTTGTGCGTACGCACGCGCTTGGTACGTACGTGCTGTTGGAGGCTGCGCGTGAGCGTGAGCTGCGCTATGTGCAGGTCTCGACGGACGAGGTCTATGGGTCGATCGAGGTCGGCACGTTCACGGAGGAGAGCCCCCTGCGTCCCTCCTCGCCGTACTCCGCGACGAAGACGGGTGCGGATCTGCTCGTGCAGGGCTACTTCCACACTTACGGGCTGGGAGCGAGCATCGTGCGCGGCTCGAATAACTATGGCCCATATCAGTACCCGGAGAAGCTGATCCCGCTGATGGTCCTGAACGCGTTGCACGGCGATGGGCTGCCGGTGTACGGCGACGGGATGCAGGTGCGCAATTGGATCCACGCGACCGATTTTTCCCGGGCGATCGGGCATGTGCTCGCGCATGGCCTGCCTGGCGAGGTCTACAACGCCGGTGGCCCGGACGAGCAGGCGAACATCGACGTCGTCCACCGCATCGTGGCGCTCACGGGCGCCGCCGAGTCACAGATCGAGCACGTCAGCGACCGTCCCGGCCACGACCGCCGCTACTCGCTCTCCTCCGAGAAGGTTCGCGCGCTGGGTTGGACGCCGCGGGTGCGCTTTGAGGATGGTCTGGCGGAGACCGTGGCGTGGTATCGCGAGAACGCCTGGTGGTGGGAGCCGATCCGCTCGGGCGACTATCGCTCCTACTACGAAAGGCAGTACGGCAAGGCCCTCAGCTGAGACTCGAGACCTTCCACTTGCCGCCTTCGTGGACGAGCGTCAAGGTCTGGATGCTTTTTTTGCCGCCTTTGACGCCCTTGACATGGGCGGTTGCGGTGGCGCCGTTGATTTGAACCGACTGGACCGTCGTTTCGAAACTATCGATCTGTTTGAGCTGGGATTCGAGCGCCTTCTTGCAGCCTCCAGGGGCGGTGTTCAACTGTGCGACGCGGGCGGCGGCGAGGTCTTCGCTGCAAATCTTCTTCGCTTCGAGCGCCGTGGCGTGGCTCTGTAGGTGTGCGACGGCCTGGGCGACCTTCTGCTGTTCGCCTTTGAAGGCGCTCGTGGAGACGGTGGTGGTGGCGCCGCACGCGGCCATGCCTAGCGTGAGCAGTGGGGCGCACAGCAGCGCGATCGTAGGTCGGACCGTGATCATCGGCGCCAGAGAGTACGCGACCGGCCTGGAGGACGGATCCAGGCCGGTGTGCGCGTGTGGAGACCGAGCCGGTCTAAGACTCGTCGTCGCGGCGGTAGCCGAGGCGCGCGGAGATGCGGTCGGCGGTGGAGACGAGGTGTGGGCCGAGGGCATCGACGAGCTCCTCGAGGGAGATCATCGAGGAGTGCGCGGCCATGTTTACGGCGGCGACGACCTCACGGGACTCGTTGCGAACGGGCGCGGAGATCGAGTGCAGCTCCGGTGCGAGCTCTTCGTCGTTGACGGCGAAGCCGGCGTCGGCGACCTCGTCGAGCTCGTCGCGCAGGGCTTTCTTGCTCGTAATGGTGTTGGGGCCGCGCTTGGTGAGCTTGATCTCGGAGAAGAGGTCCTTCTGCTCGGGCTCGGGCAGGTAGGCCATCAAGAGCTTGCCCATCGAGGTGCAATAGGCCGGCAGCCGCGAGCCGGGGTGCAGGCCGAGGTCGATCTTGCTCTGCCCACGGCGGAAGCTGCGGGCGCGATCGACGTAGAGGATGTCCGAGCCGTCGAGCACGGAGAGGTTGACGGTGTAGCTGGTGCGCTGGCGCAGCTCCTCCAGGTAGGGGTGGGAGTGCTCGCGCAGACCGGTGGAGTTCAGCGCGGACATGCCCAGGTCGGTCACGCGCAGGCCGAGGCGGTACTTGCGTGAGGCGCCCTGCTCGAGGTAGCCGAGCGCGACCAGCGTGATCACGTAGCGGTGGGTGGTCGAGCGGCTCATGCCGAGCTCGTCGGCGATGTCGGCGATGCCCAGCACGGGGCGCTGGGGAGTGAAGCAGCCCAGGATCGCGAGCCCGCGCTCCAGCGACTGCGAGTAGCGTGGCTCACGCAGGCTGGGGATCGACCAGGCGGGCTCTTGCGTTATGTCTGATTTTTTGGAAGTATTCGAACTTGTTCTGGGCATTGCACTCGGTTTCCTGTTCCTTGTCCTGGAGACTTCCCTAACAGGGGAATTCCATGTCTGAACGGTCATCATACTTAAGATCAGCGCGAGTCTCAATCATAAACATTGATTTCCCTTTTGGGCGGCCCAGAAACATAGCGGCTTGTGTCTCGGACTCATGGCGCCAGAACGGCTGAGGTTGGGGGATGCGCTTCTACCTGTTCCTTCCCGGCCAGTGGTGGGACCGCAAAAAGCCCGCGCGTGAGCTGTATGGGGAGCTGGTCGAGCAGGCCGTGCTGGCGGAGGAACTGGGCTATGACGGGGTCTGGCTGGCCGAGCAGAACCTCGTGAGCTTTCTGGCCGCGCCGGACCCGTTGCAGCTGGCGGCGGCGATCGCCCAGCGTACGTCGCGCATCAGGATCGGCGTTGCGGTGTTCGTGCTGCCGTTTCACCATCCCCTACGGTTGGCGGGCCAGATTGCGCAGATCGACCAGCTCTCGAATGGGCGCTTTGATGTGGCCTGCGGACGCGGCGCTTCGCCATATCAGATGCGCCAGTTTCAGATGGAGATGGACGAGGCGGACAGCCGCGAGTTCTTCGCCGAGCACCTGCGGATCATGGTCGACCACTGGACCGATCCCAGCGCGCACGCCCACGCTGGACGGTTCTTCTCTTATCCCAACGCGACCGTGCTGCCCCCGCCATTGCAGCTACCGCACCCGCCGTTGTGGTTGGCGGCGCTGTCGGCTCGCTCGGTGCGCTGGGCGATCGAGCTGGGATTTGACTGCGATCTGATCTCGGCGCCGTTTCGTGAGCCGTTTGCGCAGGTCGAAGGGGTGTATGGGGCGTTTGAGCAGGCGCTGCGCGACGCCGGGCGCGAGCGCTCGCAGGCGAAGTTCGCGCTTAACCGCATGACGTTCGTCGGCGCCGATGAAGCGGAGTGTCACGAGGTGCTGCGGTATGTGTTGATGAACCACCGCATCATCGACCAGCAGCTCGGCGACCGTGAGCACGTGCGTGAGGGCGATTACGTGGTCGATGAGCCCGCCAGGGAGGATGAGCCGGAGCTCGAGGAGATGTATCGGAACATCGCGTTTGGCACCGCTCCGGAGGTGCACGCCAAGCTCGCGCGCTACGCCGAGTTGGGGGTCGATCAGTTCTCGGCTTGGCAGAACCTCGGCCAGCCCCACGCGCAGGTATGCGCTTCGATGACGGCGTTTGCGCGGGAGGTGATGCCTTCGTTCCACACACTGACAGGGCATGCTTCTCCGGGGGAGCCGCGGATCGCAAACGAGGGCGGCGCGTCAGGTTCAGAATAGAGATATCGTTCGATCGAAAAGTTCGATCATTCATCAGACTAGAACAAGAGGGGATGTCGCACCGAGATGAGGAGGCTGGCTGGCGGTCCTGCCACAGCGATTGCGCTCGTCGCACTCGGGCTGGCCTGCACGCTCGCCGGCTGCGGATCTTCGAGCTCGGGGAGTGCGGAACTAGCCTCCGGCGCGCCGGTGAAGATCGGCTACCTCGCCTCGCTGACGGGTTTTTGCTCGACGTTCTCCCAGGAATATGTCAAAGGCGCGGAATTGGCCGTCAGGCGGGTCAACGAACAGGGTGGGGTGCTGGGACACAAGTTGGCGCTGATCGTGCGCGACGATAAGGCCACGCCGACTGTGGGTGTGGCCCAGGCGCGCGACCTGGTGTTGAGCAGCCATGTCAAATACCTCGCGGGCACGTGTTCGAGCGCGGTTGGCAAGAGCGTCGAGCAGCTGGTGGCCAACCCCAGTCATGTGATCTATGCGCTGGGTGTGTCGGACCCGACGGTGTTCTCGGGTGGCCCGGAAATATATGCGTTCAATACGATTCCCACGGCGAAGGTCGAGGGCAGGAATGCCGCTGCTTACATCCGTGCGCACCCGCAGTGGAAGCGGATCGCGGTGATCAGCGAGGACTACAGCTACGGATATCAGGTGACGGCCGCGTTCAAGCAGGCGATGCAGGGTGCCGGACAGACGATTATCAGCCAGGACTATCTGCCCAGCGGCGGCACTGACTACACGCCGTATATCAATAAGGTGCTCGCCGAGCACCCGGATGCGGTGTACTCGACGGTGATCACCGAAGACACGGTGACGCTCGTCAAGCAGGGCCTGCCTTTGGGGTTGTTCGATAAGACTAATTTCTTTGGGATCCTGGACTACGCGACGATCGACGCGATGCCTGAGCCTCCGGTGGGCGTGGAGGGGTACACGTTCTATCCGTCCTCCTCGATCTACCACACGCCGTTTGCGCGCGAGCTCGAAGCGCTGAGTCCGGCTGTCGCCAACGGCGGCGCGGCGGGCGACGCGTTCAACCAGATTCAGCTGATCGCGCAGGGGATCGAGAAAGCGAAGTCGACGGATCCGACGAAGGTCCGCGAAGCGCTCGGTGGGGCGAGGGTGCAGACGGTGCAGGGGAACGTGGAAATCCGCAAGTGCAACCATCAGATCGCGATGCCGATTGCGATGGGCACGGTGGTCGGGCCCAATCACACGCTGGCGTTTGCGCATTTCGACCCGCTGGGGCTGGTGGATACGAAGCAGTACCTCGAATGCTGAGCTGAGCGCCAGCCGCGATGAGCCTGGCGACGTTCATCGAGCAGCTGTTCGCCGGCCTGGGGCTGGCGTTCGTGCTGTTCTTTACGGCCGCCGGGTTGAATCTCGTGTGGGGCGTGCTCGGCGTGATGAACTTCGCGGCGGGCTCGGTGTACATGCTGGGGGCGTACCTGACGACGAGCGTGATCGCGCGCCTGGGCTCCTCGGCCCTGGGTTGGACGGTCGCGCTGATTGCTGTCCCGGTGGCGGTGGCGGCGCTGGGGGCGGTGGCGGAGGTGGCGTTGCTGCGCCGCACCTACCGCGCGGAGGATGAGAACCGGCAGTTCATGCTGACGCTGGCGCTGAGCTACCTGATCGCGGGGGCGATCGTGCTCGTGTTCGGAACGCATTTCCGCACGGTCTCGCTGCCGGGCGCACTGAGCGGCAGCTGGAGCGTGCTGGGCGCGACCCTGCCGCGCTACACGGTCGTGACGATCGTGCTCGGCCTGGTTGTGACGGTGGCGATCTGGTGGGGGCTGTATCGCACGCGTGCGGGGTTGTTGACACGCGCGGCGGTCGATGACCGCGAGATGCTGTCGGTGCTGGGCGTGAACGTGGACCGGCTGTACTCGGCGGTCTTCGCGGTCGGGATCGGGCTGGGGGCGCTCGGGGGCGTGCTGATCGCACCACAGGGGGCGGTATCGACGAACCTCGAAACGACGGCGCTCGTGCCGGCGTTCATCGTGGTGGTGACGGGCGGCCTGGGCAACATGACGGGCGCGTTGGCGGCGGCGCTGACGATCGGCGTGCTGCAGAGCTTTGCCGCGCTGCACAACACGACGCTCGCGCAGCTGACGCCGTATGTGGTGATGAGCGTCGTGCTACTGGCGCGTGCGGCGGCCGGGCGGCGCGGTTGGTCGCTGATGGGCCTGCGCGCGCAGCGGGGGCAAGCGGCGGCGGGTTCGACCGCGGGGTAGGAGAGCATGGGGCGCATGGGTACGGCCCGATCGCGCCGGGCGATGCTTGCGGATGGCGGCCCGACGTTGGCGCTGCTGGCGCTCGCGGCGCTGCTGCCGGCGGTGGCTTCCAGCGAGTACGTACTGCTGGCGGCTTCGATGATCGTGACGGCGCTCGTGGGGGTGAGCTTCAACCTGCTGTTCGGGTACACGGGCATGTTTTCGTTTGGGCAGGCGGCGTTCTACGGGCTGGGCGCGTATATGACTGCGCTGGCGATGAGCGAAGCCAGCCTGAGTTTCTACCTGGCGCTCCCTGCGGCGGTGCTCGTGGCGGTCGTGGTGGCGATCGCGAGTGGGGCGGTGCTCGTGCGGATGGAGTCGGTGGCGTTTGTGATGCTGACGTTCGCGTTGAGCGCGCTGTTGGAGTTCGCGGCCGAACACACCCCGAAGCTGGCGGGCGGTGACAGCGGCCTGATCGCGAGCCTGCCGGAAGGGTTGAACGTGGTGGTGGACGTGAACGGTGTGTACTACGCGATGTTGGGCGTCGCGGCGGCGGTGTTGGTGTGGGTGTTCGTGTTCGTGCGCTCGCGCGCGGGGTTGATACTGAGGGGGATTCGCGAAGATGCGCTGCGCGCACGGACGCTGGGCGTCGCGGTGGAGCGGCGTAAGCTGGGCGTGTTCGCGCTGGCGGCGGGGGTGGCCGCGGTCGGTGGTGGGCTGTCGGTGCTGTCCACGCAGATCGTGTATCCCGACGTGTTCGACTGGAAAATCTCGGCGAATGCGCTGATCGTGACGCTGCTGGGCGGTGTGGGCACGTTCTCTGGCCCGGTGGTGGGCGCTGTGGGGCTGGGACTGATCGACTTCTACGTGGGCAAGCTGACGACCGACACGCTGCTCGTCGAAGGGTTGGTGCTGCTCGCCGTGATCCTGCTGGCGCCTCGCGGGATCATCGCTTCTCTGCGTCTGGGGCGTAGGCGGACGCCGGGGCCCTCCTCGGCGTCGTGAAGGTAGTCACGGCGCTCGTCGGCTTGAACGGACCAGACCGGCACCGGCAAGCAGACAATCTGCCGAGATGTGACGGTTGTCGGTAGACTTTCGTCTGCTTTGTGAGAGAATGCATGCGTGGTCGCGTCGACAGTGAGCATGCGGGGGCCGTTCGCCGCGAACCTGCGGGGTCACCGCGAACGACTTGGTCTCTCCCAGGAAGCGTTGGGCGCGATGTGTGGACTGCACCGCACGGAGATCAGCCTGTTGGAGCGCCGCAAGCGCTCTCCACGCTTGGAGACGATCGTGGTGCTCGCCCGTGCACTGGCGCTGGAGCCGGCGGAACTGCTCGACGGGATCCCCTGAGCGCTGAGTCACTCGAGCGTTACTCCACAGTGTCCGGCGCGTCCCCAGCCCTTGAACTGAGGAACCTGAGCAAGCGCTTCGGCGGCATCTGCGCGGTGGACGGCATGACGCTGCGCGTAGAGCAAGGCGAGCGGGTCGCGGTGATCGGGCCGAACGGCGCGGGGAAGAGCACGCTATTTGCCCTAATCACGGGGGAGCTGAAGGCGGATGTAGGTGATGTACTGCTGGATGGGGTACTCGTCAGCAGGACACGCGGAATGACGCCTCGGTATCGCACAAGACTGGGGTTGGGTAGGACGTTCCAGACGGCGAGGCTATTCGCGGGATTGTCGGTGAGGGAGAACATCGAACTGGCACAGGTCGCCGGCGGGCGCAGCGGCAAGAGTGTCTCGCTTGCGCTCGAGGAGGTAGGGCTGAACCGATGCGATGAGCGTCGCGCGGGTGCGCTCGCGCAGGGGGAGCGCAAGCGGTTGGAGCTGGCGATGGTGCTGGCGGGCTCGCCGAAGGTGCTGCTACTGGACGAGCCGACGGCGGGCATGGGCCGGGAGGAGCGCAGGGAGATCATGCAGCTGGTCGTCGGCGCGGTGCAGCACAGGGGCCTGACGATGGTATTCAGCGAGCACGATATGGAGACGGTGTTCGCGTATGCGCGGCGGGTGGTGGCGATGGCTCGCGGCAAAGCGATCGCAGACGGCCCACCGGAGACCGTGAGGATGAACGAGCGAGTGAAGCAGGTGTACCTTGGCGTAGGAAGGCCCGCAGGCGAAGTGTGAGGCAGACGGTGGATATTGGTGGGTGACCCGGGAGCCGATAGTTTCAACCAGCCCAGCCGGCACCGGTCACCGCACACGGTGGAGTATCGGTCGCGCGGGCAAGGGGCGATGTTGGAGATCAGGGGGCTAAATGCCCGGTATGGCGTCAGTCATGTCCTGGTCGATGTCGATTTGGAAGTATGCGCAGGGGAGACCGTCGCGCTAGTGGGCCGCAACGGCGCGGGGAAGACGACGTTGCTGCAGAGCGTGATGGGAATTGGTCCGATCACGAGAAGCGGGTCGATCAGGGTTGCAGGCAGGGAGACGATCGGAGCGCCGACGCACGAGATCGCGCGCATGGGCGTGGGCTTGGTGCCGGAGGGCAGGAGAGTGTTCGGGAGTCTGACGGTGGAGGAGAATCTGCACGCGGCGGCGCGCGGCAAATCCAACGGGAAGACGGCAGCAAAGGAGAGCGCGTGGCCGCTCGAGAGGGTTTTCGAGGTGTTTCCGCTGCTCGCCGAGGTGAGGAAGTCGACGGGCGCGTGGCTGAGTGGCGGTGAGCAGCAGATCCTGGCGCTCGCACGCGCGCTGGTGGCGAATCCGAGCCTGTTGTTGCTGGACGAGCCAAGCGAGGGTTTGGCCCCACGTGTGGTGGAGGTGCTCGTGGAGCAGCTTGTAGGGGTGCGGAGGGCTGGAGTCGCACTACTGTTGGCAGAGCAGCACTTCGGGTTGGTCGAAGCGGTCGCCGATCGGAAGTGCGTGTTGGATCGGGGCGTGATGAGTCATCCCGACCGTGGTGCCGATTTGTAGCTAGCTCCACTAGCGGTCAATAGAGGTTCGTGTTTCCGACTATGGGCACTGATTCTCCGCTAGTGAAATATTGGTAGATGCTGGTTAGTTCTCGGGGCGCAGGAAATCGGTGGCTGACCGTAAGCAAAGACACCTTGACTCTCAGCTGGAGGTTCGCCAGGGTGGGGTCTGCCCCAGCTACAAGAGTTCGATGTGGTGCAACTCTGGGCGAGGGCAAAGAAAGCTGGTTGATCCTGCGTGTCATACCGGCATAAATTCTAAATCGGCCCGGCTTAGCGCTTGGCCATGGAGGTTGCACATGTCTAAAGTCAGACTCATAATTCTGAGCGGTCTCGCAGTGTTTGTCGTGAGCGGAATTGCATCGGCATCTGCGTCCGCAGCGCACGAATTCCTAATAAATGGTAATCCTATAACGTCAACCTTACCGATGTTAGGTGAAGGCAAATTATTCACGCTAAGGGTTGGGACGAAAGAAATCACGTGCCATAAAGTGCGCCAAGTAGGCACAGTGAGCCCCGGGGGCTCGGGTGAAGTTACAGAACTCCATTTCTTAGAATGCATAACCAACCAGGTCGGATGCGATCCCCATACATTCGGCGCACCGAATGGCTTAATCGTGTTTAAGAATTTTCCAATGGCACTTACTTTACGCGAACCTTCAGGGGGCGGGGCTGCAAAAATTGCCGACGAATATAAACAGAATGCAACCACCAAAGAATTTGGTACTGTCGATTTTACGGCGTTAGCGGGAGGCAGTTGTTCTGAATTCCCGACAACAAGATACAAAGGTCAGTTCGCGGGTATAGTAGAAAATGCGACTGAAGAAATCAATTTCCCTGAACCTGAACTAAAAGGCAATACGCTTGAAGTCTTTGGGAAAGCAGGGAGTATTGTAGGTAGATTTACACAAATGCTATCAAATGGAGGAGTACTGACGGCAAGCTAGCTGAGATGACTATTGCCGGTCGGGGCGTATCGGCAGATTGTCAGCCTTGTAGGCATTTATGAGATTCGTGTTTCCGATTACAACCGCCGATTCTGCGAAAGTGGAGTATTGGTAGATGCTGGGCAAAATGGCGAGGAAGGCCGCTCGTGTATGTCGATGTAGCGGGCGAGCCTTGACTCGCAAGAAGCAGGTTGGCAAAGTATGTGTCGACCTCGGTTGCGGGGGCTCCGGTGGTTTGGGTTTTCTGGAGCAGGGGACAGTAGTCGGTTGGATCCTTGTGTGTTCATGCAAGCTTGGACTTCCGGCATAAATTCAATTTGACCAGGTCTAGCGCTTGGTCATGGAGGTTATACATGTCTAAAGTTAGACTCATAGTTCTGAGCGGTCTCGCGGTCTTTGTCGTGAGCGGAGTCGCAACGGCATCTGCGTCCGCAGCGCATGCGTTTCTAATAAATGGTTCTCCGATAACGTCAACTTTATCGGTGTTAGGCGAAGGCAAATTAGTTACGCTTAAGGCAGGAACGAAAGAAATCACGTGCCATAAAATGCGCCAAGCAGGTACAGTGAGCCCGGGGGGTTTAGCTGAAGCTACAGAACTCCATTTCTCAGAATGTTTAACTAACCAGACCGGATGCGATCCGCATACAGCCGGCGCACCGAATGGCTTAATCGTGTTTAAGAATATTCCAACAGCGCTTACTTTACGCGAAGTCGCAAGTGGAGGCGGAGTCAAAATCGTTGCAGAGGAATATAAATCCAACCCCACCACCAAAGAATTCGGTACTGTCGAATTCTCAACTTTAGCGGGAGGTAGTTGCTCTGAATTCCCGACATCAAAATACAAAGGACAGTTTGCAGGGGAAGTATTGAATGCGACGGAAGAAATCAATTTCCCCGAACCTGAACTAAAAGGCAATACGTTTGAAGTCTTTGGGAAAGCAGGGAGTATTGTAGCCAGATTCACACAGATGCTGGCAAATGGAGGAAAACTGACGGCAAGCTAGCTGAGATGACTACTGCCGGTGCGTATCGGCAGATCGTCAGCCTTGTAGGCATTTATGAGACTCGTGTTTCCGATTACATCTACCGATTCTCCGCAAGCGGAGTATTGGTAGATGCTGGGCAAAATGGCGAGGAAGGGTCGCTCGTGTATGTCGATGTAGAGGGCGAGCCTTGACTCGCAAGAAGCAGGTTGGCAAAGTATGTTCCGACCTCGGCTGCAGGGGCTCCGGTGGTTTGGGTTTTCTGGAGCAGGGGACAGTAGTCGGTTGGATCCTTGCGTGTTAATGCAAGCTTGGACTTCCGGCATAAATTCAAATTGACCCGGCTTAGCGCTTGGTCATGGAGGTTATACATGTCTAAAGTCAGACTCATAGTTCTGAGCTGTCTCGCAGTGTTTGTCGTGAGCGGAGTTGCATCGGCGTCTGCGTCCGCGCACGAGTTTCTAATAAATGGTAACCCCATAACGTCAACCTTACCGGTGTTAGGTGAAGGCAAATTATTCACGCTGAAGGCTGGGACGAAAGAAATCACGTGCCATAAAGTTATCGGAGTGGGCACGGTGAGCACAGGTGGGGTGGACGAAGCTACAGATCTCCATTTCTTAGAATGCTTAACTAACCAGGCCGGATGCGATCCGCATACAGCTGGTGCACCGAACGGTTTAATTTTAGTGCAGAATATCCCGACGTTGCTTACTTTACGCGTACCTGCCGCAGGTGGCGCAGCAGTCATTGCGGATCAGTATTCACAAAATGCGACTACTAAAGAATTCGTTACCATTGAATTCACGGCGTTAGCGGGAGGCAGTTGTTCTGAATTCCCGACTACAAAAGTCAAAGGCCAGGTCGCAGCGGAAGTATTGAATGCGACGGAAGAACTCAACTTCCCCGAACCTGAACTAAAAGGTAATACGCTGGAAGCCTTCGGGAAAGCGGCGAGCCTCGTAGGTAGAAACACACAGATGCTGGCAAATGGAGGAAAACTGACGGCAAGCTGAGCTAGTCCCGTTGGAGTACTGACGCAGCCATGCTGGGGCGCGGTGGAGGTTTGCCGCGTCCCAGCAGCTGGTCCTGGTGGATGTGTAGAGGTTGTGGCCGGCGGACTAAGGAGAATGCAGAGTGAGAAACAGAGATAGTTGTGTAGAGCCGCGGGTACTAAAGTAAGTCTGTTGCCATCTAGGGGTTCTTGGGCTGTCGTCGCGTAGACTGGAAGAGGGGAAAATGCAATTAAGTCGTCGGGAAAGTGCAGAGGATAGGTCGTCGAGATGTGCTGGTGCGGTACGGATACGCAGGCTCTCATTCGTGATGTTGCTCTGCACGCTGTTCTCCGTACCGTCCGCCATGGGAGCTATCGGCCATCAGTATGTATCTCAGTTGACTGAAGTGCCGCTGGGCACACCGGCGAGCGGCCAGTTGTCTGCACCTTATGCAATTGCTGTAGATTCGAGCAATAACGTATGGATAGCCGATCCAGGCAAAGGTGTCGTTAACGAGTTCGACTCATCCAACAATTTTCTACGTCAAGAGGGTGGCGAAGGTCATTTTAGTGAAAATGGCGGGAGGGTCGGTAGTATTGCAGTGGCACCGATCAGCAATGATCTATACGTTGCAGAACCCGCACACGGTGTGATAGAGATTTTTAGTCCCGCCGGCACCTTTCTGGGTGAATTGACCGGGTCCGAAACACCTCACGGAAGTTTTCAAAAAAATAAAGGCGAAGGAGAACTGAGTGTCGCTATTGACCCAAGTACGGGATCGATCTATGTCGACAGCGTCTTTTATCATACTATCTATAAGTTTGGTGCCGACGGGAAATTTGCGCACGTCGAAATCCCGAGTTCTGGCGGCGCGTTGTTTAGTATGGCGGCCTTTGGGGGAGATCTTTTTGTAGTTGCTACTGGCGGTGGAAATTCCGTAGTGAAGTACTCCTCTTCGGGTAGTGTAGACACCACTTTTGGTGACGCCCTTCCTCTTCCCAATGGGCAATTGACCGGCAGGGAAACCCCAGTGGGCCTCTTTCGCTTTGAGCCTACGGGTGAAGCCGAGCCGGGACTCGGTTTCCAGCCGACATCTGGCATAGCGGTGGATTCAACGGGCGCTCTCTATATCGTAGACAGCATTCATAAAGTCGTCGATGAGTTCGACTCATCTGGCAAATATCTTGGACAGATCAATGGTTCGGAAACGTCGGCTAAGCATCTCGTTGATCCTGGAGGTATCGGGATTGGCTCCACAGGAAATGTATATGTCTCCGATTTTAATCCCGTTCGTTCTAGTGCAAAAACTGGCACCGGGGTGGTAGATAGGTTTGGGCCAGAAGTCAAACAAAATACTCTTACTACCTTCGTGATTGGTGGTGCTGGTGTGACCCTTGGCGATGGGAACGACTCTAGCGTGGTCAGCACTCCGGCGGGCATCGAGGAAACCCAGCCATGTAACAACCCCGTGCGAGCTCCTTTTGTGGGTAGTTGCCATGAATATTCCGAATATATAGCCAAGATCCTTGGCTGTGAAGGTAAATGCTCCGCCCAGTACGCCCCTGGTACGAATGTGGTGTTGACGGAGACTCCAGTCGCGGGGTTCAAATTCGAAGGCTGGTCCGGCGGTGGGTGTTCGGGAAAACTGCAGACGTGCGAAGTAAACTTGAACACAGATACAGAAGTCAGTGCCACATTCGGGGAACTCGCCAGGTTCCCCGTTTCAGTGGTCGAGGATGGCTCGGGTCAGGGAGAAGTCACAAGCGAACCAGTGGGAATCGTATGTCCGTTGACTTGCACGCACGAATTTTTTGAAAATGAAAAGATAAGGCTTACAGCCAAAGAAAACAGTGATTCCGAATTCGTTAAATGGACCGGCTGCGAAGTGGAATCGGGTAACCAATGTGAAATAACAATCAAAGAAGCAACAGAAGTCAAAGTGGAATTTAATCAAATTCCGCAGCATACACTTAAAGTCGTGGAGGCGGGGTCAGGCAAAGGTAAGGTCATCAGCGAGCCGCCGGGCATAGAATGCCCATCGACGTGCACGCATTCTTTTAATAACGGTGAAGTCGTTACACTCGTGGCTCAGCCAGACGACACCTCGAGGGTCCTTGGGTGGAAAGGCTGTACTGAAGGACCAAGCAAAACCGAATGCAAAATAACTCTTAATAGTGATGCCCAGGTAGAAGTTGAATTTGAAGCGATTCCACAGGTGGGTTTGACGATTGTGCCGAGCGGGCCTGGGGCCGGGCTCGTCACTAGTACTCCCGTAGGGATCTACTGTGGAGCGGCCTGTTCGCATGAGTTCAACGAAGGGACGATCGTAAAACTCTCTGCTGCTCCTGTAAATGTGACTTCGGTATTTGAGGGTTGGTCTGGCGGTGGCTGCTCTGGCACCGGTGCGTGCGAAGTTACGCTTGCTGGAGAAAGCGAAGTGGTCGCTACGTTCGCTGTAGTTAGCTCGCCTACGTGTCCAAATGCACGATTGCGTTTTGAACAGCCGTTGGGTGCGGACTTGCCCGATTGCCGTGGTTACGAGATGGTTTCGCCAAGTGATAAGAATGATAATGATGCTGTGGTGCCGAGGTTTTTTGTGCGGTCGGCGGTATCGGGTGAAGCCGTCACGTATGAATCAAGGGGCTCGTTCCAGAGTCCCAAGGGTGCTCCATTTAATAGTCAATACTTGTCGCGGCGAGGCTCGGAGGGATGGGCGACGCAGAATATCTCTCCACCGACCACCCCAGATTTTACGACTCCTATCGAAAGTCAATGGATGGGTATGGATTTCACGCCGGACCTCTCAAAGGGCCTCTTGATCAACGGTGATCCTCCGTTGAGCAGTGGCGCCCCGGAAGGCTTTGAAAGTCTATATGTAAGCGATATTACCAATGGGGCGTATCAGTTCGTGGCGGAAACCCAAGGTAAACCTTTTGAATTCGAAGGCGAGGGTGTACGGGTGGGCGGTTCTTCGACCGACCTCAGTCATGTTGTCTTTGAAAAGCAGGGCAACGTTTTTGAGTGGGTCGATGGTGTGATCATTCCTGTGAGCAATGGTTCTGCTCATGTGGGGTCGGGTAGTCCGGTAGCACCCAGTGGTCCCGGCTTGTGGCACGCGGTGTCGTCTGATGGCTCAAAAGTTTTCTTTACCCGTCGTGAAACGGGTGCAAATAATTTCGAAGGACAGCTGTTTGTGTGGCGCGAAGGACTGACGACCGTACAAGTGTCTGCATCGCAGCGGGGTACCCCCGATTCGGGCGGGGTCAAGCCGGCGTTGTTTTGGGATGCGAGCGCAGACGGCTCGAGAGTCTTCTTTACCAGCACCTCGGAGTTGACAAATGACGCAGATACTGGCCCAGCGGATAACGCCGCAAATCTCTATGAATACAACGTAGGATCGGGCACCTTGACCGATCTCACTGTTGATGGAACCGATCCGGATGGAGCGAGCGTAGTTGGCGTGGCGGGCGCAAGTGAAGATGGTTCATATGTGTATTTTGTCGCGACCGGAACTTTGGCAGGCGGCGCCGTGGCCGGTCAGCCCAATTTGTATGTACGACACGAAGGGACGACCAGCTTGATAGCTACGCTGAGCAGCGGTGATTCCTCGGATTGGGCGGAAGGGCCGGGAGAAAACAGTGTGGCGGTCACTCCGGATGGATCACGGCTGGCGTTTTTGTCATCCGAGAGTTTGACAGGGTATGATAATGCGCCCGCCGAACCGGGAGAGTGTACCGGTTCGTGTAGCGAGGTTTTTATGTTCGAAGCTAGCGCCGGGAGCTTGGTGTGTGTGTCGTGCAATCCGAGCGGCGCCCGACCAAAAGGGTCTTCCGATCTCTACACCAAACATCATGCCGGGGAAGGCTACTTGTATTTGCCTCGTAATTTTTCCGATAATGGCGCCCGCCTATTCTTTGAGAGTATCGACGGATTGGTCCCGCATGACAGTAATGGGAAGCGGGATGTATACGAGTACGAGGGCGGATTTGTGTCGCTGATTTCCGATGGCGCGGGGAGTTCTGCCTCATCGTTGCAGGATGTAAGCGCGAATGGTGATGATGTGTTCTTTGCGACGGCAGATCAGCTGTTGGGTCAAGATCGTGATAACCGCGTTGATTTGTATGACGCAAGGATAAACGGCGGGTTCCCAGCCGCTCCTGATGAACCGGTGCCATGTGTCGATGGTGATACGTGCCACGGCCCGGTCTCACCGGCTCCGGGCGTGTACGGCGCCCCGAGTAGTTCCACGTTTTCAGGGGCGGGAAATCTCGAGCCATCGCCGGCGCTGGCACCGGTGCCGGTGGTAAAAAAGGTCATAGTGTTGAGTCGGGCAAAGAAGCTGTCGAGTGCGCTTAAGGTGTGCAAGAAGAAACCTAAAGGCAAGAGGCGTGTCGCTTGTGAAGTAAAGGCACGCAGACGTTATGGGACGGTTGGGAAGTCCGGTAGGGCGGAGAGGGCGGGAGTAAGGGCCCGGATAAAGAGGGGTGGCGTGGCGAAGGTCAATGGTGTAGCGGCGGGTTCAGGGGGCGGGTCTAATGCCTAGGTCATCGAGCCGTGTTGACGGACGGTTGTTCGGTCTGGTATGTGCCTTGGCGGTTGGCTTGGTGCTGGTTGGCGGCAAAAGCGCGGCGGTTGCAGCAGGAAATTTCGGGGTGCACAGCTTTAGTTTTGTCGCGTCGAATCGCGGTGGCTCGCCCGATGTTCAGGCGGGTTCACATCCTTATGAGCTGACGGCTAGTTTTACGTTGAATGGTCCAGAAATAGGCTCGGTTTTGAAAGAACCATCCGAATTGTTGTTGGAAGATGATGTGAAGGATACGAGGGTAGAACTCCCGGCGGGGTTTGTCGGAAATCCCAACGCCACACCGAAATGTGATTATCAAGTTTTTATTAGCGATCGGTATGCTTGTCCCAGCGATACGGCGGTCGGGTTCGAGACGGCCTATGTCCGGACTAATGAAAACAATGCTGGCGTGGTTGGGGAGATCTTTACGTCCAACCCGATATATAATATTGTCCCACCGCCGGGTGTTGCTGCGGAGTTTGGTTTCCAGGTAAAGGGCCTCGCCCCCGTGTTCCTGGACGCATCCGTCCGCACGGGTGGTGATTACGGAGTTACAGTAAATACCCGTAACATCACCGAGATAGAGTCTATTTACGGAGTCACAGCGACGTTTTGGGGTGTTCCGGCGGATCCCAGTCACGATCCCATTCGTGGAGAATGTTTGTTTGAAGAATCTGCTGGTGGGTCTAATGGGCATAGCTGTCCTGTGAATGGTCCCGAACTACCGTTTCTGATGAACCCTACATCGTGCGGGCTGCCTCGAACTGCCAGTATCAGCGTCGATTCATGGCAGGATCCCGGTAATTTCACGGTGCCATTCCAGACCTCTATGCCTGAAATAAAAGGTTGTGAAGGGCTCGATTTCAAACCTACCGTTAGTGCTATTCCGAGCGGGACGGCGGGCAGTACTCCGACGGGGTTGAACGTCGATCTACGTGTACCTCAGGGGTCGGTGCTGAACCCTGATGGTCTTGACGAGGCCAATATAAAGAACACCACGCTTGCGCTGCCGGTGGGTATGTTGGCCAACCCTTCTGCGGCGGATGGACTACTTGGATGCTCTGAGTCGCAACTGGGCTTGCACAATCCCGAACCAGCGAGTTGTCCGGAAGCGTCGAAGGTCGGCACCGTGGAAGTCATCACACCGTTGTTGACGGAACCGTTGCTGGGATCTGTGTATCTGGCGCAGCAAGGTAACCTTGCGGGTAATGGTGAAAACCCATTTGGGTCGCTGCTTGCGTTGTACATCGTAATAGACAATAAGCAGGCGGGGGTGCTGGTTAAGCTCGCCGGTGAAGTTGTACCGGACCCTGTGACTGGACAGTTGGTAGCGAGCTTCAAGGAAACGCCGCAATTGCCGTTCAGCGACGTCAAGGTCTCGTTCTTTGGGGGCTCCCGCGCAGCCTTGAGCACGCCTGCGATATGTGGGTCCTACACCACACAGACCTCGATCGAACCATGGTCTGGCACGGCTGCGGCGAATCCGTCCTCTACGTTCCAGATTACATCCTCTCCCCACGGGGGGTCGTGTCAGAATCCCTTGCCGTTCGTGCCCGCCATTAA
>JBAUXH010000268.1:0-2224 GCA_049584155.1 Solirubrobacteraceae bacterium
GCTGAGGGGTGCGCTGCGCCGGCGGTGAGCGAGCGGGCCGGGTGCTTCGGGTGGACGTGGTTCTCAGCAGCTCGGGGGCGCCGTGCTCGTTGCCCTCGGCGCGCTTAGTAGGTCGGGCGCTCCGGGCGGATGTGGTTCTCAGAGCTCGAGCACCCGCGCGATGCGCAGCTCCACGCGCTCGCCGCGGAACGGGACGCCCTCGGCATCGAGCAGGGCGCGTTGGCGCAGGCCCTTGGCGAGTGAGCCGTCGGCGCGTACGACCCGATGCCACGGCACGGTGTCGTCATCGCAGACGGCGAGCACCGCGCCCGTGACACGCGGGGCGCCTGGTGGCTGTTGCAAAAAGTGGTGCCGTCCGGCGGGTTTAAGACCATGCCTGCATGCCCCAGAACTTCATTGCATGTGATCGGGATCAGGAGCTGTTGCTGCCGCCGAACCTGAGGGAGTGGCTGCCGGAGGATCATCTCGCGTGGTTCGTCCTGGCGGCCGTTGAAGAGATGGATATCTCGGCGTTCCTCGGTGTCTATCGTGCCGATGGCCACGGGCGCCCAGCGCATGATCCGGCGATGATGTTGGCGCTCTTGCTTTATGCGTATTGCAAGGGTCAGCGCTCCTCGCGTGGGATCGAGCGCGCGTGCGTGGAGGATGTCGCCTACCGCGTGATCGCAGCCAACCAGCGGCCCGACCACACTACGATCGCGAGGTTCCGTCAACGCCACGAGACGGCGCTGGCCGATCTGTTCGGTCAGGTGCTGGAGCTGTGCGCAGAGGCGGACCTGGTGGCAGTCGGGGTGATAGCGATCGATGGCACGAAGGTTCATGCGAACGCCTCCCAGCACGCAGCGCGTGACTACGAGCAGATCGCCCGGGAGATCCTTGAGGAGGCTTCAGAGACCGACCGGCTCGAGGACGAGCGCTATGGGGAGAAGCGCGGCGATGAGCTGCCGCCGGAGCTTTCCAACGAGCAGGGCCGGCGCGGTTGGTTGCGCCAGGCTAAGCGCCGCCTGGATGAGAAGCGTGCCGCAGCGGCCGAGCCGATCCCGCGTTCGCGCCCTGAGCGCCTTTCCCAGTCAAAGCGCCGGCTGGAGGAGGAGCTCGCTGTCGAGTGTGCGGCGAACGCGGCTTATGAGGCTTACCGCGCGCGAGGAGTGATGAAGGATGGGCGGCGCTTTGGCCCTCAGCCGAAGCCTTATACGCCACCGGACACGCCAGCGGGAAAGGTCAACGTGAGCGACCCCGACTCGCGCAATGTGAAGACGCCGCGTGGGTACATGCAGGGCTATAACGCGCAGGCGGTCGCGACCGAGCAGCAGATCGTGATCGCCGCCGAGGTGAATGTCGACTCCTCGGATTTCGGGCACCTAGCAGGAATGGTCAATGCCACCGAGATCGAGCTTGAGCGGGCGGGCGTGACCGACACTCCCGAGGTGGTCGTCGCGGACGCGGGCTATTGGCATCAGAAGCAGATGGAGAGCGTGATCAACAAGGGAATCCAGATCCTGATTCCGCCCGACGCGGGCAAACGCCGAGGCACCAGACCCGGGTGGGACGGCGGCGCCTACGCCCACATGCGACGAGTGCTCGAGACCGACCTTGGCGGCGGGCTTTACCGAAAACGCAAAGCGATGATCGAGCCAGTGTTCGCGAACACCAAGTTCAACCGGCGGATCGACCGATTCCACCGCCGAGGCAGATCCGCTGCACGCTCGGAATGGCGGCTGATCACCGCCACCCACAACCTTCTGAAGCTCCACAAGCACCAAGTGAGCGCTGCGGCAGCCTAACGGAGGCTCACAGCGCCGGCAGGCCCCGAGCAGATCACCCCTCGCCTACGCGATCGCCGGCACGGCAACGGAGCCGCGGCGGTCACCACTCCGCATTAACGCAACAGCCACCCTGGGGAGCAGTCGCCGTAGGTGCGCACGAAGCCGAGGGGGATCGCGCGCACGCGCGTAAGGATGCGCTGAGCGCGCGGGCTGTTGAGATCGACCGCGGGCACCGGAGGGTGAAAGCCGCTTTCAGCCGCGGCGCGCGCGGCGCTTACGGCGGCGCTGGCGGAAGATGTTCATGAAGCGTCGCCAGAGCATCGGCTCAGCGCTCTCCGGGGGTCTTGCGGGGGTACTGGGAGGTGTCCACGCTGAGGTCCAGCGCGGTGCGCACGATGCGGCTCTGTTCGGCGGCGTGCGCGGCGGGGTAGCCCTCTCCGGGGCTGGCGCGCTCGGGG
>JBAUXH010000269.1:0-3965 GCA_049584155.1 Solirubrobacteraceae bacterium
TTGCTGCGCGCCCCGCGCAGGGCCGTGGCACAGGTGAAGGACAACGTCGTGAGCGTCGGCGCGACCACCCTGGCGGGCATCAGCGCGCCCGCTCCGCCGAGCCCGTTCAACGTTGATATTGGCCCACACCGCCGCTACACCTGGGTGGACACCGAGCTGCCAGTGTTTAAGGCGATCAAGGACTCGCTGGGAGGCACGCTCAACGACGTCGTGCTGGCCTCGGTCAGCCTCGCGCTGGGCCGCTATCTGCGCGGACAGGGCCTCGACACCGAAGGGCTCGTGCTAAAGGCGATGGTTCCCGTCTCCGTGCGCGCCGACTCTCAGCGCGGCGCGCTCGGCAATCAGGTCGCCGCGATGTGGGCGCCACTGCCGGTCGGCGTCGAGAATCCCACCGACTGCCTGGCGCAGATCCGTGACGCGATGGAGCATCTGAAGGAGTCAGGACAGGCCGTGGGTGCGCAGGTACTCACCAGCCTCGCGGGGTTCGCGCCGCCCACGATCCTCAGCCAGGCCGCGCGCTTGCAGGCCCGTCAGCGCTACTTCAACCTCGTCGTCACGAACGTCCCCGGCCCGCAGTTCCCGCTGTATCTGCTCGGCCGGCGCCTGCGCGGGCTGTATCCCGTCGTGCCCCTCGCCCGCCGTCAAGCGCTGGGGATCGCGGTAATGAGCTATGACGGCCATCTCGGGTTCGGTCTGCTCGCCGACTATGACGCCGTCCCCGAGCTCGAGTCGATCGCGCGCGACCTCGACCGGGCGATCGCCTCGCTGGCTCGCGCTGCGGGTGTGCGCCCGCCGGGCAAGTCTCCAAAGAAGGCCGGCTCGACGAAGACGGCCTCGACTAACGGCTCGCCCGCGCGCGGCAAGCGCGCTGCGCGCAAGAGCCCGGCGGACAAGGGCGCACGCACCGGCTGAGCGGCTGCGCTGCGGCCGCGGCGAGCCCGCTCGAAGCGCGGATACGATCCCCTGACTTTGCGCCTTGCCCTCTGCCAGATCAATGCCACCGTCGGCGACATCGCCGGCAACGCCCGCCGCATCCTCGACGGCCTAAGTTCGGCGCGCGCCGCGGGTGCCGAACTGGTGCTGTTTGGAGAGCTTGCGCTCACCGGCTATCCCCCGGAGGACCTACTCCTGCGCGAGCACTTCCTCACGGACACCCGCGCGGCACTGGAGGATCTGGCGCGCGAGATCACCGGCACGAGCGCCACGGCGATCGTCGGGTTTCCCGAGCTGGCGGATGGGCACGTGTATAACGCCGCGGCCGTGCTGGGAGATGGCGCCGTGCAGTTTGTCTATCGCAAGCTCCATCTCCCGAACTACGGCGTGTTCGACGAGCGCCGCTACTTCACGCCGGGCTCCGCGGGAGCAACGATCGACATCGTCGGCCATCGCATCGGTCTGACCGTATGCGAGGACCTATGGCAGCCGGGCTCGCCCGCGACCGAGGAGTCCGCGGCCGGCGCGAGCCTGCTGGTCAACGTCTCCGCCTCGCCCTACCACGCCGGCAAGGGCGCAGAACGGGAGCGGCTGTTCGCCCATCGCGCAGTGGAGTCTGGCGCGTACGTCGCCTTCTGCGCACTCGTAGGCGGCCAGGACGAGCTCGTGTTCGACGGCCACTCGTTCGTGCTTGACCCGGCCGGCGCCACGATCGCCCGGGCCGGCCAGTTCACCGAGGACATGCTCGTCTGCGACCTCGACCTTCCACCGGCCGGTGATCGGCCACCAGAGCCGCCTGAGGTCGCGCAATCGTCAGCTTCGGCGATGACCCTCTCGGCCCCCGTCGCCACGCACCCTCCACGTCCGGTGCTCGCGCCAATCGAGGCCGAGGTCTACAGCGCGCTCGAACTCGGATTGCGTGATTACGTCGAGAAGAACGGGTTCGCCTCCGTGGTGCTGGGACTCTCGGGCGGGATCGATTCCGCGCTCGTGGCCTGCCTCGCGACCGATGCCCTCGGCCCTGAACGCGTGAACGTCGCGGTCATGCCCTCCCCTTACTCCTCCACCGCCACGCAGTCCGACGCCCACGTGCTGGCGGCAGCGCTGGAGGTCCACGCGCACGAGCTGGCGATTAAGGCGGTGATGGACGCCTACACCCACACCCTGCACACCGACTTCGACGGGCTGCCTCCTGATCTGACAGAGGAGAACCTGCAGGCGCGCATTCGCGGCAACCTGCTGATGGCACTCTCGAATAAGTTCGGGTGGCTGGTGCTGACGACCGGCAACAAGTCGGAGATGTCGGTCGGCTACACCACCCTTTATGGGGATCTGGCCGGCGGGTTCGCGGTCATCAAGGACGTCCCCAAGACGCTCGTCTACCGGTTGTGCGAGTGGCGCAACTCGCCCGCCGCCATGATCGTCGGCGGGGGCGCCCCGCCACGTTCCCCGTCGCCGATCCCCGCCTCGATCATCACGCGGCCTCCCACCGCCGAGCTTCGGCACGACCAGCGCGACGAGGACTCACTGCCGCCGTACGAGTTGCTCGACCGCATCTTGCACGGCTACATCGAGCTCGATCACGGCCGCGAGCGGCTGATCGCCGACGGGCTGCCCCCCGAGGAGGTGGACCGCACGATCCGCCTCGTCGACCTCGCCGAGTACAAGCGCCGCCAGGCGCCGCCGGGGATTAAGGTCACGACGCGCGCCTTTGGACGCGATAGGCGCATGCCGATCACGAACAGATACCGGGGTTGAACCTCATGCCCCGTGCGCACATTCGAGCGTTCACAGCGCTCGCGGCCGTGCTGTGTGCGCTGTGCCTCGGTGCGTGTGGGAACACGATCCAGGATCAGCCGATCCCGCATAACTCACTCGAGAGCATGCTGCTGGCGCCCTATCCGGTGTACTGGCTCGGCGGTACGTTCCGTGGCATGCAGATAACCGAAGCCTCGCATGATCCGAGCGGGGCCTTCACGGTGCAGTACGGCGACTGTCTGGAAGGCGGCCAGTCCACGTGCGTGCCGCCGCTGAAGGTGATCACCTCCCCCGACAACGGTTTCGTCCCCGGCGAAGGCTCGAACACCTCGCGCACCGCGATCTCCCTGCGCGGCGTCCCCGGCTATCTCGCCGCACAGGGCAAAGCCATCTCGATCCCGACCGGCGGGGTCATCCTCGACGTCTATGCCCATACCCCGGCGCTCGCTCGCGCGGCCGCGCAGACGGCCGTGCCGATCAACTCTCCCGGCGCGCCCGGCGCACCGCTGGCCGCGCCACTGCCCAACACGGGCTATGGCGATCGCCCGCTGCCCTCGCAGACGCCGAGTCCGCTGCGCGCCGTGCGCTGATCCTCGGCTCGAGACTCCCGGGCGACCTCGGCGAGTTTCCTGAGCGCGAGCGTTTGCGTCAGCCGGCGGTGGGCTGCGGGCGCACCGCGATCGTCATGCGCGTAACCGCGCACGTGCGCCCCTCGTCGTCGCTGAAGGTCACGTCCCACACCCATGTTGTGCGGCCGCGGTGCAGCCGCTGCGCGCGAGCGTGCACGGTCCCCGCGAGGATCGGGCGCAGAAAGCTCGTGCTGTTGGACATGCCCGTGGCCATGTTGCCCTCGCCCATCACGGCCACGGCCGTTGCCAGCGAGGCCATCGACTCAGCGATCGACGCGTACAGCCCACCGTGCACCAACCCCATCGGCTGCTTGACCTCATCACGCACGAGGACCTGTGCGCGCACCTCGGTGTCGGAGAACGCCACGAACTCCAGCCCGTAGTGACGGTCGAACCCGGTCACCATCTCGTTCAGCTGCTCGGCAGTGGGCAGGAGTGGAGTGGTCATCGCGGCGCCACGATAGCCTAAGCCCCCGATCATGCCCCGCCTGGACGATCTCCCCCCGGATCTGCGCGCGACCCTGTCGCTGCTCGTCGATCGCGGCAAGAGCTACGCCCAGGTCGCCGAGCTGCTCGGCATTCCCGAGCAGGCGGTCCGCGACCGCGCGCATGCCGCACTCGACGCGCTCGCGGGCGCCCCTGGTG
>JBAUXH010000270.1:0-24914 GCA_049584155.1 Solirubrobacteraceae bacterium
GCGCTGGCGGGGGTGGCGTGCCTGATCGCCGCCACCGCGATCCTGCTCGAGGCGCCCGACGCGGCGATCCCCGGGATGATCCTGCTCGTGGCCGCGCTGCTACTCGTGCTGCCGTTCGCGCTCGACCTCACGCTCACGCTCGTCGGTCGGCTCGCCCGTCTGAGCGCGGGGGTCGTCCCCCACATCGCGAGGATGGAGCTGGGCGCCGCCGGAGCACGCGCCGTCGCGATCGCCGCGACCGGCGCGATCGCGATCTTCGGCAGCGTCGCGATCCAGGGCGCCCACGGCGACCTACTCCACGGTCTTGAAAACGCCGCCCAGGACATGAACGCCGCGACCGACGTGTGGGTCTCCCCCGCCGGCTCTTACAACCTGCTGAACACCGCCCCGTTTGCGCCCACCGAACGCGCGAAGCTCGAACATCTCGCCGGTGTGCGCGCGGTCGAGTTGTATCGCAGCGGACTGCTCGACTACGGGCAGCGACGGGTGCTCGTGATCGCCCCATCGGCGCAGGCGAGACCGCTACTGCCCGCGACCCAGCTCGTGCACGGCGACCTGCGCCGGGCCGAAGAACGCGTGCGCGCCGGCGGCTGGCTCGTCCTCTCCGAAGCGATCGCCTCCGAACACCACCTGCACATCGGTCAGGCGCTCACGTTGCCCACACCCATCCCGCAGACGTTGCGCATCGCGGCGCTCTCCACGAACATCGGCTGGGCGCCCGGCGCGATCGTGATGAACGCCGACGATTATGCGCGCGCATGGGGAACCCAGGATGTGAGCGCCTACAGCATCCTGTTGAACCCAGGCGTCTCATCGACGCAAGCCGCGCATGAAATCCAGCGCGCGCTCGGACCGCACTCGGGCCTTGCAGCGCAGACCGCCGCCCGTCATGCGCTGCGCCAGAGCGCGCTCAGCCGCCAGGCGCTCGCGCGTCTCACCCAGATCGCGACGCTGATCCCGATCGTGGCGGTGCTCGCGATGGCCGCGGCGATGGGCGCGATGATCTGGCAGCGCCGCCCACGCCTGGCCAAGCTCAAGCTGGAGGGACTGCCGCGCGCGGATCTGTGGCACACGATCCTGCTCGAGAGTCTGCTGTTGCTGGGCGTCGGCTGCCTGACGGGGGCGATCTTCGGCCTCTACGGCCAGCAGCTGGCCGATCGCGCGCTGGCGCAGACGATCAACTTCCCCGTCGTCTACTCCGTCACCGCGCTCACGGCGCTGGCGAGCCTCGCTCTGATGACGAGCACCGCGCTCGTGATCCTCGCGATCCCCGGCTGGTTCGCGAGCTCCGTGCCCGCCTCGCTGGCCCTGCAAGACTGACGGTCGCAATGGCACGAGGAGAGTCGTCACAGCGTGCCTACAAACAGGTCGCGCGCGCCAAAGCCCAGGAGCAGACGCGCGAGACGCTGTTGCAGGCGGCCACCGAAGAGGTCGAGCAAGACAACTGGACGCAGGCCTCGCTGGAGTCGGTGGCCGGTCGCGCGGGCGTCAGCAAGCAGACGGTGCTGCGCCATTTCGGCTCCAAGCAGGGCCTGCTCGACGCCGTCATCTCTCGCACGAGCTCGCTCATCATCAAAGAACGCAACGATGCCCCGATCGGCGACATTCCTGGCGCGGTCGCCAACCTGATGCGCCACTACGAGCGCTACGGGGACATCGTTACGCGCATGCTCCCCTATAGGGACGCGATGGTCCGCGTGATGGGCGGCGAGCGCGGCAACTCGATCGTGCGCGCCGTCGACTACGGCCACGAGATTCACGAACAGTGGGTCTCGCGCACGTTCGAGCCGCAGCTGGCGGAGCTCTCACCGCACAAGCGCGAACGGCGCATGGCGCAGCTGGTGGCGATGTGTGACGTGTACGTGTGGAAAATCCTGCGACGCGACATCGGCCTGGAGCTGGAGGAGGTCGAAGAGGCGATCGTGGAGATGATCGAGCGGCTCCTCGCTCCCGACGACGACTCCCCCACGTGATTTATGCGCCTGCTCGCCTACACCTCGCCCGCGCGCGGACACCTGTATCCGGTGACGCCGATCGTGGCCGAGCTCGCCGCCCGCGGGCACGACACACGTCTCTATGGCCTGGCCGGCGAGCTCGCGCAGCTCGAACCGCTGGGTATCGCGTGCTCGCCGATCGACCCCGCGATCGAAGCGATCGAGATCATGGATTGGCAGGAGCGCTCGTTGCGCGGGGCCGGCATGTCGGCGTTGCACACGTTCGCGCAGCGCTCGCTGCACGAGGCCCCCGACCTCGCGCGCGCGATCGAGCGCCATGAACCGGACATGCTCGTGATCGACATCAACTGCTGGGGCGCCGCGACCGTCGCCGAGGCCTCCGGGCTGCCGTGGGCGATGTACGCCCCCTACCTGCTGCCACTGCACTCCCGTGACGCTCCACCGTTCGGTCTGGGTCTGCGCCGCCTGGGCGGTCCGGTCGGCGCGATCCGTGACGCGATCGTCCGCCGCATGGTGGGCGCGAGCTGGGATCGAACGGCCATGCCGACGATCCGCGAGCTGCGCGCCCAGCACGGCCTGCCCCCGGTCGAGCGCTTCGACGACCTGTTCGCATGCCCACCGCTGCTGCTGTCGCTCACCGCGGAGGGCTTCGAGTATCCACGCAGCGACTGGCCGGCGAACGTGCGCCTCGTCGGACCGGTCAACTGGTCCCCGCCGCAGTCGCCGCCCGCATGGCTCGAAGACCTATCCGACCCGCTCGCGCTCGTCACCTGCTCGACCGAGCGCCAGCGTGACAAGCGCCTGCTGCACGTCGCGCTGGAAGCGCTGCCCGCGAGCGGCATGTCGGTGATCGGTACCACCGCCGCACACGATCCGGGCATCTTCCAGGCGCCGCCCGGGAGCAAGCTCGTGCGCTTCGTCGCACACGAGGCGATCCTGCAGCGCGCCGCCTGCGTCGTCTGTCACGGCGGCATGGGCATCACCCAGAAGGCGCTCGCCGCCGGGGTCCCCGTCGTCGTCGTCCCGTTCGGGCGCGACCAGCTGGAGACCGCGCGGCGCGTGGAGTTCGCGCGAGCCGGCGTGCGTCTCTCCCCTCGGCGCCTTACACCGGAACGTCTCGCGGGCGCCGTCCATGAGGCGATCGGGATGCGCGAGGGCGCGCGGCGCCTGAGCCGCCTCTACACCGCCGCCGGTGGCGCCGCGGCGGCCGCGACCGCGATCGAGGCGCTCTTCTGTCCTTGACACTCACACCCTGGCAAGGGAGGATGCCCGCTCGAATGAACCGCGCTGCCAAGAGTCCAATCCGGCGATGACGGGTGTGCTCTACGGGCTCGCCCGATTCTGCGTCCGCCGGCGGCTCGTCGTGCTCGGCGTGTGGCTCGTGGTCGCGATCGCGCTGATCGTCGTCTCACATCGCCTGGGCGAAAACACCAACGACAACCTGTCGCTGCCGGGAACCGACAGCCAACGCGCCACGGACACGCTCGCCAAGTCCTTCCCCGACCAGGCCAACGGGACGAGCCCGATCGTCCTGCACGCCCATAGCGGCAAGCTGACCGAAGCCAAGTACTCCAGCGCCATAGACCAGGCCGCCGCCGCTGTGGCGAAAGCCCCGAACGTCGCCTCGGTGGTTAACCCACTCACGCCCCAGGGCGCCTCCGCGCTCAGCAAGGACAAGGCAACCGGGTACCTATCGGTGACGCTCGCAGTGAGCCCGGGCGAACTCTCGACCGAGGAAGCACAGACGATCATCGACGCCGCCGATCCCGCCAAAGCCGCGGGATTGCAAGTCGAGACCGGCGGCCAGCTCGGACAGAAGGTCTCCAAACCCGCGACCGAGTCCAGCGAGCTGATCGGGATCATCGCGGCGATGGTGATCCTCACGCTCGCCTTCGGGACGATCGTCTCGATGCTGCTGCCGATCGTGAGTGCGATCCTCGCGCTGCTCACCTCGCTGGCGATCATCCGCATCCTCGGCCACGTCACGACCGTCCCCAGCGTCGCGCCGACGCTCGCGACGATGATCGGGCTGGGCGTCGGGATCGACTACGCGCTGTTCATCGTCACGCGCCATTTTCGCGGGATGAACGATGGCCTGCAGATCGACGAGTCGATCGCTCGGGCGGCGGCGACCTCGGGCGGCGCGGTGTTCTTCGCGGGCGGCACCGTGACGATCGCGCTCGTCTCCCTCGCGGTCGCTCACATCCCACTGGTCACGACGATGGGTCTGATGGCCGGCGTCGCTGTCGTCGTCGCGGTGCTCGGCGCGCTCACGCTGCTGCCGGCGATGCTCGCGATCACGGGCCCGCGCATCAACTCACTGCGGGTGCGCCCGCCCCACCGCGACCTGCGCCCGGAGACCGACACGAAGGAGGGACTGTGGTCGCGCTGGGCAAATATGATCGCCCGGCACCCACAGCTGGCGGGGCTCGCGGCGCTCGCGATCCTGTTGCCCCTGACAATCCCGTTGCTGTCGCTGACCCTGGGCCAGCAGGACACCGCCGCGCTGTCCACCTCGACCACCGCGCGACGGGCGTATGACCTGATCTCCGAAAGCTTCGGTCCGGGCGTCAACGGGCCGCTGCTCGTCGCCGTCTCACTGGGTTCGCCGGCCAAGAACACGAACGATCCGCGACTGGTGACACTGCAAAAAGACGTCTCCTCCACGCATGGCATCGCTGCGATAGCGCCGACCCAGATCGACCAGGCGGGGACGACCGCCTACTTCAACGCGATCGCCACGACCGGGCCCGCAGAAAAAGCCACCGAAGAACTCGTGCAGCGGCTGCGCTCGGACACGATCCCCGGCGCCGAGCATGGCACCGACATGCAGGCCGACGTCGGCGGCAGCACCGCCGGTTACGTCGATCTGGCGTCGCGTATCTCCGAAAAGCTGCCGCTGCAGATCCTCGTCGTGATCGCCCTCAGCTTCATCCTGCTGATCCTGGCGTTCCGCACCGTCGTGATCCCGGCCCAGGCGGCGGTCATGAACCTGCTCTCGATCGGCGCCTCCTACGGGGTGCTCACCGCCGTCTTCCAGTACGGCTGGCTGAGCGGGTTGATCGGATTGGAAGGACCGGTCCCGGTCGTCTCCTATGTGCCGCTGTTCATGTTCGCGGTGCTGTTCGGGCTCTCGATGGACTATGAGGTGTTCCTCGTCAGTCAGATCGAGGAGCACGTGCACGCGGGCGAGGACAACCGTCACTCGGTCGTCTCGGGGCTCGTCACGAGCGCGCGCGTGATCACCGCGGCGGCCGCGATCATGGTGTTCGTATTCGGCAGCTTCGTACTCAACGGCGATCCGACGATCAAGCAGTTCGGCGTCGGTCTCGCCGTCGCGGTCATCCTCGACGCGACCGTAGTGCGTTGTCTGCTCGTGCCTGCGACGATGCTGCTGATGGGTAAGGTCAACTGGTGGATGCCCGGGTGGCTCGATCGGGCCGTCCCGCACATGAGCATCGAGGGCGCCGAGTTCTTTCTCGCGCGCGACTACGAGGCGATCGAGGATCAGCCCGCGATGGCCGACGCGCCGGGCGGGCCAAGGCCATCATGAGCAGCGCGATCGCGGCGCGCGATCTGCGACGTACGTTCAAGGGCGACATCGACGCCGTGCGCGGGATCGACCTGGATGTGGCACCGGGAGAGATCTTCGGGTTTCTGGGACCGAACGGCGCCGGCAAGACGACGACCGTGCGCATGCTCTGCACGTTGCTGCCCCCGACCTCCGGCAGTGCGCACGTCGGCGAGCTGGACGTGGTCGCAGATCCCGCGGCGGTACGCCGGCGGATCGGCGTCGCGCTGCAGGAGATCGGCCTGGACCCGTTGCAGACTGGGCGCGAGCTGCTCGAGTTGCAGTGCGGGCTGTATGGGATCCTCGGCGCCCAGGCGCAGGCACGGGTGCAGGAACTGCTCGAGCTCGTCGGTCTGCTCGACGCCGCCGAGCGGCGCACGAAGACCTACTCGGGTGGGATGAAGCGCCGGCTCGATCTAGCCAGCGCGCTCGTGCACTCGCCCGAGGTGCTGTTCTTGGACGAGCCCACGACCGGTCTCGATCCCGCCTCACGGCTGACTATCTGGGAGGAGGTGCGGCGCATTAACGCGCAGGGCACGACCGTGTTCCTGACGACGCAATACCTGGAGGAGGCCGATCAGCTGTGCGATCGAGTGGCGATCATCGACAACGGACAGATTGTGGCGCAGGGCACACCCGAGGAGCTCAAGTCCCAGCTAGGCCACGATGTCGTATCGGTCGAGCTCGACGGCGCCGACATCGATGCCACTCAGACTGCGATCGGCGAGGTGGACGGGTTGGAGCGCGTGGTCACGGGACGCGACAGCCTGGCGTTGTATCTGGAGGACGGCCCGGGCTCGATCGCCGAGATCGTGCGGCGTTTGGACGGCGCCCAGATTCGTGTCGGGGCGATCTCGGTGGCACGACCCTCGCTCGATGACGTGTTCCTGCGCGCCACCGGCAGGCGGCTGGAGGGCGACGAGGAGAACCGCGAGGAGCGAGCGGCATGACCGAGGTGTTTCTGCTCGGCCGCCGCGCGGTCCGCGAAGTGATTCGCCTACCCGCGGCGACCGTGCCCACGCTGTTCATCCCCCTGTTCTTTCTTGCGGTGAACATCGGGCAGATCTCCAAGACGTTCCCTCCGACGACGCCATTCCTGCACGGCCAGGGGTATGTGGGCTTCCAGCTGCCGGTGTCGCTGATGTTCGCCGTCTGCACCGCCACCTCGGGGCTGGCACTTGTCACCGAGATCGACCTCGGCTACTTCGACAAGCTGCTCGTCGCGCCGATAAGGCGCTCGTCGATCATCTTCGGGCGTCTCGCCGCTGATCTCGTGCGGGGGTTGGCGGTCGCAACGCTCGTGCTGCTTGTCGCGCTGGCATTCGGCATGGAAGTGCGCGCCGGCGTCCCTGGCGCACTCGTGCTGGTCTTGCTGGCGGCGCTGTGGGGGGTCGCCTATGCGGGCATCGGCATGCTCGTGGCACTGCACACCCGCAACGTCCAGGCCACGAACGCGAGCTTCCTGGTCTTCTTCCCCCTGCTCTTCCTGACTCCCAACTTTGTGCCCTTCGAACTCCTCAGTCCGGTGATGGAGGTCCTCGCGCGAGCCAACCCCGTCAGCTATGTGATCGAAGGGCTGCGCTCGCTCGTGCTCGAAGGCTGGGTGCTCGACAAGCTCGCGATCTGCTGCGGCGTGATCCTTCTCACCGGCATCGTGCTCACGTGGTTGTCGGTCCGCGCGATCGACGCCTATGATCGTTGAGCCTCACGGTCGGCCCGTCGAAGGAAGCTCCAGCGGGGCATCACCCGCTCACCGTCACAGCACGAGACTGACGGTTCTTCAGGCGGAGTAATGCGGCTGGGTGAGGGAGCAGGGCTCACCCAGCCATCTTTCGCGAGCCGCGACGTGACCCATCGCCGCCGCCTGCGACCGCTACGGACCGCCGCGACCCTCGACGCGACGGTCCGGCTGCAGCATGCGCCTACTTCTTGGGGCAGGGAGCCTTGTATACGGTGGTCACGGTCGCGCCGGTCGCGAACGTGATTTCCGACTTCACCGGGAACCCGCCCTTGGGGCACTTCTTCGGCAACGTGCCGTAGGAGATTGTCTTCTTGCCCTTCTTGTAGGCAGCGCCGACCTTGATGTTGATCGATTCGGTCGATACCGGCGGCGCGCCGGGCACCGACTGAACCAACTGGACTTCGGTGTTTAGCTCGGGGCCGTAGGGGGCTTTCGCGTTCATGATGCGCCCTTTGGCGACGAGCAGCTGGGCGGAGATCGGCGAGGCCGCGTTGGCGTAGAACTGCAGGCCGCCGCCGGGCTCGAAGAACGCCTGCAGCGTCGCGTTCTCTTTGACGAGTTCGCCGCCGATCGGATCGACCACGCCCGCGGTACCCACGGGGCTTGCCTGCGACTTCTTCGGGCAGCCGCTCGGACCGATGTTTTCGAGCGTCGCCGAGGAGCATGTCACGAACCCCGTCTGATTGATCTTCGTCCCGCCTGGCAGGTAGAAGTTGACGTGCGTTATCTGCGAGACGACGCCGCCGGTCGATTCAGTGCCTTTGAGCGTGTATTTCGCTTCGAGAGCCGCGCCGGCGCCGAGTTTGTTGCCGGTACCCGGGAAGCCCTTAATCGGGACCGCTTTCGCGATCAGCGACACCGTCGGACAGGGTCCCGCCGTGCTGCAGGTGGAGGCCGATGAGACGGCCGGCAGGACGAAGGCGGTCAGGCCGAGCAGGGCCAGACAGGCGGACGTTCTGCGCATCTGACTAGTGATCTCGATTGTGCGCATTGTGGGCTCCTTGTAGAGGGTCTACCGTTAGAACCCGTCAAAGGCGTGTGAGTAGCGGTCAAACGCGCTGGGCTGCCGGCTCACGCACGGCTCCCGGCCCTGCCTCCGCACGCACGTCGCGGGCACTCAGCGGCTCGCCGCAGCGCGAGCATATGCGCCGTTCGCCGAGTTCGCCGCCGCAGCCCTTGTGGCGGAGGACGATCGGCGGGCCACCGGGTGCGGCGTAGCGATCGCCCCAGTGCAACAACTCGACGACGACCGGCCACAGGTCCACTCCCTTGTCGGTGAGGCGGTACTCGTAGCGCAGTGGGCGCTCGCTGTAGGGGACCTTCATCAGCACGCCCTCGCCGACGAGCCGCTCCAAACGCGCCGAGAGCACGTTGCGGGCGACCCCGAGGTCGCGTTGCAGGGCGTCGAAACGGCGCACCCCGAGGAACACGTCGCGCAGCACCAGAAACGTCCAGCGCTCGCCGACAAGCTCCAGCGTGCGGGCGATCGAGCAGTTCTGATTGCCGTAGTCGGACCCGAGCATCCCCCAATCACGATATCACGAGTTAGTTGCATCATAAAACGCAATGGGATAAGGTGCCGGCAGTGAGTCTTTTCACGCAACCTAACCGGACGGCGAGGTTACCCCGTCGAGCCGGCATGAGAGGAGCGAGTGAGTGATGGAGCGCAAATGGAAGGTCCTGATGGTCGTGGTGGTCGGCGTGTTCATGGCCGGCCTGGATGTGTTCATCGTCAACATCGCATTCCCCCAGATTCACGCCGATTTCCCCGACACGAGCTTGGCCTCGCTGTCGTGGATCCTGAACTCCTACACGATCGTCTTCGCCGCGTTCCTGATCGTCGCGGGACGCTGGTCTGACGGGTTCGGGCGCAAGCGCGCGTTTCTGCTTGGCGTCGGCCTGTTCGTCGCCGCCTCCGCCGCCTGCGCCGCGGCGCCATCGATTCCGGTGCTCGTCGCGGCGCGTGCGCTGCAGGGTCTCGGCGCGGCACTGCTGATGCCGGCCTCGCTCGGGCTGCTGCTGCCAGAGTTTCCAGCGCAGCAGCGCCACATCGCGATCGGCGCCTGGGCGGCGGTCGGCGGGATCGCCGCCGCGGCCGGTCCTCCCCTCGGCGGTCTGCTCGTGCAGGCCGGCTGGCGGTGGGTGTTCATCGTCAACGTCCCGGTCGGCATCGCCGGCCTGATCGCCGGTCGGCGCGTGCTCAGAGAGATCCGCCACCCCGACGCCGAGGATGTCCGGCCGGATCTACTGGGCGCGGCGCTGCTTACCGCCGGCGTGGCCACGCTGACCGTGGCGATCGTCCAGGGCGGAAGCTGGGGCTGGTCGAGCGCCTCGATCCTCTCGCTGCTCGCGCTCTCGGCGGTGTTGATCGCGCTGCTCGCGCGTCGCATCGTCACCCACCCGGCCCCGATCGTCGAGCCCGCGCTGCTGGCGGTGCGCGCGTTCAGCGCCGCGACGCTCGGGTCGCTGCTGTTCTTCGCCGGGTTCGCGGGGATGCTGCTGGCGAGCGTGCTGTTCCTCACCGGCATCTGGCACGAGCCGATCCTCACGGCCGGCCTGATGATCTCACCGGGACCGGCGATGGCCGCGCTCACCGCGATCCCCGGCGCGCGCTTGGGCGCGCGCTTCGGAGCCGGTCGCGTCGGCGCGCTCGGCACGGTTCTGTTCGCCCTCGGCGGGGTGTGGTGGATCGGTCACCTTGGCTCGACGCCTGCCTACGCCGCGGAGTTCCTACCGGGCATGCTGATCGGCGGGATCGGCGTGGGTCTCGTGATCCCGTCACTGACCGGCGCCGTGGCCGCGACGCTGCCACCGGAGCGCCTGGCGACGGGGATCGCGGTGCAGACGACCGGACGCCAGCTCGGCTCGGCGCTGGGGTTCGCGATCCTGATCGCCGTGCTCGGAACCCCACACAGCGCTGGCGACTTCGACGGCGGCTGGAAGTTCATGCTGGCGGCCAGCCTGCTCGCGGGCGTGTCGCTGCTCGCGGTGGGACGCACCCCCGCGCGCTCGACGAGCATGGAGACGGTGGCCGAGATACTCCCGGCCACCGCCCCCGTGCAGAGCCCCTCACCCCAACCCGGCACGCTCCCGGTGGGATAGAAGACCCCCAGCCATCAGTGCAGCGACATATTCGGCTCGCCCGCTGCGTTCAGGCCCGTGCCGGAGATCGTGCACGTACCGCCTTTAGGCGTGCCGGAGCCGTAGGCCTGGGTCACGCAGTTGCGCAACGCCAGCTGCGCCCAGTAGTTCGGGTGCAGGTCTTCCTGGATTTCGTAGGGGGGCAAGATCGCCGAGACCGTGCGGATCTGGTTAATCCACTCGGTTTTGTCGACGGCGCCCGGCGAGGTCCACGAGGACAGGCCCTTTTCCTCCAGCAGGCCCACGGTGTTCTCACACAGACGCCGGCCGTTGAACGCACCTGACAGTTCCATCGTCTTCACGTTCGATAGGCCCGCTTCGGCGGCCGCACCGAAGACCGTATTGTCGATCGTCGGCAGCATTTCGGAGTTGGCCCGGTTTGCGTCTTCGTTCCAGAACCCACAGCCGCCCACCGTCTGGCGGGTAAAGCCGCTCTGCGAGTAACGGAAGCCCGAGCCGTTGGGGATCGGCGAAGGGTAGTCCTGGACGAGGATCGTGTATTGCGAGCTGTTGTAGCCGTCGTTCGTCATCGCCTGCGCGACGTTCTGGATCGCGCCCTTGATGGCGGCCTTCTGCGTGGCGATGTTCGCGGTCGTGAAGTTTTCCTTAACCGAGGAGTCGTCGTAACAGAAGTTCGGCCACCACGACGGTGATGTCAGCCAGTCAAGGACGCACGTCTGCACGATCGAGGCGAAGTTGAAGTTGTTGCCGCCGATCGACAGCGCCACCAGTTTGACGTTGTGGGTGGCCGCGAAATGCTGGAGCATCAGCGCCTGGCCTTCGTTGCCGCCGGAGTTGTAGAAGTCGATGCCCGGCTTGAATTTGCCTTCGGTTGTAAAGCTCGAGGTCTTGGCACCCGAGCAGGCGAGGTTCTCACCGCTCACGCCGCCACCGATGTAGACCTCCGCGGAGGCCGAGCGGTGACAGCCGGGGATCAGTTCGGCGGTGTGGCCCGCGTTGTCGAAGTAGGCCGTCGATCCGAGCGCGTCGGTCTTCGAGGAACTTTCGTTCGTGTTCCCCGCCCAGCGTCCGGCCTCGCCGGAGATGTAGGAGTCGCCGAGGCTCGTAACCCAGGGCGAGCCTTCGCCGGGGCCTTCAGCGCGCGCGACGGAAGTAGCGGCCAACGCGCCAAAACCGCACGCCAGCGCACAGGCCAGCAGCGCGGCGGCGATCAGCGCCGTGACGCGAACCCCCAGGTTGGTGTTATGGGCAGTCGTCGTACAGGTCATCCGTGGATCTCCCTCCAGAGTGCGCACCGCGCTCACCGCGGGCGCTGTCGGCGCGACCCTACCGCCGGAGCAAAATCTAATCAATAGAAACTGGACAGATGTTGGGAACTGTTTCCAGCTTCGCCGGTCGTCTCGATACGCCCAAAGCACTCGCCGTGGGGGCCAAGCCAGTCGGTCTACGGCAGCGTCACCTGCGTCGCCGTCGGTGTCGGTGTCGGTGTCGGGCGGACTACGCCTCGCCGCCGGCAGCGCGGGCGGGAACCTCGCCCCACAGCTGCTCCAGCCGGTAGTACTCGCGGGTGGCGGGCGTGAAAATGTGCACCACTACATCGAGATAGTCCATCAGGATCCAGTCTCCGCGGCTGAAGCCCTCGACGCGGCGCGGGAGCGTACCGTGCTCACGCTTGCACCCCTCGAGGATGCCGTCGTGGATCGCTTTGGCCTGGCGCTCGGTGTTGCCCGTGCAGATCAGAAACCAGTCGGTGTAGCCAAGCACGTCACGCAGGTCGAGCTCGACCACCTCGCCGGCCTTCTTGTCGGCCGCATACCGTGCGATCTCATCGAGTAGCTCCTGTGAGCGCGGCGGTTCGGTGGATTGGGTGGACTGGGCGGACTCCCCGTCGGGCCGTGATCCCCGCCCCGGGACGGACCCTTCGGCGCTCACGCCGCACCGCCGGTCGCGGCCGCTGAAGCCTCAGCCGTGCGGTAGAGACCGTGCTCGGCGATGTAGTCGGCGACCCTCTCCCCTACCAGCTCGGTGACGGGCCCACCGGCGGCGATCAGATGACGCACTTCCGATGAGGACGCCGCGACGGGAGCCATTCGCAAGGGTGTCACGCGCGGTGGGGAACCCGGTCCTGGCGCCGGCGCCAGGGAGGCCAACTCCAAGCCCACATCGTGTGCGTTCAGCTCGTCGCGCTCGGCTACCGCGAGGCTCCTCACCATCCCCAGTAGCCGCGCCGGTTCGCGCCAACCGGGCAGTGTGCGCGCAGTGTCGGCTCCCACGATCAGCGTCAGCTCGGCGGCGGGATGGGCGTCATGGATAGTTTGCACGGTATCCACGGTATAGGACGTTCCCCCACGTTCTATCTCCAGCGCCGACGCTTCCAGGCCGGGCTCGTCGACAACCGCGAGACGGCACATCTGCAGGCGGTGGGCGGGGCCCGGGTCCTCTCCGGCGGTCGGCTTGTTCGGGGCGATGTATGCCGGCATCAACAGCACCCGCTCCAAGTCAAGCTCCGAGCGCGCGTGACGGGCCAGTGCGACGTGCCCGATGTGCGGCGGGTTGAACGTCCCGCCGAGGATGCCGATGCGCTCCACGGGGTCGTTCAGTCGCGGACGTGTCCGTCGCCCGTGACGAGATACTTGTAGGTGCACAGCTCGCGCAGCCCGATCGGCCCACGCGCGTGCAGCTTCTGGGTCGAGTTGCCGATCTCCGCGCCCATCCCAAACTCGCCCCCGTCGGTGAATCGGGTCGAGGCGTTCACATATACGCAAGCGGCGTCGACCCCTAGCTGGAATGCGCGCGCCGCGTCGGTATCGCGTGTGAGGATCGCCTCGGAGTGTCCCGATCCGTAGCGGGAGATATGCTCGATCGCCTCCTCCACCGAGTCGACCACGCCGACGGCGAGGGTCAACGCCAGGTACTCGGTAGCCCAGTCCTCCTCGGTCGCCTGCGCGAGCGCCGGGGAAGCGAGCGTCGGGGAAGCGATTTCACGCGTGCGGGCGTCCGCGCGCAGACTCACGCCGGCATCCGTCAGCGAGGCGAGTATCCGCGGTAGGAACTCGGCGGCGAGCGCCTCGTGTACGAGCAGCGTCTCGGCGGCGTTGCACACTCCCGGACGCTGGGTCTTGGCATTCAGCACGATCGCTTCCGCCTGCTCCAGGTCGGCGGTGGCGTCGACGTAGACATGACAGTTGCCCGACGCGGCATAAATCACCGGCACCGTGGCGACCTCCTGCAGCGCCGCCTTCAACCCCTCACCGCCACGGGGGATGATCAGATCGATCGTGTCCTGCTGGGTCGCCAGCTGTGCGAGCTCCTCGCGTCCACCGCCGGAGACGAGGCCGATGCACCCCTCGGGCAGACCCGCCGCGACGGCGGCCTCGGCGGCGATCCGCGCGAGTATCGCGTTGGAATAGGCCGCGGTGGAGGACCCGCGCAGGACGATCGCATTGCCCGACTTCACACACAGTGCGGTCGCGTCGATCGTGACGTTGGGGCGTGCCTCATACACCACGGCGACCACACCCAGCGGCACCCGCACGCGGCGAATGTCCAGCCCATTAGGCAACCGCCGCCCCTCGAGCACCTCACCGACGGGATCGGGCAGCGCGACGATCTGCTCGACCGCACCGGCGATCCCCGCTATCCGGGTCTCGTCAAGCGCGAGCCTGTCCAGCAGCGCGTCGCTGAGGCCCGACTCGCGTCCGGACTGCATGTCGAGGGCGTTCGCCGTGAGGATCTCCTCGCTACGCTCGATCAGCGCTTGCGCGATCGCCGCGAGGGCGGCATTCTTGCGCGCGGTATCGATCTGGGCGAGTTCGCGCGCGGCACGCCGGGCCGCGAGACAGACGTCGGCGACAGAAGAGACAGCCGTGACCACCGCTACAGGGTACGACAGCGCCGATGAATACCGTCCCAAGCCGCCGTCATCATGTCGTTTCGATGTCTGATTCTGCGCACCCTTCGATGCTCTCGGATCCAGCCGCTCCGCTAGTGAGGTGTCCGCGTGCGTTTTTCCCAACGTCTAGCTCGGGTCTATACTCGGAAGAAGATGACTGGCAAGCCCAACACTGCTCAAGCTCCAAAGCGTGTGCTCAACGCCGATGGCGAACCTGTTCTGTCTATCGATGTGCCGCCCGTGCTCCGGGCGGAGCACGGAGCACGTGAGACGGTCCCGTCGGGCCTGGCACCTCTCTCCGAAGTCGTCAACTCCGTACTTGGGCTACGTCCAGCCCTGGAAGCGCTCACACGCCGGAGTCGATCTCGCCGAAGGACTGCGCCCCCTGCGACGCAGGGCGACGGCAATCCCCTGCACCAGCCCTAGTCGAGCACCAGATAGTCGCGATGCACGGCCTCATCGGTCGCGCGCGGCAATAGCTCGCGCACTGCCGCGGATTGCATCCCCATCACCTGGCGCAGCTCGGGCGCGGAGTAGTTGCAGATGCCCTTGCCGATCGCGCCGTCTCGGTCGCGCACTGCGATCTCGACCGCATCGCCCGCGTCAAACTCGCCCTCGACGGCGACGACGCCGACCGGCAGCAGGCTGGCGGAGCCCTCGCGTACGGCACGCGCGGCGCCGGCGTCGATCGTGAGCGTGCCCCGCGCGGGGCGGGCGTACTTGAGCCACAGCTTGAATGAGGAGTAGCGGGCCTCGCGCGCCTGAAACCGCGTCCCGGCGCGTCCGCCCGCGAGGACCGTGCGCAATGCGTTCTCGTCCAGTCCATTACAGATCGTCGTCGTGATCCCGGCGGCGGTGGCCATGTCGGCGGCGACGACCTTGGAGCGCATCCCGCCCGAGCCCAACGGGGAGGTCGTGTGGCCAATGTCGAGCTCATCGAGGGCGGCGAACTCGGTGACGTCATCGATCAGTCGCGCGTCGGAGCGCAGGCGCGGATCGGCGGTGAAAAGCCCGTCGATGTCGGTCAGCAGGATCAGCTCCTCAGCGCCGATCAGCACGGCGACCTGGGCGGCGAGAAAGTCGTTGTCGCCGAAGGAGATCTCATCGGTGGCGGTCGTGTCGTTCTCGTTGATAACCGGCAGCACCCGCCACTGGAGCAACGTCGCGAGCGTCTGGCGCGCGTTGAGATAGTGGGTGCGCGCGGACATGTCGAAGAACGTCAGCAGCACCTGCGCACTGGTCACATCGCGATCGCGCAACAGCTCGTCGTAGACGCGATACAACTTGCCCTGTCCGACGGCGCTCGCGGCCTGCAGCTCCCCGATCGCGCTCGGACGCTGGGGCAGCCCCATCGTGCGCATCCCCCGCGCGATCGCCCCACTGGTCACGAGGATCGCCTCATCGCCGCCACGGTGCAGCTCGGCGGCCACGTCGCACACGCGCGCGAGCGCATCCTCGCGCAGCTCGCCGTCGGCGTCGGCGACGACCGAGGAACCGAGCTTGATGACTACACGTTTCATGGCGATACGCAGCGTAGTCGGTCGCTGCAAACCTATTGGTTCGTGGGGTCCTCGGGCGGTCGCAGACCCTTGACGAGCTCGGCCGGATCGACCTCTAGGCCCGCGGCGAGCTTGAGCAGGTTGTGGAGGCTCAGGTTGCGCTGTCCGCGCTCGACCTGCCCGAGGAAGGTCCAGTGGATGCCGCTCTTGTGAGCAAGCGCCTCCTGGCTGAGACCAAGCGCGTTGCGGTGCTCGCGAACCCGCGCGCCGAGCAGACCCGCGGCTTGGGAGATCTCCTTGGCCATAGATCATAAACCACATACATCTCGACTGTCTATGTCCAGAGCATTCGAGTCCCATGCTTATATGCCCCAACTACTTACGCTGTGATACGGTCCCGCGAGCCCAGCTCATAGCGTTCGCCGTTCTTACCATTTTTCAGAATAATACGAATAAGAAACACATATTCAAAAGGAGCCGCTCACCTCTGTAGCTTTTGCGTCCACCGACAAATAGCTTCGAAAAAGAAGAGCTATTTGAATAGACCAAGCGAGGAGAACCGGCATGAGGGCAGGTGTACGGCTGTTTCTGGTGACGCTTTGCGGCTTGACGGCGGCGGTCGGCTGGTCGTCCACAGCGGCAATCGCCGCGGAAGATCCGATGCGCGCGAACATCAGCGTCGGAGCGCTGACCAACGTCTCCACAGAAGCCCCGCAGAGCAGTCCCCAAGCCACACCGGCAGCCTCGCACGGCCCTGAAATCCCGGCGCTGCGCGGCATGTACTCGCGTACTTATGAGGGCTCGCACGGCACGGCACAACTCGTGCTGTATCCCGAGCCCGTGAACTACCGCGACGTGCACGGTGCATGGCAGCCCATCGATGACAGCCTCGTGCCCTCAGGCGCAGCGTACGTCAACCGCGCCGATCGCTACACGGTCAAGCTGCCCACGTATCTATCAAGCGACGAAGCCGGCGCGATCTCCATGCTCCAAGGAGCCAACGGCGTGCGCTTCCAGCTGCAGGGCGCCGGCGCGGCGGCCACTGTCGATGGCTCCAGCGCAGACTATGGCGAAGCCCTACCCCACACCGACGTGGATCTGCGCGCCACCCCTGCTGGTCTGCAGGACCTGCTCGTGCTGAAGAACAGCGGTGCCCCGAGCGCGTTCACCTACAAGCTCTCCACCGATGGCGCCCTGCGCCCCGTGCTGGGCGCCTCGGGCGAGATCGACCTATTCGACCCGAGCGGTGCTGTGCAGATGCGCATCCCCGCTCCGGTGGCGCGCGACGCAAGCGGCGTGTCTGGACCGGTCTCCTTCGCTCTCTCGCAAGCAGGCGCAAGCTGGATGCTGACGGTAAAGCTGGACTCCGCCTGGCTGTCGAGCCCCGCGCGTACCTACCCCGTGACGGTCGATCCGACCACGACCAGCCTCAAAGAACCGCAGGTCTGCACACTTGTGGCGTCGAGTCCTAATAGCTCGTTTTGCGGGGAAAGTTACGCTGAAACCGAAACCTCGGGCACGGATGTTAAGCGTGGCTTGATTGAGTTCTCGTCTACAGCCCTGGCCCAGATTCCCAGTGATAGCGAAATTATTGGCGCCCAATTGACGGCTAAAACAACCGCCTACAAGAGCCGGTTTACGACGGCCAGAAGCGCAACCATCTACAACGTTAAGACAGCATGGAACACCACTGCAACTTGGAATAAGCCTATTTCAGGGGGGCCAGAATGGCCTGGTGGTAGTCCGTACGACACAACGGGCAGCTCGGCGGAAGCGTCGATCTCCGAAAGCGAAACACTGCAAGCGGACGTGACTGCGCTGGTGCGAGACTGGATAGGCAACAAGTATGGGGGCTTCTTTGGTCTCGGGTTCTCCAATGCAAAACCGCCGCTAGAAGGTGCGAAAGGGACTCCGAAACTTCAGGTGCTGCGTGCAAGCCCTGAACTCGTCATCACGTATATGCCAATCACTGGGGAACGGCGTCAGTTTCTCTATGATCATCAGCAATTGGATGACAAGATGAGCATGGCTGTCAACGTTGGTACAGGCGATCTGCGTCTCGTAAACGAAGATTTCGCGCTGCCCGGGCCGGGGATCTCCCTCGACGAGAACCGCATTTATGAAAGCCGACGCATGAGTACGCCCGTTGATCTGAGCCTTGGCTGGAAGTTCAGTCTCGGACGTGAGACGCGACTCAGTTCGGGGATCTGGGATGCTCCGGATGGCTCTGTGACCGCGCTATCAGGAGAAACCCTGGCCGCAAACGGAATGAAAGGTACGTCCGTGGGTGATGGCGAGGATGCTACATATATAAAAAACGCACATCTCCCCTTCAACGGGATCATGTACGACGCTACCGGCATCCTCTTCTCGGAAAAATCACCGCTCGAATACATAAATAGAGATGGCCATATCGTGCATATGTCTGAAAGCGCTGCTGCATGTCCTGCACATGGGCCGACTCTGACGCTCATTGGCAATTCGGCGCTGACCTTGACGACAAACTGCGTGGGCCAGGATCAGGTGACGCAGATGGAAGACACGACAGGGCGGAAATGGAAATACGCCTACGACGCTCAGGATCGACTCCACACGTACACAGATCCCGAAGGTGGCGTCACCACATACGAATACAACGCTAATAATCTGCTGGAAAAGATCGTCACCCCAGACGGTAACCTCACGCTCATCGGCTATGACCCCGGCTCGCTGGGTCGAGTTACGAGCGTCACGCGCCAGGACAACAAAGGCAACACACTCGCCAAAACCAGTTACAGCTACAGCACGTCGGGGCAGAGCGGCCCCTGTCACCCCAACGAATTCGATACGACCGAGACCGATCCCGTTGGCCGTGTTTGGCAATATTGCTTTGACAGCCAACACCGCATGACTCACTACGTCGACCCCAACGGCCACGAACGCGAAGCCACCACGTACGGCGTGTTCAGTCAGCTCCACACCACAGCCGGCGCCGCCGGCGAAAAAGAAGTCGGCCCGTACACCGACACACTCAACGCCACCACTGGTACCACCGCCGCCACTAGCGCCCCGAGCGGCGCGCAGACCGCCACTGAATACAGCCCGAGCAATCCTTATGAGCCGACCAAGACGACCGACGCACAGGGCAACACAACAGAAATGTCTTACGAAACCGAAAAGGGCCATCTCCTCACCGTCAAGGCACTGAAAAGCACGACCGCCCAGCCTGAGCAGTTGAGCCTCAAATGGGAAGGCGGCCTGCTGCAGAGCTCGGCATTGGGTGTCTCCCCCAACCAGCAGACGACAACCTACAAATACGACAGCCACGGCAACCGGACCGAAGTCATCCCGCCCGCCCCGATGAAACCGACGAAAATGACCTACGACAGCCTCGACCGCCTCTCGACATCCACCGACGGTGACGGTAACGAAGCCAAATACCACTACGACAACCTCGGCCGCGTCAAGGAAATCGGCTACTCCGACGGCAGCTCCGTCACCTACCACTACGACGGCGACGGCAACCTCAAGGAAGAAATCAGCCCTACCGGCACCGCGCTCTACACCTACGACGGCATGAGCCGCCGCACCTCCTCGACGTACGGAGCGCAGACCGTCAGCGAGACCTACTACCCCGACAGCCAGCTCAAGGAACTGACCGACGCCGGCGGCACCGTCAGCTACACGTACAACAAAGACGGCCAGCTGGCCACTGTCAGCGACCCAGCCACCCGCAAGCTGACCGATCCCGCCACCAAAGAACCGGCCGTCGTGCAGCTGCACTGGGACACCGACCAGCCCAGCAACTTCCCCCACGGCCTGCTCACCGAAGTCGACGACCCGATCGGCACGGCGACGGAAAAGACCGGCAACCTGCAGACGCTTTACACCTACGACGCCAACGACCGCGTCAAGACGATCAAATCGACCGCTGGAGCCACGACCCTGCAGAGCTGGTCCTACAGCTACGTCAACGTCCCCAACGCCAACCTACAGACCGAACTCAGACAGTTCGCCGAAGGCCCAACCGGGCAGCAGACCACCTACACCTACGACTACCTAAACCGCCTCGTGCAGGCCATCACAACTAACTCAGCCAAAGCCCAGCTCTACAAGTACACCTACTGCTACAACGGCTGCGGCACGGGCCATCCCGCCTCCGCAGAAGGCTTCTCAAACATCCTCCAGAAGGCGGCTCAGGTCGGCGCCGAAAGTCCCACAACGACCAACTACCAGTACAATGCCGACAATGAGCAGACAGGAACCGGCTACGCCTACGACAACGCGGGGAACATGACCGGCTCCCCCAACTACGCAATGAAATTCAACATCCGTGACCAGCTGACCCAGCTCACCCTCACAGGTGCCGAACCGCTCGCCCTGGGCCAGCAGGGATCCACGAACAGCCTCCTAAGCACGGTCGGCAACACGCGCCTGGAGAATGGCCCCTTGGGCGTCTCCGCGACCTCCAACCTCGAAGGCGGCAACGGCACCTACTACACTCGCACCCCCGAAGGACAGCTGATCGACTCCCGCACCGCCGAAGGTACAAGCGCCCACTACTACCTCGAAGACGACCGCGGCTCAGTCGTCCGCACCACCAACCAAGCCGGCACGCCCGACCAAGAACCCGTGACGTACGAGCCGTTCGGTGCGCCGCAGGGAGCACCCCCGGCCAAACCCCCCACGTTCGGCTACAACGGCGGATACCAGAGCTTTACGAGCGGGACCAAATCAAGCGACCTCATCCACTTCGGGGAACGGTACTACGAGCCCTCCACTGGATCCTGGACACAGCCCGATCCGATGACGGGTGGCTCAAGTCTGTTCCAGGCGAATCCTTTCCAGTACGCCGATGACGATCCGGTCAACGGCAGCGACCCTGAAGGCGAAGCGCCGTGCAAGCATCATGATAATCCTCACTCAGGATATTGTGGGCCACATCTCCCTGGAAAGGACCTGTGTAGCCACCCACTCAAACAGGGCTGCAGAGTGACTGACCATGCACCAAAGGGAAAGCAAACAGGCGAACTCAAGGTCATCGATGAATTGCCTGAAGGACCGCTAATCGGATGCATAGTTGGGGGAACTGTTGGTGGAACCATCGCCGCGTATTCATCGTTGGGACTTGCAACAGAGACGGGGGCTATTGGAGGATGCTTTATCGCAGGCAACCTCGTAGTCATTATCGAAAATTTTTGAGCCTCTAAAGTGAAACCAGCCACTAACTTTCAACGAAGATCTATCATTAGAACCTGCTACGCTGTTCTCGATGTAGCAATACTTAGTGTCATTGTCCTCATCGTATATACTGTCAGACTTCCCGGCTTTGCTGCAGTCACAACTGCTGCTCTTATTGCAGGAATCGTATTGACCATCGTTCATCGATGGTTTTTGCCGAAGCCGCCGCCCCTGTCTGACGAGGAACGCCTGCAGCTACCGAAGCTAAGACCAGTGTGGCTACCGCTTGGTATTACGGGAATCGCGCTACTCTACCTCGTCACACATATGAGACTTGCCATCGCAACAGTTCTTATCGTGGTGAGCATAGGCACCCTTGTCGCCCTCGAATTGCGTGAACGTCGCAAGGCGGAAGAGCGTCTATCATGATGATCAAGTCTTGACCAAGAGGGAGAAAATGCCAGATAGGGCTGATCTGGGAGCGTCGATTCGTTCTTTGCGCAAACAGCGGGAACTAACGATCGATGAGTTTGCTCATCTCGCCGATATCCACGATACACATCTGTCAAAGATAGAGAGAGGGATCGGTAACCCAACGTGGAAGGTCATGATTGGTATCGCCGCTGCTTTCGACCTCACACTCGCTGAACTTGTTCAGCACGTCGAAGGGACTGCACGCGCCCGAGAAGGATACGAACTCGTTGCGCAGGACGTGGAAAAGCGTACGGGCCTGAAGCTATGACCCGTGCCTAAAGCACCCCGGAAGCGCAAGTAGAGCAATCCCCGCTGACTTGATGTCCAACCTAATAATGATCGTACTGGGCTGTGTGATACTCCTTTGGGCGGGATGGTTTATGCCCCGCGAGTTCGCTCGGATACGAAGCAGAATCGCTCAACGAGGAAACCCAACACAGCGGTTTGACGATATGCTTCAGTCTCGCCCTTATCGCTTGATGTTGTCCGTTGGATTGATCGGCGGAACCGTGTTGATTATCACCGGAGTCGTTCTCGCGATCATTGGTGAATAGGCGAGCATATATTAGAAGAACTGCGTTGCTTGCCGGTATCGCGGTAATCTTGATGGGGCTCAGCTGGTCGCCCAAGCCAGCCGAGCATGAGCGAGTAGTAGTCACCGCATAGATGCCTGACGCTCAAGCCGCGCGGTCGAGATACTCACGTAGCGCGGTGCGGGCGATATCGCTGATGGAGCGCTTCTCGCGGCGCGCGCGCACACGAAGCGCGGTCGCAAGAGTGGGGTCGACGCGCACCTGTATACGTGGTGACACCCCCTCGGCGCCGAGAGAGGGCCTGCCGACCGTGACCCTTATGGCCTTGTCGAGGTCGTAGCCGCGTTCGGCCTCGTCGGCGAGCGCCTCAATGTCCTCTTCTGAGAGTTCTGTACCCGCGAGTGTCTTGATCTTCGTCATCTCTTGTGCCCCTCATAGCGCTGCCGATATCTGTTACGTAGCGCCATCGCGTGGATCACGAGCAAACCTCCGTTGGGCAACTCGACTGCCATGACCTCCAGCGGATGTCCCTGCGAGTCGTCCCCGAGGAAGACGACCCGGGTGTCCGGCACCCCTTCGCGTCCGGCAGGCGGAGACTCCTCGAATCGAACTCTGTAGTTGGCGATGACATGACGGATGCGATCCTTCGATACGCGATGACGTGTCGCGGCGCGCGCAAACCGCACGCCTGTATTTGAGATTCTATCAATTGTGTCAGACATAATGGAAAGTCCGATTTGGTCGGCCGAGCAAGAACCACCAGCTCACAGAACACCCTTGTGTCGGGATCTGGGTTGATGATCTAGATTGCTTGGGATGGTTCTCTCGGGGCTACATGGGCGAGGGACCCAAGCCAAGCCCTTGATGCTCTGAGCTAGCGGATGATCCGAATCGCTATCGCTTCGACCCCCGCCGCAGGCGTCGCCGGGCCGCTTCCAACGACTCGATATCGGTCAGGTCCTGCGATCTCCCCGCCGCGTGCTTCATCGCGAGCATGTCCTCGATGGATGCGATGCGGACGCTGCGACCACCCAACTCCATAATGTCGGCACGGCGGCGCAGAGTCTTGTAAGTAGGAGCCCCCTCAGGATTGACCAGCAGGTCGATATCCCCGACCGGCGTCGTCAGGCACACGATCTGAGTCTGGCGCAGCGTGCGACCGTCGGGAACGAACGGCACCTCCTCCGGTATGCCGCGCAGACGCGCTTTCAGAGCCACGAGCACTGCGCCGAGCGCATCGAGGTTGTCTTGGGCGGGCGAGTAGCAGATGTCGAGATCCTTGGTGAAGCGGGGCATCGCCTGCAGGACGACTGCCACTCCCCCGATGATCACGAAGTCGACGTCCCCATCGACGAGCGCCTGCACCAGCTTCGCGGGATGGTAGGAGTCAGGCAAGCTCGCCATGGGTCCTAGCTCCAGCAAGCGAGAGTTCACGACCCCACTCGAACATGCTTTCCAGTTGCGCAAGTCGCTGGTCAGGAGTCAACCCGAGTTGCTCGACCACCAGCGTCTCATCTATGCCCGTGCGCAGAGGCTCGCCGGCCAGCACGAGGCGGTGGCCGGTCGCACGCATGGCGTCGTCAAGCGTTACGAACGTCGGGTTTGCCCCCGGCCGCTCCAGCTTGGCGACGGCCGCCTGGCTGACTCCCATGCGACCGGCAAGCTCCGCCTGGGTGAGACCGGCCTGACGACGAGCCTGCTTAAGAAGCGCCGCTGACTCGGACATGCCCCCTATTATAACCTAAAGGTTGTTTTAGTCCTACCGACTCGCTCCCGTTTGTATGTATCGCTTTGTATTCAAGCAGGTCATGCCGACGCGTCCGGATCGAGCTCGAACACAACCCCCGCGATCCGCACCTCGTCCCCCGCGACGAACCCTTCGCTCTGCAGCGCGTCGAGCACGCCGATGCGCCGCAGGCGCTCCTCGACGTAGGCGAGGGCGTCCTCGTTGTTGACGTCGTAACGACTCAAGAGCCGTTCGACGCCGCGGCCATCCACGGAGAAGGAGCCTGGGCCGAGCTGTTCGACCACGTAACCGCGTCCGCCGTCGCGCGCGCCGGGCCGGAAGACCATGTGCTCGGCGAGCTCATCCTCGATCGTGTCCGTGGTAACCGTGGGGGCGCCGTCGGCGTCGATGCCTGCATCACCGTCCGGCGCGGCATCGGCGTCGGGCACGATCCGCAGCAGCAGCTCGCCGAGCTCGCGTACGCCCGCGCGGGTGGCACTGGAGGTGGCGAGCACGGGCACGTCGGGTCCTAGCCTCTCCTGCCATTCCGCGATGGCCTCCCGCGCGCGCTCGGGCGCGACGAGGTCGACCTTGGAGAGCACGAGCACGCGCGGTAGGCGTGCGAGGCGCTGGTCGTGTGCGGCGAGCTCGTGCTCGATCGCGGCGTGGTTTGCGACCGGGTCGGCGTCCTGCTCGCCGGAGAGCTCGGGGGCGATGTCGAGCACGTGGACGAGCAGGCGGGTGCGCTCGACGTGTGCGAGGAAGTCGTGTCCGAGGCCTGCCCCCTCGCTCGCGCCCTCGATCAGACCGGGGATGTCGGCGACGATCAGCTGACGACGCTCGTACTCGTCTTCGAGTACCCCCAAGACCGGGGAGAGCGTCGTGAAGGGGTAGCTGGCGATCTTCGGCGCGGCGCGGGTCAGGCGCGAGACGAGCGATGACTTGCCGGCGTTGGGGAGCCCGACGAGGCCGACGTCGGCCAGTAGGCGCAGCTGTAGCTCGATCCAGCCCTCCTCGCCGGAGAGCCCGCGCTCGGCGAAGCGAGGAGCCTGACGGGTGGGGGTGGCGAAACGCTTGTTGCCGCGCCCACCGGATCCGCCGCGTGCGATCGTGGCGCGCTGGCCGTGGGCGAGCAACTCCCAGCGCCGGCCGCTCAGGTCATCCTCATCGCCGCTGTCTTGCTGACCGCGGGCTTCGGTGCCAGGGGGCACGCGGATCGTCAGGGTCTCGCCGTCGGCGCCGTGCTTGAGCGCCCCCTGGC
>JBAUXH010000271.1:0-1783 GCA_049584155.1 Solirubrobacteraceae bacterium
GAGTTACACCTACGCCGAAGCGCGCTGGACCGAGACGCTGCCAGACTGGATTGGTGCACACGTCAATGCGCTCGACTTCCTGGGCGGGGTACCGAAAGCTAGCGTGCCCGACAATCTCAAAGCCGGCATCACCAAGCCGTCGCGCTACGAGCCGGGCATCAACAGGACATATCAGGACCTCGCCGATCACTACGGCTTCGTCGTGCTGCCGGCACGCGTTCGCCGCCCGCGCGACAAGGCCAAAGTCGAAGCCGCGGTCGGCATCGTCTCGCGCTTTGTGCTCGGCAAGCTGCGCAACCGGCAATTCTTCTCTTTGGTGGAGTTGAACGACGCCGTTCGTGACTGTATAGCGAAGATCAACGCGAAGGTGATGAAGCAACTCAAGCAGAGCCGCAACGATCTCTTCGCCACTCTCGACCGGCCGGCGCTGAAAGGGCTTCCGAGCGAGCGCTACCAATATGCCGAGTGGAAGCGCTGCACGGTCGCGCCCGACTATCACGTCGAGGTCAGTGATCATTACTACTCGGTGCCGTTCGTCCTGTTGCGCGAGACCGTCGACGCGCGCTTCACGGACGGCACGATCGAGGTCTTCCACAAGGGCCAGCGGATTGCGAGCCACGTGCGCTCGCGCGTTGCGCACAAGCACACGACGATCCGGGAGCACATGCCATCGAGCCATCGGCGTTACGCCGAATGGTCACCGGCACGGTTGTTGCGTGAGGCTGAGAAGATCGGCCCGGCAACGATCGCGCTGTTCGAGGCGATCATGAAGGCGAAGCTGCATCCCGAGCAGGGCTTCCGCGCGTGCCTTGGCATCCTCAGCCTCGTGAAGAGTTTTGGACCGCAGCGCATTGAGGCGGCAGCCAGGCGCGGCAACGATATCCGCGCGACCACCTACGGCTCGATCAAGTCGATCCTGCAGAACGGGCTCGATCGCGCCTTCGCCAAAGCAAGCACGCCGGACGCGTCCCCGATCCGGCACGCCAACATCCGCGGGCGTGGCTACTACCACTGAGCAACTCCCGGATGATCGCGTGCCCCGGGAGGCCCGCAAGCGGCGGCCGCGAAGGAAATGTGCGGGTGAAACGAAAACAGAGGAATGACACATGCTGCCACATCCCACATACGACCGGCTGATCGCCCTCGGCCTCGTCGGCATGGCCAAAGCGTTCGAGGAGCAGCGAGCGCAGCCCGCTGTTACTTCGCTCACGTTCGAGGAGCGGCTCGGCCTCCTGGTCGATCGCGAGGCCGTCGAGCGCGAAAGCAAGCGGCTTGTCACGCGGCTCAAGTCTGCCAACCTCAGGCAGAACGCGACTATCGAGGATCTCAACACGAAGGCGGCGCGCGGTCTCGACAAAGCGCTATTCACCAAGCTCGCGACCGGCCACTGGATCGAGCGGCGACAGGACCTCCTGATTACCGGTAAAACTGGCACCGGCAAGAGTTGGCTTGCCTGTGCGCTCGGACAGAAGGCATGCCGTGACGATCGATCGGTGCTCTACTATCGCGTACCGCGCTTGCTCGACGCACTTGCGCTTGCACGCGGCGATGGACGCTATGTGCGCCTCCTCAAGACCCTCGCCCGCGTCCAGCTTCTGATCCTTGATGACTGGGGGCTGGCGCCGCTGACCTCGCAGCAAGGCCGTGACCTGCTCGAAATCGTCGACGACCGCCACGGCCGCAGCTCGACGATCGTGACCAGTCAGCTCCCGGTCGATCACTGGCACGAGGTGATCGTCGATCCGACAATCGCCGATGCGGTCCTCGACCGCCTCGTCCACAC
>JBAUXH010000272.1:0-1947 GCA_049584155.1 Solirubrobacteraceae bacterium
GGGACGTGATCACGGTCAAGTTCACTCCATGAGCTCGGCTGTTGTCAGGGGGAGGTCGGGAGAGGGACCTGTCCCCCTCCCGCTGACTGATGCGCGACGGCGACGTGATCACCGTTAAGTTCACCCCGTAGGCGGTCCCCACTCGGGCCGCCCGCGAGCCCGCCATCAGGCTGGGACGTCCGGTCTCTGCTCAGGTTGAGGCGCTGGCGATCAGCTCGGGACGGGCCTCAGCCGCTCGTGCTCGCGATCCCCTCCAACCGCTCCGCGAGGCGGTTCATGCCCAGCTCGCGCGCGGCTCTCGCTCCGCTTGCGAAGTCCGTGGCGCCGTCTGGCGGTCGTTGCACGTCGATCTCCACGAGCGTCGCGATTCGCTTGAACGCTTCTAGCTGCTCCGCGTGCTCGCTCAACGCCGCCACGATCCGCGGACGCTCCGCCGTGGGGGAGCTACGCACCACGCGCAGCATCCCCTCCAGCGATCCGTGACGCCGCAGCAGCTCCGCAGCGGTCTTCGCGCCGATCCCCGGCGCACCCGGTAGGCCGTCGGAGGGATCGCCGCGCAGTGCGATGAAGTCCGGGACGAGCTCCGGCCCGATCCCGTAGCGCTCACGCACCTGCTCCGGTCCGACCTCTACCGGCTTGCCGTCTTTGCGCAGCTCGAGGATCGCTGCGCTCTCCCCCACCGCCTGGAAGAGGTCGCGGTCTCCCGTAAGCAGCAGCGCCCGCCCACCCGCCGCGGCCTCCACGCCGGCGAAAGAGAACATCACGTCGTCCGCCTCCAGGTCCTCGCTGCCGCTCACCGTCCAGCCAAGGCTCCCCAAGAGACCCGGTGCGAGCTCCCACTGCCGTGCGAGCTCCGGGGGCATCGGGTCGCGGTGGGCGTGGTAGCCGGGGTACAGCTCCACGCGGTAGGCCGCTTGCTCGGCCCCTAGGCAGGCTGCGACCGCGCGTGGCGGCCGCGCTTCGATCGCCGAAAGCAGCGCGTTCACCGTCCCCAGCAGCGCGTTCACCGGCTGCCCCGCTCCGTCCACGATCGATTTCGGCAGCGCGAAGAACGCGCGGTAGAGCAGCCACGGCACATCGGCGATCAGTAGGGGAGGGATGATGGCCCTTAGCCTACGACGCAATGAGATCCGTTGAAGACCTCTGATATGTCCGCTGATCAGTGGTTGGCTCGATGCTCCTGTTCTTTCTCTGGTTGTCGGCTTGCTGCTCTGGTCGCGCCGGTGGGCGCTTCTACCTATACATCTCTCGCTTGCCTAGGAGCCGGAGCCCGTGTCGGCGTTCTGCGTCTGGGTATTGCCCTGCTCGGTGTCGTTGTTGTTCTCCGAGGACGCCTGGGTGTTGGCGTCGTTGGACTGGTTCACGTCACCGTTGTTCGACCCAGGGCTGTCGATCGCGACGGGGGCGTTGATGTTGGTCTGCTGCGAGCTCGCTTCGCTCGATGCGGACTGTTCGGTGGTGTTCTGGTTGGTCGCGCTCTGGACCTGCTTGAGCAGGCCGCCGAGTGGACCACCGCCTCCTTCGCCCGCGAGCGCAGTGCCCGGGGCCAGCGCGAGCGCGCAGACGCTCGCGGCCATGGCTATGCAATGGCGTTTCATTAGTAGCTCCTTTCGAGCTTTCGACTTGATTACCGAGGGCGCGGGATCACGCGGTCCGCGCCGCTGAAACGGACCCGGTGGGAGTTAGCCGGGGCGATCGGGAATCAGGACGAAAGGCGCTGGATGCAGTGGCTCGCTCGCAAGCCGCATTCGGCGCGTTCCCCGCGAGACCCCCAACGCCAGGAGGCCCGCAAGAGTGAGGAAGATCGTGAATCCCGAACCCGGGGAGGAGCTCGTGCTTGGGGAGACTCCGCCTACGGGTACAGGCGTCGGCTGGGGAGATGATTCCCCTGGTATGGACGGGTCGCCGTAGCTCCCGCGGGCACTCAGAGCACCCACCGGGGGGGTG
>JBAUXH010000273.1:0-3100 GCA_049584155.1 Solirubrobacteraceae bacterium
GTGCAGGCCCGCGCCGCCGCGCAGCGCGTCGGGATGCCAGGGGTCGTGACCGCCCGTCGTGAGCACCGCGGCGGCGTTCGCGGCTGCGGACACACGCACGCAGGCGCCCATGTTGCCGAGGTCGCGCGGATCCTCCAGTAGCACCACCGGCGCAGGACGCGGGTCGGCAAGTGCGGCGGCCGGGTCGATCGCGGGGCGCTCGGCCAGCGAGATCACCCCGGTCGAGGGCGTAAGGGGGGCGAGCTGGGCGAACACGTCGGCCGGGATCTCGCGCGCGAGCTCGAGCATCCGCGCGGACACGTCGGGCGCGAGCTGCGTGGCGAGTCGCTCCAGATCAGCCACATCGACGCAGAGCACCTCCAAAACGGTGGCCTTGAAGCGCAGGGCGTGCTTGAGCGGGTGCAACCCCTCGAGCACCGCCAGCGACGGATCGCGCCGCGCGCGGCCGTAACGGGGGATCAGCGATCCGTCGGTCGAGCCTCCAGGCACCGGGCGATCATAGGATGGGGAGATGGCGACGCGCGCGGCGGTGGTGTTCGACAACGACGGGCTGCTGCTCGACACCGAGGAGGCGTGGACGCGCGCCGAGGTGACGCTATTCGCCCGGCGAGATCGGGTTTTCACGCTCGAGCACAAGCGCTCGCTGATCGGCTCCGCCCATGCGGCGGCGGCGGCGAAACTCGAAACGATGCTGGAACGCGACGGTGAGGGCGAGACGCTGATGGATGAGCTGCACGAGCTCGTGATGGAGGAGGTGCTCGCCGGCGTCCCGCCGCGCCCGGGTGCGCTGGAGCTGCTCAAGCGGCTGACCGACGCGAGCGTGCCCGTCGCCGTGGCCTCGAACTCACAACGTGAGTTCGTGCAGCGCACCCTGGGTGGCGCCGGGCTGCTGGACGGCCGGTTCGCGACGGTCGTCTCGGTCGAGGACGTCGCCCACCCCAAGCCCGCGCCGGACATCTACCTAGAGGCATGTCGGCGCCTGGGCGCCGAGCCGGGGGCGTGCGCCGCGCTAGAGGACTCCCCGACCGGAGTCGCGTCGGCGGCCGCGGCGGGGATGTATGTGGTCGGAGTGCCCTACTTCGCCGGCGCAGAGCTGCCAGGCAGCGATCTGTTGGCGGGCAGCCTTGCCGATCCTGCGGTGTCCGCGGCGCTTGGGTTGGGGTAGCGGTGACGGTCGCGCGGCGTTGTCACCGCGCCCCAAATAGTTTCGTTAAGTCGTCTGTGCGACCGCACTCACACGTCCACGAGCGCTGACCAGAACTGCGGTCCCGCTCGCCAATGCCTGCTCCCCTCGCACCCTCGCGATCAGCGCCTCTGCACCCGGTTGCCCCGTGGGGCGTATGTGCAGCAGAGCGTCGTGCCCGTAGTAGAGGCACTGCTCTACCGTGCCGGGCAGACCATCGCCGGACTCACCGTCCGAGCTCACTCGCAGCTGCTCGGGTCGCACGATCACGACCCCGTGCGTGAGAGCAGGCGCTCTCGCAGGATCGGGGCGCAGCGGGAGTTGACCGAGCATGGTGTGCGCCCAGCCGTCTGCGAACCGTGCTTCGACGAGGTTCGCGGCGCCGAGAAAGCTCGCCAGGCGTGCGTCGACCGGAGTGCTGTAGAGCTCCGCCGGCGTTCCCTGCTGGACGACCGTGCCGTCGCGCAACACCGCGACCGAGTCCGCCAGCGACAACGCCTCCTCCTGATCGTGCGTCACGAGCACCGTGGTCGCGCCCTGTTTGCGTAGCAGCGCGCTCACTTCCTCACGCACCGTGCTCCGTAGGGAGGCGTCCAGGGAGGAGAAGGGCTCGTCCAGGAGCAGCACCTCCGGGCGGCGTGCGAGTGCGCGCGCGAGCGCCACCCGCTGCTGCTCTCCTCCGGACAGTTGGTGTGGGTAGCGCCGCGCTAGAGGTACTAGCCCGACCAGCTCTAGTAGTTCCTGAACGACATCGGTGCGCCGTTGCGCGCGCGAGAGACCAAACGCGATGTTCGCCTGCACGTTGAGGTTGGGAAACAGCGCTCCTTCCTGGGGCACGTAGCCGATGCCTCGTCGCTCGGGCGCCACGTAGATGCGATGTCCGTCGTCGAGCGTGTGCGTGCCGAGCGCGATACGTCCGCGCTGGACGCGCTCAAAGCCAGCGATCGCGCGTAGCAGGGTCGTCTTGCCACAGCCCGACAGGCCGAGTACGGCAACCAGCGATCCGGCCGGGACGCTCAGGTTCACGCCCTGCAGTACCGGTGCTCCCGAGGCATATCCCTTCCACACGTCGAGCACCCACAGGTCGCTGCCCGAGGTCGCCTGCGTGGTCGGGTCGCTCGTCGAGCTCATCTGCGACCCATCCGTGCGAGCTTGCTCATACGCAGGCTGAGCAGATACACCGGGATCGCGGAGATCAGCACCATCAAGCCCGCATAGGGAGCTGCGGCGCCGTAAGAGAAGTCGCTCGTATACGCCCAAAACTGAGTGGCGAGCGTATCCACGCCCGTCGGCCTCAGCAGCAACGTCGCCGTCAGCTCGGTACAGGAGGAAATGAACACGAGCGCGAACGCCACGCCCAGCCCCGGTGCGATCAGCGGCAGGGTCACGCGCAGCCAGACCGTCGCCGGGCGTCGCCCCAGCGAGCGCCCGACCTCCTCCAGGCGTGGCGGGGCAAGCGCCAGCGCCGCGCGCACCCCCACCACCGCCAGCGGCAGGAACAGAATCGCGTAAGCCACCATCAGCTCCAGCGCGCTCTCATACAGCGGCAGCGCGTAGCGCACCGTAAACGACACGAGCCCCAGCGCCACGACCAGTCCGGGGAGCGCTTGGGGCAGGAGCGCGAGGCGCTCGATCAGAATCGTGAGCCTGTTGCGATGGCGCATCGCCGCGGCCGTCACCGGGATCGCCAGGATCGTGGCCAGCGCCGCGGCGCCCGCGCTGAACTCCGCCGTGTGGGCCGCGTCGGTGAGGATCGACGCCGGCGGCAGCGTCGTCGAGCCGCCGTGGATCAGCCAGTACACCAGCGAGCCGAGCGGTACCCCGAGCGCAAGTCCGCACAGTGCCAGCAGGCCGCTTGAGGCAAGAATCGTCCAGCGACGCCTCAGCCGCACCCGTACGACCGCACGCCGCGCCCCC
>JBAUXH010000274.1:0-7998 GCA_049584155.1 Solirubrobacteraceae bacterium
TCCCGGGGCGCCCCGTCCCGCCTGGCCGGGCGTCGTACCCGAGCGCTCGGCGCGACGGCGGCGCAGCAGACGATGCTCGGGGAAGATCGCGAGCTTTAGTTGGGGCGCGACGAAGCCCTCGCGCAGCGACGCGGCGGCGAAGCGCAGCGAGGGCTCGAGCACCTGGCGAGAAACGTCGATGTCCTCGCCCAGCCACGTGGCCTGCATGCGGCCGAGGTTGTAGGCCGCGCGCTCGCCCTCGCCGCGGCGAGGGAACGCCACGACCGTGCGGTAGCCGGAGCGCACGAGCTTCTCCAGCTCGGGCTCGGCCTCGGCCAGCGAGCGTGCGGCGGTATCGGCGGCCTGCGCGCGCAGCTGCAACGGCTGCTCGCCAGAGATCGACGACAGCCAGATTCGCGCCCGCCCGGCGAGCGCGGATTCGATGTCCTCGGGACTCACATACAGGTGGTGGGCGTCGGCGTCGGCGAACGCTGCGCACACGTCGCTCCAGTGGTCTGCGAGCGCGGGCTTGAGCTCCTCCTCGGCGGCGACGAGCAGCTCGATGTCACCGTCGAGCAGGTCGAGCAGCGCGCCGAAGCGCTCGACTGGCAAGAGCTCGGCTACATCCGGGCGATCGGACTGCTCTTCGGCGGCGGCGATCTCCGCCAGCTCGCGGTGCTCGATCGCGAGCTCCGCCGCGGGCGCGATCTCCACCTCCGGAACGTCGCCGAGGGAGCGCTGGGTGAACGTGGAGAACCAGCGCAGCGACTCGATCTCGACGTCGAACATGTCCACGCGCACGGCTCGATCCTCGGTGGCGGGGAACACGTCGAGGAGTCCCCCGCGCAACGCGAACTGCCCGCGCTCGGCCACCTGATCGACACGCTCGTAGCCCGCCGCGACGAGCTCGGCCGCGCACTCCTCGAGATCCAGCAGCTCGCCCACGCGCAGAACGAACGAGCGCGGTCGCAGTGCCGGATCGGGGACCTTCTCCGAGAGCGCGACAGCGCTGACGACCACCACCGGCGGCTCCTCATCCGACGTACGGGCGCTGAGCAGCGCATCAAGCGCCGCCACGCGCAGCCCGACAAGGTGCGGCGGGGGCGCCAGGTGGGACTCGTAGGCGACGCCGCGCGAGGGGTAGTAGCGCACCCGCCGGGGCTCCAACCACGCACGCAGGTCGGCGGCGAGGTCGCGTGCGGCGCGGTCATCACCGACGACGACCAGCGTTGGGCGGGCCTGGGCGATGGGATCGCGATCGGACAGGGCGGCTATCAGGTACGGCCGCAGCGAGGCCGATACGAACGCGTGACCACCCTCACGCGCGAGCGTGGTGGCGGTGGGGTCATCCTCGATCAGTCCGAGCAGGGAGCGCAGGGCCATCTACGCAGGCTCCTCACCGAGCACGATGCGTTGCACCTGATCGGCTGCACGCTCGATGAGCTCGTGCACCTGCTCGGAGTCCTCCCGAAAGCGCCCGAGCACGTAGGCGGAGACGATCTCCGGATCACTGGATGCGGGGCGCCCGACCCCGACGCGCACGCGCATGAACTCTGGGCCTCCGAGCTCGCGCTGCAGCGACTTTAGGCCGTTGTGCCCCGCGAGCCCCCCGCCCAGACGAGCCCGCACCTCGCCGAACGGGATGTCGATCTCGTCGTGCACCACCAGCACCCGGTCGAGTGGCACATGCAGCGCACCGCGCGCAGGGCCGACGGAACGACCGGCGTCATTCATGTATGTCTGCGGCCACAGCACGGCCACACGCGGTCCCGCGGGCGCGCCCTCGCCGCGTAGGCGACCCTCGGCGATACGACCGCGATAGCGCTCTCGCGCTCGCCCTAGCCCCCAGCGCTCGGCGAGCGCGTCGGCGACCATGAAGCCGACATTGTGGCGGGTGTCCACGTGCTCACGCCCGGGATTACCCAGCCCGACGATCAGCCAGTCGCAGCGCGGCCCAGCGTCGCCCTCAGCTCCGCCACCGCGACGAAACGGCCGCCGCAGGAGAAATTACTCCCCGCCCGAGGTGCTCTCGGAGCCGGCGCCCTCGGCGTCCTGCACCTGCTCATCACCCTCGCCCTCGCCCACGAGCTCGGTCTCGGTCTCGATCTCCTCCTCCTCGGTCTGCAACCGCGGCGGGGAGAGCGTCGCGAGGACGGTCTCGGGATCGTCCAGCAGCGTGACGCCTGCGGGCGCGGAGAGCGCGGAGAGCGCGAGCGTCTCGCCGATCTGCATCTCGCCGATGTCCTGCACGATCGACTCGGGAATCGCCGTCGGCAGCGCCTGGACGTTCAGCTCGCGGGTGATCTGCTCGAGCACCCCGCCTTCCTTGACGCCAGGCGCATCCTCGACACCGGTCAACTCCAGCGGAACCACAGCTTGAATCGCCTCGTCCAGTCGCACCCGCAGCAGGTCTACGTGCACGGTCTCGCCACGCACCGGGTCGCGGTGGGTCTCCTTGAGGACAACCGGTGTGGCTTTTGCACCGTCGACGCTCAGATCCAGGACGGCGCCCGATCGAGCGAGGGCCAGACGCAGCTCGCGGGCGTCGGCGTCGAAGCTCACCGCCTCGCCACCACCGCCATAGACGATCCCGGGCACGCGCCCGGAGCGGCGTAGGCGTCGGGCAGCGCGCGAGCCTTCGGCTGCGCGGCTGTTGACGTCGAGCTTGGTTGTGGCGTCGGCCATTGCGGCGCCCACTCTAGCAATCGGCTTCGTTTTCGATCGGTGCGCTCAGGGACAGCAGCGACACGTGCAGTCCCCGTAGGGCGTTGCCGGTACGACGCACCACCACACATTGCACTATCGGCAAACGACCGATAACGGTCCACGCCACGCGGGAGGTGCCGGTCGCACCTGTCAGCGACCCGGCGGTGGGTGATTTGATCGACAGGATCTTGACCGCGCCTGCTCGCCTGAGACGGACTGCGCTCGCGCGTACGGTCGTAGCGCAGGAGAAGTGCGCGCGACACCCGTCCAGCAGCGCGAGCTCGCGGGCGGCGTTGCCTTGCGCCTGTGCCTTGAGCACCGCCAGGATGTCGTCGCGTTCGACGTTTTCGGTGGACAGATAGCGCGCGAGCAGCGTGCCGACCACCACCAGCAAGACGACGGCCGTGCCTACGAGCGCGACGCGCCGGCGACGTGGGATCTGCCGCCACCATGTGCGCGGCGTCCGTTCGGGCGAGGGTGGCGGAGGGGAGTAGTGGTGCTGGGCGGAGATGTCTGCGATATGGGGTCGAGCGGCGAAGTGTCGGTCGCGAAAGCCTTGGTGCGGCCGCTCAGAACAGCTGATTCTCACCGCCGAAGACTTCGCTGACGGAGTCATCGACGAAGATGCGCCGGATCGAGTCGGTTAGCAGCTCCGCGCAGGGCAACACGCGGATGTTCTCCGGCCGGTCGGGGCTGACGGGAATCGTGTCTGTCACGACGATCTCCTCCAGGCCCGAGGCCTTGAGGTTCTCGAAGGCGGCGCCGGAGAAGACGGCGTGGGTGGCTGCCGCGTACACCCGCTTGGCGCCCGCGTCGAGCACGGTGCGGGTGGCCGCGGCGAGCGTGCCGGCGGTGTCGATCATGTCGTCGACGATCACGGCGGTCTTGTCGCGCACGTCGCCGATCACGTAGCCGATCTCGGCGACCTGCTGGGCGGGGCGCTCCTTGTCGAGGATCGCCAGCTCGGCGCCGATCTTCGAGGCGAACTTCTTGTTCAGCTTGACCCTGCCCGCGTCCGGCGCGACGACCACGAGGTCCGACAGGCCGAGGTCGCCGAAGTACTGGGTGAGCATGAACAGGGCGGTCATGTGATCGACGGGCTTCTGGAAGAACCCCTGGATCTGTCCGGCGTGCAGGTCCATCGTCAGCACGCGGTCGGCGCCGGCGGACTCGAGCATGCGCGCGACCAGTCGCGCGGAGATCGGCTCGCGTGGCGCGGACTTCTTGTCCTGGCGGGAGTAGCCGAACCAGGGCGTGACGGCGATCACGCGGTGGGCGGAGGCGCCGACGGCGGCGTCGATCATGAACAGCAGCTCCATCAGCGAGTCGTTCGCGGTGACGCCGGCCTGGGCGTTGCCGCAGGTGGACTGCACGATGAACACGTCGGCGCCGCGGATCGACTCCTCGTAGCGGCAGTAGACCTCGCCGTTGGAGAAGGTGTTGAGCTTCACCGGCCCGAGCTCGACGCCGAGCTTGTCGGCGATGTCGCGGGCGAGCTGCGGGTTCGCGCGCCCGCTGAAGAGCATCAGCCGCTTGTTGTAATCGATCGGCAGGCTCGTCTGCGCGGCCTGCTGCGCGCGCGTATCGATCGCGCTGCTCATCGTGTGAGTGAGTGTAAAGGTCTGGCGCGACGATCCCGCCGGACCTGCCGTACGGTGCTCATGACTCCTGCTCCCGCGCGATGGCTCTCGCCCGCCGCTCGGCGTAACCCTCGATGTTCGTCTGGCGGGCGCGCGCGATGCCCAGGGCCCCCGGTGGCACGTCCTGATCGATCGTCGAGCCGGCGCCCGTATAGGCCTCCTCGCCGACGCTCACGGGCGCGACGAAGGAGACGTGCACGCTGCTGCGCACGCCCCGACCGATCGTCGTGCGGTGCTTGTGCTGACCGTCGTAGTTGGCGGTGATCGTGCTCGCGCCGAGGTTGGCGTGAGCGCCGACGTCGGCGTCGCCGATATAGGAGAGGTGCGGGATTTTCGCGCCGGCGCCGATGTCGGAGTTCTTGATCTCCACGAACGTTCCCGCCTTCGCCCCCTCGCGCAGCAGCGAGCCCGGTCGCAGGTAGGCGAACGGGCCGACCGTGACGCCGTTTTCGAGCACGCTGTCGATCAGATAGGAGTGCCGCACCAGGCAGCCCTCACCGATGCGGGTGGCGCCACGAATCGTCGTGAACGGCTCGATCGTCGTGTCCTGGCCGATCTGCACGTCGACGTCGATCACGGTGGTGTGCGGATCGACGATGCTGACACCGGCCGCCATGTGCCGCGCGTGAATGGCCGCTTGGGCCAGCGCGCGCACCTGCGCGAGCGCCGCGCGGTCGTTGACGCCTAGCACCAGCCGCTCGTCGGCGACCGCGTGCGCGGCGACCGTGCCGCCGTCGGCGCGGATCAGGTCGAGTGCCTGCGGCAGGTACAGCTCGCCCTGGGCATTATCGGCGCTCAACCGCGGCAGCGCCTCACGCAGGGCTTGCCCCGAGAACACGTATATGCCGGTGTTCACCTCGCGGATCTGCAGTTGCTCGGGCGTGGCGTCGCCGTCGGTCTTGGTCTCGACGACGGACTCCATGGCGCCCTCCGCGTCGCGAACCACGCGTCCGTAGCCGCTCGGATCGTCCAGGAGGGTGCTCGCCATCGTGGCATCCGCGCCGCCGGCCTCATGTGCGTGCACGAGCTCGGCGATCGCCTCGGCGCTCACGAGCGGAACGTCTCCGCTGAGGACGACCACTGGGGCGTCCGCATCATCTGAGTCCAGCTGCGCGAGGCCCGCCACTACCGCGCCCCCGGTGCCGTTCGACTGGGGCTGCACCGCGAGGCGGACTCCCTCCGGCAAGACACCCTCCAGCGCACGCTCGGGCGAATCGACGACAACGACCTGCCCGGCGCCGGCGGCGAGGGCGGCGCGCACGGGCCAGAGCACCATCGGGATGCCGCACAGCTCGTGCAGGACCTTGGGCGTGCGCGAGCGCATCCGCGTACCCCTGCCCGCGGCGAGGATCATGACCGTCGGAGCCGGAGTCACGCGATGGATGGTAGGTCATGCCGCATGCGGCATTACCGCCAGGCCCGCATGCGGGCCTGGCCGACCGGCGCATGCGCCGGTCGGTTGACGCGCCACATGTGGCGCGTCACGATCTCGCACATGTGCGAGATCGCCTGACGGCGCATGCGCCGTCAGGGAAAGTCTCAGCACGGATTCACACCACACAAGCCCCTATACTAAGTTTAGGTTCTGCTCTAAAATAAGATAGAGTCCTAAGCAGCTATGAATCCAGCGCAATTCAAGAACCCCTACCGGCCCGGCGCCGGGCATATGCCGCCCCACCTCGCGGGTCGTGAACGCGAGTATCAGGAATTCGACCGGCTGCTGGAGCAGGAGGAGATTCTCGAGAACCTGGTGCTCACCGGGCTGCGGGGTGTCGGCAAGACCGTCCTCCTGGAGACGTTCAAGCCGCGCGCGATGCAACAGGGATGGCTATGGGCGACGGCCGATCTGTCGGAGTCTGCGAGCATCAGCGAGACCGCGCTCGCTCAGCGCATTCTGGCCGATCTCGCGTTGATCACCTCGTCGATCACGGTGGAGGAGCAGCAGCCGAGCAACCCGGCCGGCTTCGTCGTGCCTAGCGAGTCACGCCGGATACCACTCTCACACGAGGTGCTCGCCTCGGTTTACGCCAGCACACCCGGGCTGATCTCCGACAAGATCAAGGCGACCCTCGAATTCGCCTGGCATCACCTCCGCGAGCAGGACCACCACAACAAGGTGATTTTCGCCTACGACGAGGCTCAGAACCTCTCCGACCATGCGGAGAAGGAACAGTTCCCCCTGTCAGTGCTCCTCGACGTGTTCCAGTCGATTCAGAAGAAGGGCATCCCCTTCATGCTGGTCCTAGCCGGCCTGCCGACGCTGTTTCCCAAGCTCGTGGATGCACGAACCTACGCGGAGCGAATGTTCCGCGTAGTGACCCTGACCAAGCTCAACGAAGACGAGAGTCGGGAGGCGATTCTCAAGCCGATCGAGGTCGCCGAATGCCCGATCAAGTTTTCACCCGACTCCGTTGACACGATCTGCCACGAGTCCGGCGGTTATCCGTATTTCATCCAGTTCATATGCCGTGAGGTGTTCGACGTGTTCATCCAGCAACACGCAAACGATGACCCGAGAGGTGTCCCCGTCGATGCCATCCAGCGCAAGCTCGACACCGACTTCTTCGCCGGGCGCTGGGCAAAGATCACCGATCGCCAGCGCGAGCTCCTGTGGGTCGTCGCCAACCTCGCCCATCCGGACGAGGACTTCACGATCCAGGAACTCGTGGAGCAGGCGAGGACCCTCCTCCCCAAGCCCTTCTCGCCCAGCCATGCGAATCAAATCCTCGCCAGCCTCGCGGAGCGGGGAATGATCTACAAGAACCGGCTAGGCAGATACACGTTCGCCGTGCCACTCCTGGGCCGTTTCATCCTCAGGACGCACGAACCCCCTATCGAGACGCAGTAAGGCCTCGCCCGAAGTACCACCACCATCACTCACTACTGGGGGGCAGGGACTCGAACCCTGATTCCCAGGACCAAAACCTGGTGTCCTGCCGTTGGACGACCCCCCAAAGGGCCGCCCACATCCTCGCACGCCACGCAGACTGTGGCTCTACGACCGTCGCGTCGAGCGTCCCGGCACCCGCCCGCCTTCCGCGCCGACCTCCGAGGCGGGACCGCCCGCGGCGGGGATGCCGAGCACGCGCATCGCCTTCAATCCGAGGCTGAGCTTCTCGCGCCCGTCGCTGGAGCTGACGTCTAGACCGGAGAGCTCGCGCACGCGCTCGAGGCGGTAGTAGATCGTGTGGCGGTGCGTGAACAGGCGTTGGGCGGTTCCGGCGACGTTACCGTCGGCCTCAAGGAACGTCGCGAGCGTACGCACGAGCTCGGTCTCGTACTGCTCGTCGTAGGCGAGCAGCGGCTCGACCGTCTCGGCGAAGAAGCGCTGCAGCTCCGAGGGGTTCTCGGTCATCGCGCTCAGCAGCAGCCGGTAGGCGCCGGTCTGCTCGAACGCCAGGGCTACCCCATCCGAGCCACCCTGCGCGACGTTCGCCGCGAGCAGCGCCTCGCCGGCGGCGCGCGGAAGATCGCCCGGATCCTCGGCGATGCGGCTGCGGCCGAGCGCGAACGTATAGCCCGCGAGACCGGCCTCCATCTCCCGCAGCACGGCCTCGGCGGCGCGCGCGGCCGTGGGCTCGTCGCCCCCGGGGAGCAACAGCAGCACCTCCGCACCAACACTCGTGCCGGCGCCCTCTCGCTCAGACAGGGCGGCGATCGAGCGACTCGCGAC
>JBAUXH010000275.1:0-6701 GCA_049584155.1 Solirubrobacteraceae bacterium
GCGTCGATCAGGCCGCCGAGGGACGCAGTGACGTCGCGGCCCGGGCGATCGAAAGCCTCGGCCAGAGCGGCGGGAATCGAGTCGGCGGCGGCGTCGATGATGCGAGCGTTGCGCTCGAGCGCGTCACGTAGCCGATCATCGTCATCAGGCAGGAGCCGGCCGGCGCGATGCAGCTCCTCGAAGACCTCGTAAGCATCCACGCCCGACCCCTGCTCGCGGTGTGCGCCGGCGCAGAGCCAGAACCGGGCGGCGTCGGCCTCCAGCCACGTCGCACCACGCCAGCGTCCGTGGCGCAAGCGGTAGACGAGCGGGTGCTTGATCGAGAGGATTCGCTTCTGCCCACGCGGGGCCGTCGGCGTGAGGCGTCGCGCCTCGACGATGAGCGCATGATCGAGGGTGCCGAGATCGACCTCTACGGGTGGGACCTCCAACTTCAGATCCTCTCGCAGGCAGCGAAGCGTTGCCCGGGTTCGTCGCGCTCGTTTGCTCGTCATCGCGCGCGAACGCTATCTCGCCGTTACGACCCTTCTCGAGGTGAGCTGTCGAGCGGACCTCGTGTGTTCAAGGCATACTGGCTTGGGTCGTGCTTATGTGGGTCGCCGGGCGGGCTCCAGCGTGACGACACGGGAACTGAAGCCTGGGCCCGTAAGCGTCACGTCGAGCGGTACGTTGCCGAGGCGCGACAGCAGCGCCCGGTTCTGCGGGGAGAGGGCCGCGCGGACATCGGTGCTGTAGCCAGGCGCGATCGCGAAGCCGACGGACGTGAGCCGCACTGTGCGGGTGCGGTCGTACAACACACTCCGTGTGTCCCCGCGTCGCACTACCAGCTTTTCTCGCACCCTGATCGTCGCCACGACGCCGCCCGTGCAGACTCCCCCTTCGTTGTCACAGCTGAGCACGAGCGAGATGCCATTTCTTGCCAGGGTGAGCGACCGGCTGCTGGCGACGCCGGGCAGCGTTGGTGCGGCGACGGTGTCGGCTGGCAGGAATGTCGAGACGGGCGGGGCGCTTGCGAGCACCCGCGCCCAGTCTCTCACCCACGCGGAGATCGCATCGACGCGCGTAAATACTGACGGGCTGGTGGTGGCGCATTCGCCATACACATGATCGGCGACACCGATCTGAACCATGCCCCCAACCGCCGACGGTTCCGGTAGGAGCAACGGGCCGCCGCTGTCCCCCTCGCACGCGCCCGTTTGACGACTGGATGTATTCATCACGCAGATCTGACTCACCGGACTGAAGGGAGGCGCTTCGTGTTCGCAGCGTTCCGGGTGCTGCACTACGGTTGTCGCCCACTGCAAGTGTTCGCCTGGGGTCTCCTGGTTGTAATACGTCCGACCCCACCCGGCCAGGAGCGCTTTCGTGCCGCCACGCGGGCTCGATGCGAGCGTGACCGCTGGCGCACTGGTTGGGGTGGCTAGCTGCAGCAGCGCGACATCGCCAACGTCGGTGCGACGGTCAAAGCAGGAACAGACGATCACTCTGGTAACGCCCGACACCTGCCTTTCCGTTTCGGGTGCGTCCCAGTCCACGTTGCCGGTCACGACCTGGTAACCCGAGGCTTCGTTGAGGCCCCCGGTCTGCATGTCCTCGGTGCAATGTCCTGCCGTCAAAATCAGGTTCGGCGCCACTACCGTCCCGGAGCACCGTCCTGCGTCATTGCCACGAACGTTGAGGACGTAAGCCATCCACGGGAACGTGCCGGGTTTCGCGGCCTGTCCGCCGACCACCGCGATGTGAGACCTGGCGTGCCATAGAGCACGATGCATCCTTGTCCTCGCACTGGCGGCCGACGGGACTGCGACAGTGCTTGCCAGAACGACGACGAGAACGCCCCAACTCGCCGCGCGCCACCTGGTTGCCACGGGAGAGCGCTCAGACAACTCACCAGTTCCCTCCGACGCGCATCCCTTGGAGGAAAAGCGCCGGTCTACAATCGCCGACCCGCGCTGGCTCTCAGAAAACCCGTGCCGGGCCAGATGCGCGTTGATCATGCGACTGAGTGCCTGACGATTGTTGGCGACCGCTCGAACAACCGAAACCACTCAACCAATATCGGCACGAACCGTCAACGGTTTGAGGTTCAACCGCAAAGCTGGCTGACGCGGCGCAGCTACTCGGCAGCGAAAGCGAGCGTGCCGGTCAACCAACTCGAGGCCGTCGACATGGACGACACGGAGGTGCCGAGGGCGATGACGCGATTACGGCTGCTTCGTGCGGCATGCGCAAGCGTGAGTCGAGACGGCGCCGGCACGAATCGAGATCGCCCCTTGCGACAGTCTGTGGAGGCTTGATCGAGATGCCTGCTCCCGCCCGGAAGCGGAAGTCTGTGAATCGGCGACCTCTTCGGACGTCCCGCTGGCGTGCTGCCCCGACTCGTATGCGGCGTGTGGGAGCCGTTACTGCCAGTCGAGTGCGAGACAGTGCAGGAAGCCAAGACTTCACCAGGACAGGTCTGCCTAAGACTGACGTTCTCGCTCCACGTCAGAGGTGTGTGTGGGCCTTTGAGAGGATCCATTTGATGCCCTTTTGGAGCGGGTCTTTCGGTTCTAGCTCCTTCAGCAGGAGGCTGGCGTCGGGGCCCGCGTCGCGGACCGCTCTCGCAAGATGCGCGCGGCTCCAGTGCTCCTTGCGGGCACGCTTGAGCAGGAGCGCGCGCAGACGTTGTGGCAACCCGGTGCCAGGCGGGAGTATCTTCTCCAGGCGCTTCGTGCTCGCCTGTGTGAGACGGCCCTCAACCGCTGCGGCGTGTACTGGGCCGAACACCACATCCAGTGACGCCGGATCCTCGATGAGCGTCACCACCGCCAACTTCAGCCAGCGCGCGTCTGGGTGCGCTCGCAGCGCCTCAAGCGCCGTCGCGCGCTGCGCTGTCGACACATCGGCACCCGCGGCGGCGAGAGTCAGTATCTCTTTCGGGTCAGCGCCGCGCAGCAGATCCGGTGCCACCGTGCTCCTAGCGATCGACGCGAGCGTCTTCGCATCCACACGGGCGCACGCCTTCAACGTCGCGCGGACCCCCGCCGCAGCCAGCACCGCTGACAGGTGGCCAGCGCTCAGCGCTGCCGCGAGCTCCCTGGGGCGCACGCTCGCGCGACTTGAATGCAACAGGGTCGTCACCGTCTCATCGTCGAGGTCACGCCACGCTTCCGGCTCGTCCCCTATCCGCGCCTGGGCGAGCAGATCACCCGCGAGGTGCGCGTCGCGCGCCGCGAGCACACCAAGCATCGCGGGGTCCGCAGTCGTGGCGAGGGCGCTCAACAGCGCATCGCGCGTCTCACACGGTGCGTCTGGTGAGAGCGCGTCGATCAGTGCCGGCCAGCGTCCCGCGCGGCACTCCTCGGTCAGGCGTCGCTCGAACTCCAACTGTGTCAGGTCCCAGGCGTGCGTGGCCGAGCCGAGCAGTCCCGCCAGACGCACGCTCTGAGGGACGGCCCACCAGTCGCGGCTGCGGCCGAGGACGGCGAGCTTCATCTCCGCGTGATCCTCCGGGGTGGGGTAGCGCTCCGCGAGCGCCGCGAGCAGCTGCGGGACGCGTTCCTCATGCATGGTTGACCAGATGCGGGCGAGGGCGCGTACCGACGCGGTGCGGGGCGGCTCCTGCGGCCCGAACCGCGCCAGCCAGGCCGTTAGGTCGCCGTGGTGGTCAGCGAGCTCGCCCGCGAGTGTTATCAGCCAGCGGTCATCGCCGTGCGGGCGCTGTGGCGGTGAGCCCTCGCCCGTCAGGACGAGCAAGTCGTGCGGTTGGCGCGATCGGTAGCTGGCGGAGCGCAAGGCGAAGGAGAACCGGGCCTGGAGCGCCGGCCACTGTGCTGACCAGAGCGCGACCACGGCGTCCTCCCCCGCCTGTGGATCCTGCACGTGCGCGTGGGGCACCTTCGATGCGTAGAGCGCGCGTGCGCAGAGGTAGACGTCGTGCTCCGGCGGACGCGGTGGGCGTCGCTGGGCGCGTCTCACGGGCAGCGGCTCTGAATAACTGGAAGACGAGGCTCCGTGGCGCGGCAGCTGGAGCAGCGCCACCAGATCACTCACGCGGAACTCGTGGAACGCGTTCGTATCGATCAGTAGTGCGTGGGCCCAGACGGCGCCGGGGCGTCCGGCGTCCGGGGCGGGCCAGGTGGCGATCAGCGCATAGCGGTCAAACGAGGTCATTGGCATCCCCGTCAGACGACGTCCGTGGCGGACGTCGGTGTCGCTGAGCGCGACGAGCGCGGCCTCCGCGTCGCGGGGCAGCCGCAGGGAGGAGGCGAGCAGCCGGTGGCCTCGATCGTAGCCCAGCAGCGCCTGGTCGATCACTCCCACCCCAGCGCCCACCGCACCGGCTCGGAGAACGGGATGTCGCTGCCGTCAGCGGATCGCGCCCAGGCACGCTCGTGCAGGTCACCGCGCTGCTTGACCTCCTCGGCTTGCTCGCGCGGGCCGCCCTGTGCGCACACACCGAAGATCACGCTGTGGACGCGCGCCGGGTCGCTCTGCAGCATGCTCGCGACGGCGGGGAGCCGCAGGTCAAGCCAGGCCTTGGGTGTCACCTTGCCCGCGAGATCGAACGCTGATATCACGACTGCGAGCCGGACGGGCCAGCGATCGCGCATCGCCTCGAGCACATCCTCCAGCCCGTCGATCAGCTGGGCGGCGGTACACGCCCGGCGGTTCTCATAGTCGGGCGGCGCCTGCCCGTCGGGGACACCGCCGGGGAAAAGATGCAGTTCGAGCGGCGGGTCGATGTGGTCGGGATGGACAAACAGGATCACGGCGGATGCCTGAGCCAGCTCCTCGCGTAGCAGCTCGGGCCACGTCCTTCGTTGCACGAGCGCCTCGAGCTGCTCACCGGAATGGTCGGGGATCACGAGAGTCACCGTTCCGGAGCCGGGGAACTCGACGGGCACCTCGAAGCGCTCGTCGGCGTCATGGTTGGTTCGGGTGATCTCGGTGAGCTCACGGACATGCTCGGCGAGCTCCTGGATGTGCCTGCGCTCACCAGGGAGGCTGGTCTCCTGTATGTACTCGATCGAGGGCTCCTCGACGAAATGCCAGAGGGTGCCTATGAACGTGGACTTGCCCGTCTCGGGTAGCCCCAGCAGCATGACGCGACGCTCGCTCACGTGACCCGTCCGATCATCCTGTCTGAACGCGTGGCCTGGTGGACGACGGCTGCGGTGCTGTGCGGCTCGAGGATTACGCCGAGGACGTCGTCCAGGCCCTCGGGATCCATGCCCTCGGGAGGGCGTGCCGTGATCTCGAGCAGCGCTGCATCCTTGTCGATCTGGCGGGCGCGCTCGAGCAGAACCTGCGCCTCGTGGTCCCATTTCTCGCGCACCTCTGGGGTGAGCAGATCGGCCTTTGCGAGGATCACCGCAACGCGGGGTGCGGCGCCTGACTCGCGGAGCTGGCCGATCAGGCGTCGTGTGTTGGACAGCTCGCTTGAGCGCAGACCGTTGTCGGCGAGCGCTTCGCCGTCGACGAGAAACAGCGCGAGGTTCGCATGGTCAAGCCATTCGATCTTCTCCTTGAACGGCGTGCCGTGGCGGACCTGCTTGAAGGTCTCTCCGGCGACGTCGCTGAGCAGCACCTCGTGCAGGCGCCCATGTGCTGCGAGGCGGATGTGCATGAAGCCGTTCTCGCTCTCGTGTGTGCGGTCAGTGTCGGGCTTCTCACCGTGGCATGCCAGGCGGGCGAGCCATGCGCGCCGCTCGAAGCCGAGCGCGGTGCGGGACCCCGCGAAGTGAGCGTCAGCGATCGCTCCGTGGTTTAGGAGGCTGTTCCACAACGCCACTAGCAGTGTCGTCTTTCCGCATTCGTATTCGCCGGCGATCAACACGACCGTTAGCCCGTGGCGTTCGGCGAGGTCCTCGGTGTCCTCAAGCGTGAGGGCCTGGTCGGTTGTGATCAGCGGCTCGCGGACCTCTGGTGCGTCTGGCTCGACGGCGGCGTCGAGGAGATGCTCGCCGGGGAGCTCCTCCTCCGTGGGTGCGGGCGTGTCCTCGGGCGTGCTCATAGCTGACGCTCGATGAGGATCTCGATCAGTGCCTGCTCGGCGAGCTCTGGCGCAGGGTAGGACCGTCCAGCTGCGGCGGAGGCCACACCTTGCGCGGTGCTGGCGATCGGCAGCAGCGGGTGGGCGTGCTGCCCGGCACCGGCGGGCAGGGCGGCGAGCGCTTCGGTGATGGTGTGGGGATCTATCGCGGCGAGGACGCGCGCGAACAGTTTGGGCGCGGCCGGCGGTGGCGTAAAGAAGGTTGTGAGATTGGCGATGTCTCGGCCGGCGAGCAGCGGCGCGGCGGCGCCGAGCTCAGGCCAGCGCTGACCGTCGGCTTCATGGCGTTCGCTGATCGTCCACCACAGCAGGTCGCTCTCCTCGTCGGCGGCGGCGAGCCGTATCTGGACGGCGTCGACCATCGCGTTGTGGGAGCGTTGAACGGCGTTGATGGTGGCGGTGAGCGCGTCCGCGGTTGCGCGCAGCTGCGCTCCGTCGATGGCGCCTGCGGCTGCGATCTCGTCGCTGACGACCTCTTTCTGGGCGCGGCCCTTAGGCAGCGCGGCCCGGCGCCTTGCGAGCTGCTGTAGGCGCTCGAGCGCGGCGCTTGCGAGGACGGGCAGTTCGCTCGCTGCGCTGCGCAGGCCGCAGAACTGGGCTGATGAGATCGCGAGCGCGGCGGTGATTGCGGGCAGCGTGTTGAGCGTGAGGGTCTGGCCGAGGG
>JBAUXH010000276.1:0-1633 GCA_049584155.1 Solirubrobacteraceae bacterium
ATGTGGAACAACGACGTCGAGATCTCGCTCTGCCGCCCGTCCGGCTCGATGGACTACTTCTTCCGCAACGGCGAGGGCGACGAGGTCATCTTCGTCCACGAGGGGTCCGGGACGCTGGAGACGATCTTCGGCGATCTGCCGTACGCCGAGGGCGATTACGTCGTCGTCCCGCGCGGCACGACCTACCGCTTCAAGCCCGAAGGGCCGCAACGCTACCTCGTCTTCGAGACGCCGGGGCTGATCGAGATCCCGCGGCGGTACCGCAACCAGTACGGCCAGATCATCGAAGGCGCGCCGTACTACCACCGCGACATCCATCCGCCGACCGAGCTGCGGACCGTGCGGGAGAAGGGCGAGTACCCGGTCAAGGTGCGCGTCCGCGGCGGCTACCAGACCTACGTCGTCGACTACCACCCGTTCGACGTCGTCGGCTGGGACGGCTACCTCTATCCGTGGACGTTCTCGATCCACGACTTCGAGCCGATCACCGGCCGCATCCACCAGCCGCCGCCGTCGCACCAGACGTTCGCCGGCCCGAACTTCGTGATCTGCTCGTTCTGCCCGCGCAAGCTCGACTTCGATCCGGAAGCGGTGCCGATCCCGTACCACCACTCGAATCTGCAGTCCGAGGAGATGATCTATTACGTCTCCGGCAACTTCGGCTCGCGGAAGGGCGTCGAGGTCGGCTCGATCACGCTCCATCCTTCGGGCCTGCCGCACGGCCCGCAGCCGGGGCTCGCCGAGAAGTCGATCGGCACGCACGAGACGCACGAGCTGGCGGTCATGTGCGACACGTTCAACCCGCTCCGCCTGACCGCGTTCGCCCGCGACCTCGACGACGGCACGTACTGGCGCTCCTGGTACGCGAACGCGCAGGACGGCGACGCGTCCGAAGGTTCCGACGCCTCGGGCGCCGGGCTGACCTCGCACCTCTAGACCTGTTTCTCGCGGCTCCGCAGCCGTTCTCGCTCGAGCTGACGACGGCACGGTTTCGCGCCTTCGGGCTCGATCGCGCGTCGGTGTGGGACGACGGAGCGCTCTATCGCGCAGTCGGCGAGCGAGAGGTGCGCATCGCGGCGGAGGAGGGCGGCGTCGACGTCGAGCCGCTCGACGCCGAGATCGCGTCTGTCGTCGCGAAGGTGCTCGGCTTCGAGTTCGATCTCGTCGAGTTCGCCGCCTGGGCGGCGGGGCAAGAATCGCTGGCTCCGCTCGTCGTCCGGTTCGCGGGGTTCCGCCCGACGCTCGCGCCGGATCCGTTCGAGATGCTCGTCGGCGCGATCACAGCGCAACAGGTCTCGCTCTTCTCGGCGGTCGCGATCCGCAACCGATTCGTCGAGCGGTTCGGCGAGTGCGTCGGCCTTGTCTGGGCGTTCCCGACGCAGGAGAGGGTCGCCTCGGCGTCGGAGGATGAGCTCTTCCCGCTCGGCTTCTCGCGACGGAAGGCGGAGTACTTGGTCGGCCTAGCGCGGTCCGATCTCGACCTCGGCGGTCTTGCGCTCCTCCCGGACGAAGAGGTGAAGGCGAAGCTCACGGCGCTTCGCGGGCTTGGCGAGTGGACAGCCGAGTGGTTCCTCGCTCGCCATCTCGGCCGCCCGCGTGCCTGGCCGGCGGGTGACCTCGCCCTGCGTAAGGC
>JBAUXH010000277.1:0-10882 GCA_049584155.1 Solirubrobacteraceae bacterium
GGATCGGCGGCGCCGCCGGCAAGCTCGCGCGCGGGAACGCGATGCGCAACCCCACACGGACCGCCTCGACCGCTTCGGCGCTGATGATCGGCCTCGCGCTCGTGACGCTCGTCTCGGTGCTCGCGACCGGGTTGAAGGCGACGTTCGAGAGCTCAGTGAGCCAGCTGTTTAAGGCCGACTATGCGCTCACGGCCACGAACAACTTCTCGCCCGTGTCGATCGCCTCGGCGCAGGCGGTGTCCGGCGTGCCCGGGGTGCGGGTCGTCTCGGGCGTGCGCGCCGGACAGGGCCGGGCGTTCGGGAGCAAAATCAACGTCAGTGGCGTCTCTCCAGACATCAGCAGGGTGATCGTCGTCAAGTGGCAGCATGGATCGCCCGCCGTGCCCGCCGAATTGGGTCAGAGCGGAGCGTTTGTCTCCAAGGACTACGCCAAAGAACTGCACCTGCACGTTGGCTCGCCGATCGCCGTGCAGACGCCCTCCGGGCGAGTCATGCACCTACAGCTGCGCGGCATCTTCGCGCCCCCCAAGGGCGGCTCGCCCTATGGCGATGTGACCATCTCCACGCAGCGTTTCGACGCCGAATACGAAAACCCGCAGAACGTCTTTACGTTCGTGAACATCGCCGGCGGCGTCACAGCCGCGAACACACAAAGGCTCGAACGCGCGCTGACGGGCTTCCCGGACGCGAAGATCCAGACCGAGAGCCAGTTCAAGTCAAGCCAGGAGCAGGGGATCGACACGCTGCTGAACCTGCTGTACGTGCTGCTCTCGCTGTCGATCCTCATCAGCCTCTTTGGAATCGTCAACACGCTCGTGCTGACCGTGTTCGAGCGCACTCGCGAGCTCGGCATGCTGCGCGCCGTCGGCATGAGCCGCCGCCAGCTGCGCCGGATGATCCGCCACGAGAGCATCATCACCGCCCTGATCGGCGCCGCGCTCGGGATCCCCGTCGGGATCGTGCTCGCGATCATGGTCGGGCAGGCGATCGAATACCCCACGTTCACGATCCCCGTGGGGACGCTCGTCGTGTTCGTGATCGCCGCGATCCTCGCCGGCATCCTCGCCGCGATCTTCCCTGCCCGCCGCGCCGCTCGTCTGAACGTGCTGGAGGCGCTGCAGTACGAGTAGGGGAGCCTGCGGGTCGTGGCGGATAAGCTGCCGTGAGCATGGCCGCGACGACCACCGATCCCGGGCTCGAGCAGACCGCCTGGGATCTCGGCGCGCTCGTGGAGGGCGAGGGTTCCGAGGGAGTCACCCGCCGTCTGGAGGATGCGCTGAAGCGCTCGCAGGCCTTCGCCGAGCGTCATGCGGGCAAGCTGGCCGAGCTCGACAGCGCGGGTCTGGCCGAGGCGATGCGCGCTCTGGCGGAGATCCACGACCTCGTCGGCCGCGCGGGCACATACGCGGCGCTTGACTTCTCCACCGACACCTCCGATCCGGCACGCGGCGCGCTGCTGCAGCGCACGCAGGAGCAGGGCACGGCCATCGAGACGACGCTGCTGTTCTTCGAGCTAGAGTGGGCCGCCCTGCCCGACGAGCGCGTGGACGAGCTGCTGGACGGCGCGGGCAGCGACGGCGCGGATCTCGACTTCTGCCGCCACCATCTGCGCAGCGCGCGCCGCTACCGCGATCATCTGCTCTCAGAGCCCGAGGAGAAGATCCTCGCGGAGAAGTCGCTCACCGGCGCCTCGGCCTGGTCGCGGCTGTTCGAGGAGCTGACCTCGGCGATCGAGGTCGAGCTGCCCGGCGACGGCGCTGCGGACGCCGACGGGGGTGATGGCCCACGACGCGTCGCGCTCGACCTGGCGCTCAGCAACCTCGTCCTGCCCGACCGCGAGCTGCGACGCACCACCGCCGAGGCGATCACCGCGGCGCTTGAGCCCGGCCTGCGCACGCGCGCGTTCCTGTTCAACACGCTGCTCGCCGACAAGGCGACCGACGATCGCCTGCGCCGCTACCCCGGCTGGCTGGCCGCGCGCAACCTCTCCAACGAAGCCAGCGACGAGTCCGTGCAGGCGTTGATCGAGGCGGTGCGGGGACGGTATGAGATCGCGCGTCGCTGGTACCGGCTGAAGGCGCGGCTGCTGGGGGTGGAGCGGATCGCCGACTACGATCGCATGTCTGCGGTCACCGACGACGACGTCACCTACACGTTCGCCCAGGCACGGGAAATCGTGCTCGACTGCTACGGCTCGTTCTCGCCGGAGCTGGGAGCGCTGGCGAAACGGTTCTTCGACGAGCGCTACATCGACGCTCCGCTGCGGCCGGGCAAGCGCGGCGGCGCCTTCTGCGCCTCAGCGGTGCCCGCGGTGCATCCGTATGTGCTGCTCAACTACACCTCGCGTCGGCGCGACGTATTGACGCTCGCGCACGAGCTCGGGCATGGCGTGCACTTCGCGCTGGCGGCCCGCCAGGGCGTGTTTCACCAAGGCACGCCGCTGACGCTCGCCGAGACGGCGTCGGTGTTCGCCGAGACGATCGTGTTCGGGCGGCTGCTGGCCGAGGACGCAACGCCCGCCTCGCGGCTGGCACTGCTCGCGGAGAACCTGCAGGACACGATCGCGACCGTCTTCCGCCAGGTCGCGATGAACCGCTTCGAGGATCTCGTGCACACCGCCCGCCGCGCCGAGGGCGAGCTCTCGGTGGAGCGCTTCGGCGAGCTGTGGTTCGACAGTCAGGATGAGCTGTTGGGCGATTCGGTGGAGATCACTGATGGCTACCGCTCGTGGTGGTCCTACATCCCGCACTTCATCGGCTCTCCCGGCTACGTCTACGCCTACGCCTACGGCCAGCTGCTGGCCTTGTCGGTTTACGAGCGCTACGAGCAGCGCGGCGCAGGGTTCGTGCCGCAATACCTGGAGCTGCTCTCCGCCGGCGGCTCGAAAAGCCCCGAGGAGCTTGGCCGGATCGTCGACATCGATCTCGCCGACCCCGGGTTTTGGGAGGCGGGCCTGGATCTCGTTGAGCGCCAGCTGCACGAAGCCGAGCAGGCGGCCGAGGCCGCGTTCGGCGGGTAGACGTGAGATAGCAAATCTCTTGGCAATAGCTATCTGATTGACAGTATTTTGCTATCGTCGGTTTATGGCCACGGCGACAAGACGCAAGCGCAAGACCTCTTTTGAGGTTGACTTCGAGAAGCTGGACGCCGCGCGGGGCATCCTTGGCACGCGGTCCCTGACCGAGACAGTCGATGCGGCTCTCGAAGAGGTCATCAGGCTGCAGCGACGCCAGCGATTGGTCGAGCTGCTGTTCGAGCCGGGAGCGCTCGAACTCGACCATCCATCCGCGATGGCCGGCGCCTGGCGCTGAATCGGCCGTTGGCGAAGTATCTGGCCGACAAGAGCGCCCTGACGCGGCGCGAGACACGCCCGGAGGTTCGCGCGGTCATCGAGCCCCTGCTGCTCTCCGGCGCCATCGCCACATGCGGGATCGTCGATCTGGAGTTGCTCTACAGCGCGTCCAGCCCGACCGTCTATGCGAGTCTCGCCCAGGCACTGCGGGGACTTCCGCGCGTGCCCGTCACCGAAGCGGTACTGGACCGTTCGCTCGAAGTGCAGGCCCGCCTGGCCGAGGGATCACAACACCGGGCGGTTCCACTCCCCGACCTGATCGTGGCTGCCTGTGCCGAGAGCGCCGCGCTGATCGTTCTGCATTACGACGCCGACTATGAGCGCATCGCCGAGATCACCGGCCAGCCCGCGCAGTGGGTGCTGCCACGCGGCAGCACCGCCTGAGCCGTGCAACAGGTCCTCGCTGGGTTCAGTGGAACAACGGCGTGCTGCCGTGCCCGCGACGATTGCCCTGTTCGTCGTACACCGCCAAGTGAAACGTGTAGTTGCCCGGCCGCGGCGGCAGCGGTGCCCAGAACGTGCCCGAGACCGTTTCTTCGTAGCGCGACGGTTTGACCTGCTTCACGATTACCTTCTGCCACCAGCTGTGCGGCAGCGGATGGTTCTCGGACTGAGACCACAGCGTCCACTCGAGGACCGCGTCGTTGTGGACGAACCCGGTCAGCTTTAGCGTGTATTCGACGTCGGCGCCGAGCGGGTGCAGCTCGTGGTCGTAGTAGCGCGCCCGCGAGTGGCGGAAGACCGCCGCGACCTTCTTCGCGGCCTGCGCCGGGCTCGGGTTGTCGGCGAGGATCTGCTCGACCGTCGTCCCGGCCGCACACGAGGAGCCACAGTGTTGCGGCAGCGCGATCGTAGCTTCCGGGGCCGCTCCTTCTTTGCTCGGGCTCGCTTCCGTCGCGGGTGTGGTCGCGGCTTCAGCGAGGACTCCTTCGACTTCGCTCGTCGAGGCGCCGGTCCCGTTCAGGGTTTTTGCGCTCCCTTCGCTTTTGAATGAGGTTTCGGGCGGGGGCGGTTTGACGAAGGGCACGCCGCTGGGGCCCGAGCTGCCTTCCGCGGCGGCGCCTTCGGAGGCCGTGCTCCCGGTCACCTTGGTTCGCTTGTAGACGTGCGTGGATGTCTGAGTGCCCGAGCTGCCGCCTTCGCTTTCCTGTATGTGTTTCTTGGTCACTTTTTCCGACCTGCGTTTGTGGGTTCCCGTGTGCGGGGTGGTGGATGTCGGAGTGGTGTGTTCCGGGGTGGTTTCTGGAGTAGTTTCAGGCGTGCTCGTCGAGGGAGCGGTTCCGGCTCCGGATGTGCTGGTCGTCGATTCCCCCGAGCCGGCCACGGCCGTGTAGGCCGCGAACCGATAGCCCGCAGGCGCGGAGACTGGGCTACCGGGAATGCCCACGTCGGCGGTCTGTTCGCGATCTTCAAATTCTTGGAGACCGACGTTCGCTTCGAGCGTTACGTCTTCGATATCGGCGCGGATTCCTGTCGGCGGGGAGCCCGGCTGGAACAGGTGAATTGCGCCGGCCACCGCGACCACCGTCGTGGCGAGGGCCCCAACGGCCAGGATCGCGTTTTTGGTGTTGCCGAGGAAGTCCTTGACCTTGGCCATCAAAATGCAGCCTATCGGAACTCGACCGTGTGATCAATTCGGGTCGGAGCTCTCCACCTTGCCTCTACAGCAATCCCAGCGCGCCGCCGATCCCATGCACGAGGTCGAACAGCGGCTGGGGCACGATGCCGAAGAAGAGGATCGCGGCGCCGGCCACGACCGCGACGAGGAGTACCTCGGGTTGGGTGTGTGCCGCCGCGCTTGCGCCGGCTAGGTTCGTGGAGTCCTCGTCCAGTTCCTGTGAGCCGCCCGCGAGGGTTGGCAGGGCACCCTCGGTGGGGGCTGGTACTGGTGCGGAGTCTCCTGGCGCGCGGGCTGACGTCGCGTCCTGGCGCTCCTCGCTCGTCCACATCGCCGCGATCACCGGCAGGTAGTAGCCGAGCGAGATCATCGAGCCGATCACGATCACGACGCCGAGCCACGTGTAGCCGCCCGATACGGACGCGTCGATGAGGTAGAACTTGCCCATGAACCCCGCGGTCGCGGGGATTCCCGCCAGGCCGAGCATCGCCAACGTCATCGGCCAGGCGAGCAGCGGGCGCTCGCGACCCAGTCCGCGCATTCCCGCGACGCTGTCGCCGAGACTCGTTTCGCGCTCGCGCGCGACGATCGTGGCGAACGCGGCCATGTTCATGAACAGGTACACCGCCAGATAGAAGACCGTCGCCTGCGCGCCCAGCTTGCTCGCGACGACCACGCCCGCGAGCATGTAGCCGGCCTGTGCGACCGAGGAGTAGGCGAGCATCCGCTTCAGCGAGGACTGTCCGAGCGCGCCGACGTTGCCGACGACGATCGTGAGCGCCGCCAGCACGGCGACCGCGATCCCCCAGCTGGCGTGCGCTTCGATCAGTGCCACGTCGAACAAGCGCAGGAATACGCCCAGCGCGGCGACCTTCGTCGCCACCGCCATAAACGCAGTCACTGGCGTCGGGGCGCCCTCGTACACGTCGGGTGTCCACTGGTGAAACGGCGCTACAGACGCCTTGAAGCAGAGACCGGCGACGCATAGCGCGATGCCCGTAAGCGTCAGTGGGTCGGTCGCCATGTTGCCGCTCGACAGCGCCGTGTCGATCGCGGTGAAGTCGGTCGCGCCCGTCGCGCCGTAGATCAGCGCCAGCCCGTACAGCAGCGTGGCTGAGCCGACCGAGCCGACGATCAGGTACTTCAGCCCCGACTCCAGCGAGTGCTCGCGTTTGAGCTCGGTCGCGCACAGCACGTACAGCGGGATCGACAGGAGCTCGAGCCCGAGGAACAGCGCGACCGTGTTCTGCGCCGCCGCCAGCAGCGACATTCCGCCGATCGAGGTCAGCAGCAGCGCGTGCCACTCGCCGTGCGCGGCTTCGCGCGCGGCCAGCGAGCGCCAGGCCAGCAGCACCGTGCAGACCCCGCCCGCGATCAGGATCAGGTTCAGCGTCAGCGACAGGCTGTCGATGCGCAGCGCCCCCGCGACGATCGACTTCTCCACGTTCCACTGCCAGATCGTCAGTCCCGCGGCCGCGCCGAGCGCGAGCAGGCTGAGCGCGGGCACGAGCTGCGCGCGGATCCAGCGCGAGCCGAGCAGGCCGACGAGCAGCACGATCGCCGCGCCGCCCAGGAGCGCCATCAGCGGCGAGAGCGCCGCGAAGTCCACATGCGGGCCTTTGAGGGTGGTGGTGGCGAGGACGGTCATCGCGTGGGTCCTTCTTGTCCGGACGCGGCTGCGCCCGCTTCCTGTGCTGCGGTTTCGGCAGCCGTGCCTTCACCCGGGGCCGTTTCGGCGAGGGCGCTCGCCAGCAGGGGCTTCAGCGCCGCCTGTGCGCTCGCCACGGCGGCCTTGGTCGAGCCTTCGCTGCGCTTGAGCGCCAGCTGCGGATAGATCGCCATGAACACGATCACCGCCACGAGTGGCACGACCACGAGGCCGTCGCGCAGGGAGATCTCGCGCGAGTCCACGCCTTTGCCGACGCGATTGTGCATCGCGCGGATGAACAGCCGCAATGCGTACACGCTCGCCATCACCACGCCCGTGAACGCGACAATCGCGATCACGAGCTTGGCCTGGAAGACGCCCAGCAGGATCAGGAACTCGCCGACGAAGTTCGACGAGCCGGGCATCGCCAGCGTCGCCAGCGAGACGATCAGGAAGACCGACGCGAGCACGGGCGCGCGGAACGCGATCCCGCCCATGTCGCGCACGTCCTCCGAGCCGCCCGCTCGGCGCGAGAGGATCGCGACGATGAACAGCAGCGGCGCGACCACGAGCCCGTGGTTGATCATCTGCAGCAGCGCGCCCTGAGCGCCCTGTGGATTCAGGGCGAAGATCCCGAGCGTGATGAAACCGAGCTGCGCGACCGAGGAGTACCCGGCGATCAGTCGCGCGTCGGTCTGTGTGAAGGCAACGGCCGACCCGTACAGGATCGAGACGAGCGCGATGATCAGCATCAGCGTCTGGAAGTGCGCCGCGCCCTGTGGGAACAGCGGCAGCACGATCGCCAGGAACCCGTATGCGCCGACCTTCGAGAGCACGCCGCTGAAGACCATCAGCACCTCGATCGGCATCGCGCGGTAGCCGTCGGGCATCCACCCGTGCAGTGGGAACGCCGGCATCTTCACGAGGAACGCGGCCGCAAAGAACAGGAAGATCCACTCCTGCGAGCCCTTGCTCAGAGGCAGCGCCTGCAGTGAGGACAGCACGAACGTGATGTGCCCGCCGCCTTGCTGAGAGGCCAGCACCCCCGTGGCGATCGCCGCGGCGAGCATCAGCAGCGAACCCACGAGCGTGTAGATCACGAGTTTGATCGTGGCTTTCACGCGTTCCTCGCGCGTGCCGCGGGCGGTGGGGCCCCCGATCAGCGTCAGGAAGTAGAACGGGATCAGCATCAGATCGAAGAACGCCACGAACAGCACGAGATCCTGCGCCAGCAGCGCGCCCAGCACGGCCGACTCGGCGAGCATGAAGAAGAACCAGAACAGCCGCGGACGCGGGGTGGACGGGGTCTCGGTCCTCAGGTTCGCGGCGATCGTCGCGGCGGCGAACAGCAGCGTCGTGAGGCCCACGAGGAACACGTTCAGGCCACTGATCCCGAGCTTGTAATGGATGCCCAGTTCGCTGATCCAAACCACGTCGGTGACGTGGGTCAGGCCGCTCGTGCCCGGCGAGTAGTCGGCGATGTAGCCGATCGCCAGTCCCAGTGCGCCGAGCGTGCCGATCAGCGCGAGCACGCCAGGAATACCCCATCCGCCGGGCGAGGTCCCGGCCTCGACGGTCGTGGCGCGGGTGCGCCCGACGAGCGTGCACAGGATCGCGCCGAGTACCCCGCACGCGGCGGGCAACCAGATCAGGATCGAAAGCGGTGGCATCAGGTCGGGTCGAGGGTGTTGTGGTGTCCGGTCGGGGTCGGAAGAGGGGAGGCGTGGATCACGTCTGCAGCAGGAAGTAGAAGGCGAGGCCCGTCACGCCGAGCACGAGCAGCGCGGCGTAGTAGCGCAGGAACCCGCTCTGCACGGCGCGCACCGCGGCCGAGCCGGCGCGCACGATCCCCGTGGAGCCGCCGACGAGCGTGTCCTGCACGAACACGCGCTCGAACGTGCCCGTCGCGAAGCGCCCGAACGCGGCGGCTGGGCGCACCACGAGCGCGTCGATCAGCTCGTCGAAGTACCACTTGTGCGCGAGCAGCTCGTACACCGCCCCGAAGCGCTCGCGTGCGCGCACCGCGAACGCGGGGTTCTTGACCCAGATGCGGTAGGCGATCGCGATGCCGCTCAGCCCCAGCACCGTGCCGAGGCACAGCCCGAAGATCAACAGCCCGTCGCGCGTGTGCGGTTCATACAGCGGCGAGCCGGCGAACGTCGGGCGCAGGAAGTTCGTGACGACCTCGTCGACTTCGGGGATCTGCACGAGGCCCGCGCCGATCGCGCCGATCGCCAGCACGCTCATCGCCACCTTCATCGGCAGTGCCCGCTCGGCCACCGTGTGGTGCGGGCCGGGGAAGCCGACGTCGGTGTCCTCGACCTCGCCGTTGGCCGGGTTCGTCGGCTGCTCGGCGTGGTGTAGGTGGCCCGCTTCCAGTTCCCGTGCCTGCTCCACCGGGTCGCCGTAGAACGCGCGGAAGATCATCCGGAACGTGTAGATCGCGGTGATGAACGCGCCGATGTAGCCCATCACATACAGCGCCCAGTGCCAGCCGCCCTCCTCGCCCGTGACGAGCAGGATCTCGTCCTTGGAGAAGAACCCCGAGAACGGCGGTATCCCCGACAGCGCCAGGCCGCCGATCACGAAGCACCCGAACGTGAACGGCAGTGCCTTGCGGAACCCGCCCATCTTCTCCAGCGACTGCTCGCCCGCCATCGCGCCGATGATCGAGCCGGCGCCCATGAACAGCAGCGCCTTGAAGAAGGCGTGGGTCATCAGGTGGAACATCCCCGCCGCATACGCGCCGACGGACTCGCCCATGATCATGTAGCCGATCTGCGACATCGTCGAGTAGGCGATCACGCGCTTGATATCCGTCTGCACGAGCGCGATCGTGCCCGCGATCAGCAGCGTGCTCGCGCCGATCACCGCGCCCGTGTCCTGCGCGGCCGGCGCCAGTTCGAACAGCACGTGCATGCGCGCGATCAGATACACGCCCGCCGTCACCATCGTCGCCGCGTGGATCAGTGCGCTGACCGGAGTGGGTCCCTCCATCGCGTCGGGCAGCCACGTGTGCAGCGGGATCTGCGCGGACTTCGCGATCGCCCCCACGAGCAGCAGCAGGCAGCCCGCGACGATGTCCGCTTCGCCCGAGTGAAAGACGTGTGGCGCGGCGGCGAACGTGCCGAGGAAGTCGAGCGTGTGCGTGTGCTTGAAGATGAAGTACGTCCCCAGCACCAGCCCCGCGTCGCCGATCACGTTGATCACGAACGCCTTGATCCCGGCTTTCGTCGCGGTCGTGCGCCGGTACCAGAAGGAGATCAGCAGGTAGGAAGCCGCGCCGACGAGCGCCTAGCCGACGATCAGCAGCAGGAAGTTGCCCGCCAGCACCAGCAGCAGCATCGCGAACACGAAGAAGTTCAGGTAGGCGAAGTAGCGCGCGAACCCGCGATCTTCTTCGAGGTAGGAGATCGAGTAGAGGTGGATCATGCTCGAGATCCCGCTGACGATCAGGATCATGAACACCGACAGCGGGTCCACAAGGATCGAGACCTTCGCGTTCACCCCGACCGTGTCGGCGTAATTCCACAGTGTCGAGGTCAGCTCCTGGTTGGAGGTCGAATGGCCCTCCAGCGAGATCAGCGCGCCGAGCGCCGCCACGAACGCCAGGCCGATCGCGGCCGTGCCGATCACCCCGGCCGTGCGACCGGGCAGGACGCGATAGCCGAAGCCGATGATCAGGGTCCCCAGCAGCGGGAACAGCAGCACCAGCCAGCCGAACGTCGTCGCGCTCATGTCGCGTTTTCTCCGGAATCCCCATTGCGCCATCCTGGGCACGCAGGGCAAGCTGGGCAAGGACGCAAGGAGCGTGGCGTACTACGTACGCGAGCGACTGAGGACGCCGATCCAGCGCCGCCATGCGTGTTCAGGATCATCCTTGGAGCTCTCTTAGCTCATCAACATCGATCGGCAGTTTGCGGCGGTGGATCGCGACGATCAACCCCAGCCCGATGCATACCTCGCAGGCGGCGACCGTCATCACGATCAGCGCGAACACCTGCCCGTCGCCGTTGCCCCACATGCGCGAGAACGCCACCAGCGCAAGGTTCGCGCCGTTGAGCATCAGCTCCAGGCACAGCAGCACCACCAGCGGGTTGCGCCGCACCATCACGCCGGCCGCGCCGAGCGAGAACACGATCGCAGAGACAGCCAAATACCAGCCGATCGCCACTACCAGCCGTCCTTCTGCTCGGGCGCTCCGGCGCTCGCCGCGGCGCCGGCGCCGATCGGCTCGCCGGCGGGGGTGGGCTCACCGGTGGAG
>JBAUXH010000278.1:0-20317 GCA_049584155.1 Solirubrobacteraceae bacterium
GCGCGATCGTGCTCCAAGCCGTCACCAGCGACGCTGCCACGAGCGCCGCGGCAAGCCCCAGGGGAAGGCGCAGAACCCCAACTCGCACGCCGGCGAGCCGCTCGGCGAGCACGCCCCAGCCGGCGCCCACGGCCGCGAGCACGAGCGGAAACAGAACCCACGAGAGCATCAGCGACAAGGGCGCGCCACCATACACAGTCACACGGTCAACGCGTCTCGATCATCGCCGGTCCGATCGCTTGCAACCGGCGGGGACGCCTCGCCTCGCCGAGCGCCGGAGCCGCGAGGCGGCGACGGCCGCGATCAGTGTGGCAGGGCCGCCGGGGGGGCCACCGAGGACCTGCAGCCGGGCGCCGGAAATCGCGCCATGAGGTCGTTGACCTCCGCCTTCACGCGGGCGAACGCGTCGCTCTCGCCGTTGCGCGCCGCCTCCACGACCTCGTCAAACCAGCGAGCGATCTCGTCCATGTGCTCGGCGAGCAACCCGCGCGAGGTCACCGCGGGTGTACCGATCCTCACGCCCGAGGGGTCGAACGGCTTGCGCGGATCGAACGGGATCGCGTTCGCGTTCGTCACGATCCCCGCCCGGGCCAGCGCCGTGGAAGCTTCCTTACCGGTCAAACCCTTCGAGGTCATATCGAGCAGGATCAGGTGATTATCCGTGCCACCGGACACGAGCGTGAACCCGCGTTCGGACAGCGCCTCAGCCAGGGCCTTTGCGTTGGCGACGATCTGGTGTGCGTACTCGCTAAACACAGGCGTCAACGCTTCGCCGAGCGCAACCGCAATAGCCGCCGTCTGATGCTGGTGCGGTCCACCCTGTAGGCCCGGGAACACCGCGCGATCCAACGCTTTTGCGTGCTGCTCGCGGCACATCAAGATCGCGCCCCGCGGCCCGCGCAGCGTCTTGTGAGTGGTCGTCATGATCACATCCGCATGCGGTACCGGTGAGGGGTGGGCGCCCCCGGCGATCAGCCCCGCGATGTGTGACACGTCGGCGACCATCAGCGCATCGACCTCTTTCGCGATCGCCGCGAACCCCTCGAAGTCGATCGTCCGCGGCACGGCCGTACCCCCGCAGAACAGTAGCTTCGGACGGTGCTCGAGCGCCAGCCGCCGCACCTCCTCCATGTCCACGCGGCCCGTATCGGGGCTCACCCCGTAATGGACAGCGTTGAACCATTTGCCCGTCGCCGAAACCGGCCATCCATGCGTGAGGTGTCCCCCAGCGGGCAGCGCGAGCCCCATGACCGTATCTCCCGGCTCCAGGAAGGCCAGGTAGATAGCCAGGTTCGCCGGGGATCCGGAGTAAGGCTGAACGTTCGCGTGCTCGACGCCGAACAGCTCTCTAGCACGCGCCTGCGCCAGCTGCTCGACCTCGTCGACGATCTCGTTGCCCTCGTAGTAGCGCTTGCCCGGATAGCCCTCGCTGTACTTGTTCGCCAGCACACTGCCATTGGCTTCGAGCACCGCGGCCGAGGTGTAGTTCTCGGAAGGGATCAGGAACAGAGACTCCGCCTGTTTTTCATCCTCACGGATCAGCATCGCCGCGAGATCGGGATCTTTCTCCTCCAGCAGCGGGAACATTGAGGCCAGTTTACAGCAGCCACTTACGGCGCCCGGCGGGTGTGGTTCGAGTCGACGCGACGCCCACTCCCCCTGATCCTTGGCGGAGCGAGAGGACTTTGGCGTTGATCACGTCAGGAATGGGCCGTGTAGGAATCGAACCTACAACCTTGGGCTTAAGAGGCCCCTGCTCTGCCGGTTGAGCTAACGGCCCGCGAGCGCATCGGCGAGACTTGGCCGACTCGGCGCTGATTCTACCCAAGCGGGCACCGCGTACGCGCCCTCAGAAGACAACCGTCCGTCGACCGTCGACGATCACCCGGTCATCGAGATGCAGCGCCACTGCCCGAGCGAGCACCAGCCGCTCGACGTCGCGGCCCACGCGCTCGAGGTCCTCGGCACTCTGGCGGTGGTCGACGCGGACGACGTCCTGGTCGATGATCGGACCGTCGTCGAGTTGCTCGGTTACGTAATGGGCGGTAGCGCCGATCAGCTTGACCCCCCGCTCGCGTGCCCGCCGATATGGGTTGGCGCCAGCGAACGCTGGGAGGAAGGAGTGGTGGATGTTGATCGCGGGCGCCCCGAGGCGATCTAGAAAATCGGCGCTAAGAATCTGCATGTAACGCGCTAGCACCACCAGCTCGACGCTACCCGCCAGTAGATCGAGCATTGCCGCTTCGGCCTGGGACTTGTCGTCTACGTGCACGGGCACGTGGTGATAGGGGACGCCCATGGCTTCTGTCTCGCGACGCAGGTCCTCGTGGTTGGAGATCACAGCAATCACCTCGCCATTCAGATCACCGCGGCGCCAGCGCCACAGCAGATCCACGAGGCAGTGATCGTGGCGAGAGACAAAGATGGCGATCCGCCGGCGCTCGCCCCAGTAGCGGATCTCCCAGTCCATGCCGAGCCTGTCCGCCACCTCGGCCGTGAACAGCCCCTCGAATCGACGCCTGACCTCAACCACGTCGACGGGCGCGCCCAGCTCGCGCAGGAAGAACTCGGTGCGCATGAAGAAGCGGCCGCCTGTCGGGTCGGTCGAGTACTGATGAGAGGAGACGATGTTGGCGCCCTGCTCGAGCAGGAAGCCCGAGACGGCCGCGACGATTCCGGGCTGGTCCGCGCAGCCGATCAATAGGCGAGCCGTATAGCGCTGGGGTCCGACATCCACGACCCCAGCACCTCCCGTGGCTATTTCTTCGTTGTCGTCGACGAGCCGCCAGACGTCGCGGGAACCGTCGTGGTAGCGCCTGTCGTGGCGGGAGTCGTCGTGGTGGCACCTGTCGTGGCGGGAGTCGTCGTGGTGGCACCCGTCGCGCCGCCCGCGGCGGCTTCGGTGCCGCTCGGGTGCGCCTTAATCGCGGCTAGCTGCTTCTTCAGCTGCTTGCGCTGCGCCGCCGGCGACAGCGCGATTGCCTTAGTCGAGGCGAGATCGCCGATGCGGGTGTTGTTGGCTTTGTAGGCGTACTCCGCTAACGCCGCATACAGCGATGCCTGATACTGGGGTGTGCTTTCTGTCTTCGCGGGGATGACGATCTGTAGAACCTTGACCGCTTCGGCGGGCTCGTTGAGCCCTTCTTCGCCGAACACTCGCTCCATCTGCAGGGCCAGCTGCGCGTTGGGCTTGGGCGGTTTCAGCGCGATGTAACGGTTCCATGATTGGGCGGTTTGGCCGAACAGTGCACGGCCCCTGGCCGTTAGCCTCTGGTTGGCGAAATACGCTTCGCCGCCGGCTTCGTGCAGCTGATTGAGCGTCAGCTGTTCCCACGCATAAACGTTGCTCGGCTGCTTTTCGGTGAGCTTTTTGTACTTGTCGATCTGGGCTGAGAAGCTAGCGCTGTTGGAGCCTTCGTTGCCGGTCAGGGAGTTCAGGAGCCCGCCGCCGCCCACACCGGCGCCGACTCCGAAGAACACCAAACCGGCGCCGATCAGCAATGCAAGCCCGCCGTAGATCACCCGGACCGTACGGCGACGGCCGCGGCCGCGCAGATCGAACAGCATCAGCTCAGCTCGCTGTCGGTATGGTCGATGATCTGTTGCACGCTTGGCTCCATCCTCTGTTCTGTGGGGGCGCCGCCGTCCGGCGGCGGCTGCCCTGGACCCGGTGTCTGCCGTTCGCGCGCGAGCTCGCGGCGTTCAACAAACGACGCGAGCAGGATACTCGCCTCGTACAACACATACAGCGGGATGGTCTCCAGCAGGAGCGTGATCGCGTCTCCCGGCAGGAACGCCGCGATTGCCGCGCAGGCCACGATCGCATAGCGGCGGTTGTGACGCAACTGCTGCGGGGTGACGATGCCGACGCGGGTCGCGGCCAGGATCGCGACCGGCACCTGGAACACCAGACCCATTGCCAGCAGCACCGTGGCGGCGAACTTGTAGTAGGGGCCGGCCTGCACGAGTACGTTGAACTCGCTGCTGTTGAAGTTCTGGAAAAAGCGCACGGCGGCGGGTAGCACAACGAAGTAGCCGAACAGCACACCGATCGCAAACAGGCAGGGGATCGCGGCAAGCAGGGGCAGCGCTATGCGTCTCTCATTGGGACTAAACGCCGGCAGCAGGAACCCGTAGAGCTGGAACAGGACGATCGGCAGCGAGAACACGAGCGCGAACAGGAACGTGACTCCGAGCGTGGTCGTGAACGGCTCGCCGATGCCCAGCGTCACCGGCTTGTTGCCCTGCGGGACGCGCGGGATCTTCGCGACGTCGGCCTGCAAGCGGGGGATCTCGGCGGCGAGCGCCGCGCGGGTGTCGGGTGGGAGCTTGCTCGCGGGATCGGCCAGCGTCGCAGCGATCCCCTGCACGTCGTGCGCCACAGCGAGCACGCCCTGTTGCGCCAGAGCTGTCTGTCCGAGCGGGCCATTGCCTTTCTCGACCTGCTTCTGGGTCTGGTGTTCGAGCGGCCGGTTGATGATTTCCAGCAGCGCGTGGTTCTGCCACAGACACACCCCGAAAGCGACCGCGATCGCGATCGCACTGACGATCAGGCGCGTGCGCAACTCTTCGAGATGATCGACGAGGCTGAGCTTGTCTTCGTGGCCGATCGTACGGATCGCGGTGGCCATGTCCTCATGAACGTAGCACCGGGCGTTTTAGCTCACATGTGTATATCGCTGGCCTGTGGCTCACCAAGTGGTCAGCCACAGGACCGAGGTCTCCCCGCAAAAGCGCCTCACGGTCCCTTTGGATTGGCTCTAAAGGGAAAGGGCGCCTGAGTCGATTACTGCAGAGCAAGCCCATGTCAGACACGAGCCCCCACATACGGCACCGCGTGCAAATGCCGGACGGCAAGCATGTCGAGGTCACTTACCGCGACCAGCGGCACGCACCGCAGTCTGCGTACGCGCCGCAGCCGTCATACGCGCCCGATTCGGTCGATGAGCTCGAGCCGGTGTTCACGACCGAGCCCGCCTGTCCGCCGCAGGAGCTGCACGTCTGCTTCAACTGTGCCGGCGAGCTCGTCTACCCGCTCGACTGGACCGAAGAGGGCGCCAGGCATTGGCGCATCGTGCTGCGCTGCCCGGAGTGCGAGGCGCGACGCGAGGGCGTGTTCGAGCAGAGCTTGGTCGAGCTACTCGACGATGAGCTAGACCGCGGCGCGGGCGCTCTGCTGAGCGATCTAAAGCGCCTCACGCACGCGAACATGACCGACGAGGTCGAGTTCTTCGTGCGCGCCCTGCAGGCCGACCTGATCACCCCCAGCGACTTTTAGTAGACACCGCGCTTCTAGGCGGTCGCTGGGCAAGCGAGACAAGGACGCAGGGAGCGTGGCGTACTACGTACGCGTGCTGGCCGATCGGCGATCCCATCGATCGACGATCGGTAAGGACGCAGTATCGCGCAGTGCAGTGACCGCCTAGCGGTAGCGCTCGACCACGGCGTCCGCTACTAGATCGAGCAGCGCGGCGTCGCGACTATCGGGTAGGCATCGGGGAAGCCCGGACTTCGCTTCGGCGACGAGCGCGAGCGCCCGTTCGCGCGCCTCATCGAGGGCGCCCGTGGCGGCGATTCGCTCGCACAGACGCTCCGCCTGCTCGGGTCCGTTTAGCGAGCGGAGATCAAACTCGGCGAGCTTCCGATCGCGTTCGCGCGCAAGGATGAACGGAAGGGTCACGGTGCCGTCGAGCAGATCGGTGCCCCGCGCCTTGCCGGTTCGCTCGACCGGACCGGATACGTCGAGCACGTCGTCGAGCAGTTGGAACGCGAGGCCAATCCTGCATGCGAACGCGCCGAGTTCGTCGGCGAGCTCCGCTGAACCATTCACGGCCACCAGCGCACCCAGGCGGCAGGCGGCCTCGAACAGCGCCGCGGTCTTTAGTTCGCAGCGGCGCAGGTATCGCGCGACTGCGACATGCATCGCATAGGCGTCCTCGCGTTGCAGCAGCTCGCCTTCGGCCAGCGCCGAGCTGGCATCAGACAGGGCCCGTAGCTGGCTCGCCTCGCCGTTGCGCGCGAGCTCGGCGAATGCGCGCGAGAACAGCAAGTCGCCGGTGGCGATCGCGAGGTTGCGCCCGGCGGCAGCGGCGACCGACGGGTGTCCCCGCCGCAGCTGGGCACCGTCGATCACGTCGTCGTGCACGAGCGTCGCCGAGTGCACCAGCTCGACCGCCACTGCCGCGCGCACGAGCCGGTCCTCTGCATCGGCGGTGTCTCCAGGCCCACCGGCCGACTCGGCGGCGAGCACGACCAAGAGTGGGCGCAGACGCTTGCCGCCCGCGAGGACCGTGCCGGTGGCATGGGAGGCGAGTGGGTCGCCTGCCTCGGAGGTAACCCGCTCGAGGTAGCTCTCCGTGCGCAACATGCGCTCACGCAGAGCGCTGCCGCCGCGACGCATGATCGCCTCGACCGCATCCACGTCGGCCGCACTCACCCCGGTCGCGCCGCCCGCTGCGGCTGCACCTCCGATTGGGCTCATCATGACCCCTCGCCCGTGACGGTACCGGCGTGGATCGCGATGATCCCACCGGCGAGCAGGACATAGGAGATCTCCTCCAACCCCGCGCGCTCCATCTCGGCCGCGAGCTGCGACGGTCCCGGCCAGCGCTTGACGGAGTTAGGCAGATAGGTATATGCGTCCGTGATCTCCTCCTGCCGGTCGGCGCCCCGCAAGCGAGCCGTGATCTGTGCGAGCGAGCCGACGAGCCGACCGAGCAGTGGCACGACGCGATCGAACCACAGCGCGAAGAACAGCGACAGCGGACGTCGCGTCGGCGTGGTCATCTCCAGCACCACCACCCTTCCTCCGGGGCGCACCACGCGCACCATCTCCGCGAGTCCGCGTGCGAGGTCGGGAAAGTTGCGCAACCCAAACCCGTTGGTGGCGGCGGCAAACTCATCATCCGCATAGGGAAGTTCCAAGCCGTCGCCCCACTCGAACCGCAGCTCGGCGGCGAGCGCCGCGACATCCGCCGCACCCCCCTTTGCACGTGCGCGGGCGAGCATACCCTCGGAGAAGTCGCTGCCGAGAACCTCCCCGCCAGGCGCCACGCGCCGGGCCAGCTCGAATGCCAGGTCACCGGTCCCGGTCGCCACGTCGAGCACGCGAGCGCCCGGACCGACGCGCGCCTGATCGACCGCGCGGGCGCGCCAACGATGGTGCAGACCCGCCGTCATCGCACCGTTCAGCGCATCGTAGATCCAGGCGATCCCGTCGAACATGCTTTGCACCTGGGCCGCCTCCAGCTCTCCGGCGTCGGCACCTAGATGAGTCATGCGACCTCTGAAGAGAAGCAACCTCGGCATGGACACGCAGGGCAAGCTGGGCAAGGACGCAGGGAGCGTGGCGTACTCGACCGATCAAAGATCGGCCAGCGAGCGACTGAGGACGCAGATCCAGTGCCGCCATGCGTGTTCATGCCCGGACCTACTTCAGCTGCGAGAGAAATTCGACGGCCGCCTTGAACTTCTGCGGCGGCAGGTTCTTGAACGAGGGCATCGGCGCAGTCGGGTTCACAAGCGTGCGGGCGATCCCCTGGCGCGGCAGGCGGGAGGCGATATGGGTGAGCTGCGGACCGGGACCGTCGTTGCCGTTGTCGCCGATCTTATGACACGCCAGGCAGCCCGATTGGGCGACCACCAGCTTGCCGGCTTCGTATTCGGCGAGCGTTCGTCCGCCTGCCTGCTGGACGGCCTTGGGCGTGGGCATTTCGATCACGGTCGGTGACCCCGCGTTAGCGCCCTCGTAGGTGAGCAGCGCCATCGCACCGATCACGAATATGCCGGTGAGCGTCGCGATCGGCCGGCGCTCGGGACGGCGCTCGGGACGACGGTCGTAGAACGGCAGCAAGAACAGCAGGATCATGCCGATCGTCGGCACCCCGATCGTCGCCAGCGGCACGAGGCTCGGCGGCTTGATCACGCGCAGGACCTCGAACAGGAAGAAGAAGTACCACTCCGGCCTGGGCACATATGTGGTCGTGGTCGGGTTGGCCTTGGAGCCGAGCTCGGCGCCGAGAACGAGCGACATCGTGATGATGACCGCCATCACCACGCATGCCATCGCCGCATCCTTGGCGACCGCGTAGGGGAAGAAGGGCTTGCCCTGAGACTTCAGGATCGCGTACTCGCGGAGGTACTCCTCCTTCTCCTGTTTATTCACGTTCGAGCCCTCCGGGCGCCATGGCCGCAGCTCATGCGTCGGCCTCGCGCAGCTCGGTGTTCTTCTCGGCTTTCATCCACGGCGGCGCGGTCGTGCCGAGCTTGGCCACGAGGTACAGGTGCGCGCCGATCAGCGCCGCGATAAGCCCCGGCACGAGCAGCATGTGAATGGCGTAGAACCGCGACAGCGTGGTTGCCCCGAATTCGGGCCCTCCGCGCAGGAAGTCTGAGAGATAGGGACCGAGCAGCGGGCCGGTGCCGTTGATGTTCACGCCCACGATCGTCGCCCAGTAAGCGCGCTGGTCGAACGGCAGCAGGTAGCCGGTGAACGACATCACCATCGTCAGGATCAGCAACACCACGCCGATCACCCAATTGAGCTCGCGCGGGTACTTATAGGCGCCGAAGAAGAACGTGCGGCCCATGTGCAGGAATACGAGAATCACCATCACGCTCGAGCCCCACTTGTGCATGCCGCGAACGAACTGACCGAGGAATACTTCGTTGGTCACGTGCCGGATCGATTCATATGCCCCGCCGGAGGGGTCGGGGCGGTAGTACATCGCCAGGAATACACCCGTCACGGCCTGTGAAAGGAAGGCGAACATCGTGGCCGAGCCGAGCGTGTAGAACCAGTTGGTGCCCTTGGGCACCTTCCTGAACATCAACCAGCGTGCGCCCCCACTTAGCGAGGTGCGCTCGTCGACCCAGTCGACGACGGTCGCGCCAGCCTCGGCAGCGTGGTCGAGCGCGGTGGGCTTGCCATTGCTCTCCCCCGGGCGCGGTGGTGGGGCCTGCAGTGAGGAAGGGACCGGAGGGGCTGGCAGCTTGGGCATGGTCGAGTCCTACAGTTTCTGTGCGCCGGGGCGTGAGGGGTAGGCATACTGGCCGATGCCGTCCAGCGGCTCGCCCGGATCGCGGGGTGAGAATCGCTGCAACTCGCTGTTGACGCTGAACCGCGGGCCGAGTTCGACTTCGCGGTTGCCGTTAACGCGGGTGTAGAAGCGATCGAGCGGACGTACGGGCGGTCCGCCTACGCGGCGACCGAGCAGGTCATACACACCGCCGTGGCACGGGCAGATAAATCGCTCGGCCGCATCGACCCAGCGCACCGGGCAGCCCAGGTGTGCACAGCGACTGGAGATGGCGATGTACTTCGTGTCCTTGTCGTACGGATCGGTGTCGATCGCGGCGTTGAACCTGCGCACGTACGCGGTCGTCTTGCCGGCCTCGCCGATGCTGGGATTGAGCGTGAGGACGACGGGGACGTAGTTGTAGGGGTTGAATAGATCCTCCGAACCGACGCTTTCCCAGCGGTGGGGGGAGCTTTTGAACATCGGTCCGACCGCGAACCCCAGTGCGGGCAACAGGAATGACGCGGCGGCGATTGCCCCCGCGCCTTGCCCGCCGACGACCATGAATCGCCTGCGCGTGACGGTCTCGCCCTCGAACGCGCCCGGGAGTTGGCGGTCGAGCGTGTACTTGGACTTGTGCTTGTCGTGCTTGGCGGACACCTAGCCCGAACAATATCGAGGCGCGTTGATTCAGGGCGACGCCGGGACGCCTACAACGCTTGTGCGCATCGCCTCGATTGCCTCTGGGGCGCGCTCGAACGCCAGGCGCTTAGCGTGGGCGTGGGCGGCGCTGGAGCCCCAGCCCACCGCGTGCGCGCCGGCCTCCCACACGGCCTCGGCGAGCTCCGCCTCGCCGGCGGCCTGGGCGAGGGCACTGAGCGTGATCGTGTCCGCCAGCTCGGCCACCGCCTCGGTGTCGCCGAGCGCAACCAGACGGGCCAGTCCGAGCGCATACAGGCGATCGCCGGCGAGCAACCCCAGATCGGCCTCCGCGGGAGTGACCACGCGACCGGCGCCGTAGTGCAGGAGGTAGCCCTCATAGATCATCTCCACCAATAGCTCGTACTCACCGCGAGATCGCTGCGCGCGGGGACCGGCCGCCGCCGTCTGAGCGGGCCCTGGCGTGTCGCTCACGAAGCTGTCAGGAGCACCCGGCGCTACGAGCGTTGCCATCAGACCACCCTGCTCGCGCAGGAGCTCGGCCAGTCGACGCGGGGCGCTCGCGCTACTTCCGTCGGCCTTCATTCGGCACCTCCCGGATCGATTGGCGCTCCCAGCGCGGCGAACGCAGCCGCTGCGGACTCGATCGTGCGCTCGATCTGCTCCGGGGTGTGCGCGAGCGAGGGAAACCACGCCTCGAACTGGGACGGGGGAGGGTAGATCCCGCGCGCGAGCAGCTCTCTGCACCACCGCCCATAGGCGTCGTGATCGCAAGCGCGAGCATCCGCGAACTCGGCGATCTGTGAATCCTCGCCGCTAGCAGCAGCGGCGGTGAAGAACACGGTGAGCAGACCCGGAACGCTGACGATATGCACCGGATAGCCGCCTGCCACGGCTCCCGCGGCGGCCTCGCGCAGGCCGCTCGCCAGGCGCTCGGTGATCGCGCACAGATGCGCGTAGGCGGATTCGTCGAGCAGCTCGAGCGTGGCCAGGCCGGCCGCCACCGCGAGCGGGTTACCGGACAGCGTGCCCGCCTGGTAGACCTCGCCGGCCGGAGCGAGCATGTTCATCAGCTCCGCGCCACCCCCGATGGCAGCCGCGGGCAGGCCTCCGCCGAGCACCTTGCCCATGATCGTCAGGTCCGCCGTGACGCCTACCAGCTCCTGCGCGCCGCCGCGAGCCACGCGAAAGCCGGAGATGACCTCATCCAGCAGGAGCAGCGCACCCGTCGCGCTGGCGCGCTCGCGCAGCAGCTCCAGGAACCCTGCCCGCGGCGGGACGAGACCCATGTTTGCTGGCAGCGGCTCGGCGATGATCGCCGCCAACTCGTGAGCCTCGGTGGCGGCGATCAGCGCATCGCGATCGTTCCAGGGCACGAGCACAGTCTGGGCGGCCGTATCCGCCGGTACACCGGGACTGGAGGGCAGCGATTGGGTCGCCAGCCCCGAGCCCGCCTGGGCCAGCAGCCCGTCGACGTGACCGTGGTAGGCGCCCTCGAACTTGAGCACCTTCTCGCGGCCGGTGGCGGCGCGGGCGAGACGCAGTGCGGTCATCGATGCCTCCGTCCCTGAGGAGGTCATGCGCAACATCTCCACGCCCTCCATCCGCCGCGCGACCTCGGCGGCGAGCTCGACCTCGCCCGCAGTGGGAGCGCCAAAGCTCGTGCCGCGCGCCGCGGCCTCGGTGATCGCCCTCAGGACGTCCGGGTGCGCGTGCCCGTGGATCAACGGACCCCACGAGCAGACGTAGTCGACATAGCGGTTGTTGTCGACGTCGACCACTTCCGCGCCCTCGCCCCGCGCGAGGAACACGGGATCACGTCCGATCGCTCCCATCGCGCGTACGGGGGAGTTGACGCCACCGGGCATCACCTCCAGGGCCCGCCGGTACAGCGCGGCCGAGCGGGTATCGGTCAACGCCGTCATCTAACTAGCCGGCGGCGTGCTGGCGCTCCCACTCCTTGAACTCGTCGGTGAAGTACAGCAGCCGGATCTTCTTGAACTCGGTGGACGAATACAGAGTCGCGCGCTCGTAGATCCCCGTCTGCTCGGCGATCGAGTCGAGTACGGCGTCGCACTCCTCCTTGGAGCGGCCATGGGCCATGGTGAACACGGAGTACGGCCAGTCGGCATAGGTGGGACGCTGGTAGCAGTGGGAGATGCCGCGCACCGCCGCCATGCGCCGGCCGATGTCGAGGATCTGCTCGTCGGGTACCTGCCACACGCCCATGCCATTCGCGGAGAAGCCGGCGCGGCGGTGATAGAGGATCGCCGCGACGCGCCTGAGCAGGCCCCGCTCCTGCATGCCCGCGAGGTGATCGAGGAACCGCTCTTGCGTCATGCCCAGCTCGGCGGCGGCCTGGGCGTAGGGTTCGGGCACAACCCCCATGTCGCCCTGGAGCGCGCGGATGACGGCGATGTCGAGCTCGTCGTAGGGCTGGCGCTCAAGCTCGACCGGCTCTTTCACCTCGGCCGCCTTGGCGAGCGCACTGGTATCGCCCTCCATCTCGAGATCCATGCGGATCTTGAACAGCTTCAGCGTCGGCAACTGGCGCACCGACTCGGCGCCGGCCTCGCGTGCGAGCACCTCCAATGTCCCCTCTAGTCCAAGTCGGGAGTCGGGCTCGGTGGCGATCGTGAACCACAGATTGAATTCGTGGTTGCGCAGATAGTTGTGCGAGACGCCCGGGTGCGCGTTGATGATCTGCGCGGCGCGATGCGGATGCTCGGGATCGACCTTCGCGGCGACCAGCATCGAGGAGTAACCCAGCGCGCGCGTGTCGAAGATCGGCGTGACCTGCCTGATGATGCGCTTGTCGAGCAGATGCTGCACCCGTGCCATCGCCTCATCCTCGGTGATCTCGCCTAGCTCGGCCACATGCGCGTAGGGGCGCAGGGCGATCGGGAACGAGCCCTGCATCAGGTTCAGCAGCCGCCGATCGGCGTCCTCGAGTGGGATCGCCGCGCCGTCCTTGCGGCTGCGCAGCTTAGGTGTGGCCGCGTCGGCAGCGAGGATGCCGTCGGGGGCGCTCATGCCAGCCAGGATGCGGCGTCGAGGGCGTGATAGGTGATGATTGTGTCCGCGCCCGCGCGGACGAGCGAGGTGAGGATCTCGAGCACCGCCTCGCGCTCGTCGAGCGCCCCGGCGGCAGCGGCGGCGCGGACCATCGCGTACTCACCGCTGACGTTATAGGCGGCTACCGGCAGGCCGGTCTCGCGCTTGACGGCGGCAATCAAGTCACCGTAGGCGAGCGCGGGCTTGACCATCAGCATGTCCGCGCCCTCGCCGACGTCTAGCACGGCCTCGCGCAGCGCCTGCGCGCCATTAGCGGGGTCGAGCTGGTAGGAGCGCCGGTCGCCAAAAGCTGGCGCAGAGCCGGCCGCGTCCCGGAACGGACCGTAGAACGCCGAGGCGAACTTGGCGGAGTAGGCGAGGATCGGCGTGTCGGTGAAGCCCTCGGAGTCGAGCTCTGCGCGAAGCGCCCCCACGCGCCCGTCCATCATGTCCGACGGGGCCACCACATCCGCACCGGCACGTGCGTGGCTGACGGCGGTCCGAGCCAACAACTCAAGCGAGGCGTCGTTGTCGATCGAGCCGTCCTCGCGCACGACGCCGCAGTGACCATGATCGGTGTACTCGCATAGGCACACGTCTGTGATCACGAGCGGGCCCTCTCCCAGCGCTTGCTTGAGGGCGCGCACCGTCAATTGGACGATGCCCTCGTCGTCGTAGGCGCCTGAGCCCTCCCCATCCTTGTGCGCAGGGACCCCGAACACGATGACCGCGCCTAGGCCCATCTCTGCGGCCTCGCGGGCACGCTCGACGGCACTAGAGATCGACAGTCGTGCGAGCGCCGGTAGCTCCAGGGCGCCCGTAGGGACGGACGGAGCGTCCGCCTCGGCGACGAACAGCGGCAGCACCAGCTGCTCGGCCCGCAGGCCGGTCTCGCGCACAAGGCCGCGCAGGCCGGCGCTCGCGCGCAGTCTGCGCATGCGCGTATTGGGGTAGGCCATCCTCTCCGAGGATACTCGCCCTCGCCGGAGTCGAGACCCCGCGAGCACTCGACGCACGACGTCCCGCCGTGGCAGGGTCGCTTACTCCAGGCGCCGCAACCCCACGCGCGCGAGCACAGCGAACAGCGCGGTCAGTCCGAGTAGGTGCACGACCGAGATACCCAATCCCGGGGATGCCCCGTTGACGGCCGCATCGAGCGCCTGCAGGGCAGCCTTGAATGGGAACACGAACGAGATCGCGGCGATCGCGTCATACAGCCCGTGCGCCACCGACCCGGACGGGACGAGCGCGAGGAACGCCAGCGGCAGCGACAGTCCGAAGGCCAGCAGCGAGGCGGCGCGTACCTCGCGCGCGAGCGCACCGATCGCGATGCCCAGCGCACCGAACGCGAGCGCACCGAACGCGAGCGCGAGCAGCCACTGCCAGGCGCGCGCCCAGTCGAGGCTCACGAACGCACCGATCCCGGTGAGCATCGCCAGCGCGAGCACCAGCGCGCAGACCGCCGCCAGCAGCAGCTTCTCCGCGAGCAGCTCCTCGCGTGTGGCCAACCCACGCGCCAACCGTGCGAGCGTGTGCTCTTCGCGCTCCAGCGCCACTCCGCCGGCGGCCAGCAGCACGCACACGAACATCAGCGACACGCTCACCGCGACGACGACCGCGAAGGTGTTCAACGGCGTACGCCTGCCCTGTACGAGCGTGCTCTTGACCTGGATCGGTTGGCCGATCGTGGACAGCACGTTCTTCGACAGGCCCAGGTTCTGGTCGGCGAATTCGGCGAACTTGTTTATCCGTTCCAGCTGAGTGCGGTCGGCGCCCGGCGGTTGGCGCGCGATGACGGCGCGCAGCGTCGATGGGATTCGTTCGAGACCGATCATGTTCGAGGGAGCGCCGAGCACTCCCAGATTTCCGCCGGTGAGCAGTACACCGATCGCCTGCGCGGCGGCGCGCTGGATCTGTTCGGAGAATCCCACGTTCGCTTGTGCCAGCGCGGAGTTCAGCTGAGACTGCACGAGCGACTGCTCCAGGGCGTTGCCGTTGTAGAGCACCTCGATGCTTCCCTGACTCACACCGGAGGAGATCCGCGCGGCTATATCGCGCGGGATCACCACCGCGGCGAGCACTCGCCCGGCCTTAATGTCGGCGACCGCCTGGGCGCGCGAGGACACATGTACGGGCTGAACCTGGCTGAACAGCTGGTCGGCGTATCGGCTCACATCGACTCGTTCACTGCCCACCTGGATCGTCTGTCCCGGCGGTGTTTCATCGACGATCGCCACCTTGGGCTTGCCCGGCGAGCGCGATATGGCCAGCCCGATGAGTAGCGCGATCGCGATCGGGTATACGACCAGCACACCCACGAGCAGCCGCGAGCGGCCCAGGATCAGCAGATCCTTTCGCAGCAGCCAACGCATCGTCAGTGTCCGTGCGCCTTCAGGAACGCGACGAACGCACTCTCAAAATCCCCCTCATCGCCACCGTTCGCCGCGATCAGCTCGCGCGGAGCCCCGTCGAACAGCAGCTCGCCGTCGGCCAGCACGATCGCGCGCGTCGCATACCGGCTGACCTCGCCGAGATGGTGAGTGGAGAACAGCACGGCAGTCCCCGAGCGCGCGAGGGCGCCGACGAACTCCCACACCCGTTCGCGCTGACCGGGATCGAGCGCCGAGGTGGGCTCGTCCAGCGCGAGCGCGGGCGGGTCGCCGATCAGCCCGAGTGCGACATTTACGCGCTGGCGGTTGCCCCCCGACAGTCGTTCCACGCGCTCATCCGCGCGCGCACCCAGCCCCGTCTGCTCGAGCATCCGCACTACCGCCCGATCCGGGTCGGCGACTCCCTCCAGACGCGCGAACAGCCTCAGGTTCTCGGCCACCGAAAGCTTTGAATAGAGGGCCGTCTGCTGAGGCGCCCAGCCAATCGAGGCCCCCGTGCCCGGACCCTCGACCGTCCCCGAACTCGCACTCTGCACACCCGCGAGGATCGACAGCAGCGTCGTCTTGCCGGCGCCGTTAGGCCCGACGATCGCGACCAACTCGCCGCCGGCCACATCGAAGACGACATCTCGCAGGGCCGTACGCTCGCCGTAGCGCTTAGTCAGCCCCCTGACGCCGATCACCGGCGCACCCGCGGTCACGGCTGCGCCATCTCGCCGCTCTCAACGATGCCGACGACTGCGGTAACCGGCGCCGACTGCATTGGCCGAAGGGACTGGCTCACGGGTTTCCCCCCAAACGCACGCCCTCCCGTGTGCTCCGCGTCATCGCACTCACGGCAGGCCTCCGCGCGAACCCTCCCACGACTCGAATTCGATGTGGCGACTGAGGTAGACGACCGTCTCGCGCAGGATCGCGAGGATCGGCAGCGCCACCAGCGCACCGACGATCCCGTACAGGTGCAGCCCCAGCAGCAGCGCGAATATCACGAGCAGCGGGTTGATCCGCAGCGTGTGCCCGAACACCTGCGGCGCCACGATGTGCCCCTCGAGCTGCTGCAGCCCGACGAACAGCAGCGCGACCCACAGCGCCACGATCGGGTCGGTGAACAGCGCGACGATCACCGCCGGCAGCGCGCCCAGGATCGGGCCGATGTAGGGGACGAGCTCCATCACCCCGTAGAACACCCCGAACGCGAGCGCATACTTGCGTCCGTCGGGGAATATCCCAATCAGCCCGAACACGTACAGCGACACGCCCGCGGAGGCGCCCATCAACACGCTGAACAGCAGCTGCCCGCCGACATAACGAGACACGGCGTGCTGGACCAGGATCGGGTAATCGTCGGCGGGCGTCCCATTCCCGTCGGGCATCGCCCGGCGCACGAGCTCTCCGATGCGCTCGCCGTAGATGAGCATGTACACGCTCAGCACGAACACGAGCACGAGGTCGAACACGGCGCTCGCCGCTTCAGTCAGCAGCGCGCCGCCGAACGACACGAATTTGCTGGCGCTCTTGGCGACTTTGTCCTGAATGCTCTGCAACGCCGTCTTGCCCTGTTTGACGATTTCCACGTGCAGCCCGTGATGGTTGAGTTCGCCCTGAAACGTCGCGATGCGCTTGTTGGCTTCGTTGACGATGTGCGGCAGGTTGTCGGTGAAGGTGCGCACTTGGTCGGCGATCGGATTGGCCAGCAGAAACCCGATCCCGACCAGCGTCAGGAAGAATGCGAGATACACGACCAGCACCGCCAGCCCGCGGGGGATCCGCCGGCGCTGCACGAACGAGACGATGGGGTTGAGAATCAACGCTATGACAGCGGCGACGACGAATATCAGCAGCACTTTCCCGGCGGCTTTCGCGAGCGCCCACAGCGCCAGCAGCGCCAGCGGCAGCAGCACGAGCTGCACCCATCTGGGAACTACGGTGCGCTGCACGGCCAGTCCCCTCCCACGATCATCGCCGCAGTATGGCTGAGGTACAGGCCAGCATCCTGTTCGTCGGCGATCTCGTGGGGAGCATCGGCCGACACACGCTGCTGGAGTGCCTGCCGATTCTGCGCGAGCGCTACGACCCCACGTTCGTGGTCGTCAACGGCGAGAACGTCGCGGGCGGCCTGGGGATCACGCCGAAGGCGGCGCGCACGCTGTTCGCGGGCGGCGTGGACGCGATCACGCTCGGCAACCACACCTATCACCGCCGCGAGATCTATCCCTACCTGGACTCCGAGCCGCGGATCCTGCGCCCGGCCAACTTCCTGCGCATCCAGCCGGGCCACGGCACCTGCGTGGTGGAGCGCGAAGGGGTGCGCCTGGGCGTCGTCAACCTCAGCGGCAACCTGTACCTGCGCGCGGGCCGCTCGGCGTTCACGGAGATCGAGGCCGCACTGGGGGAGCTTGCGGACGACGTCGATCACATCCTCGTGGACATGCACGCCGAGGCGACCTCGGAGAAGGTCGCGCTCGGCTGGATGCTCGACGGGCGCGTGACTGCGGTCGTGGGCACGCACACGCACATACCCACCGCCGACGCGCGCGTGCTGCCGGGCGGCACCGCATACATCACCGACGTCGGTATGACCGGCCCGCGAGGCGGCGTGATCGGGGTCAAGCGCGAGCAGGCGATCGAGTCGCTCGTGACGCAGATGCCCGTTCGCTTCGAGACCTCCGAGGAGGACCCGTGGCTGATGGGCGTGCTCATCCGCTGCGCGGCCGCCACGCCGCGCTCGGCAGCCGCAATCGAGCAGGTTCTGATGCCGCGTCCGGCCCCGGCGCCCAGGTCTGCGCCTCCCACCCCGGGATAGCCGGAGCGTCGTCGCGTCCTCGCCGCTGGGGATCGGGGCGAACGCCCAGCAACACGATCATCACCAGCGGAAAGAACCAGGGGATGTACAGGTAGAACCAGTGTTCGACCCCGAGCTCGACGGCGATCACGATCGCCGCGCACGCCGCCGCCAGCCCCACCACGTCGGGACGGCGGGGCAGTACGGCGAGGGCGAGAGCGAGGGCTATCGCGGCGATCTGCACAGCGGTCTGGACGCCGTGCAGACCTCCGTACAGGCCCCACACCGAGAACGGCGAGCCGCGGTTGGCCTGATATTCGATCGTGCGCTCGTAGATTGTGTGCAGCGAGTCATGCGTCAGTGCGGGGATCGAGACGATGACGGCGGTGAGGATGAACGCGCAGAAAAAGGCCGTCAGGGCGCGCGCGCGCGTACGTGCGCGTGTGTGCCGATTCAATACACGCTCCTCCCCGGCTGCCCCGTCTGAGCTCCCCAGCCCAGCGACTGTCGGGGTCGGGGTCGAGGCACCGGGCCCCGTGAACAGCCCGTGCGTCGCCAGCACCGGCACGAGCGCAAGCGGGGCGAACTTAGTCAATCCGGCCAGTGCCGCGAACATGCCGCGCGCTGGTGGCGAGCTCGCCACCAGCAGCGCGGCCAGGATGAACACGGCCACGAGCGTGTCGTTGGAGTTGGACTCCAACGCGAACAACGTGAACGGATAGGCCACCCACGCGTACGCCAGCGCGACCCCGAGCGTAGGCCCACGGATGCGCATCCCGAGCAGGAAGATCAGTCCGAGCGCTAGCAGGTCGAACACGACCGCGGCGACGTGCGCGGCCGGCAGATCGTCCCACGTCCCGCTCCAGCCGAACGCCTGCTCGAACGGTATGTAGGACTCGTAGGTGACCGGGCCGTAGGTGTCGCCGTGTTCGTTGTCCTGCGGCCAGTGCCCGTACAGCGCCTTACCGTGGACGATCTTATCCGCGCCGATCACCCCGGCATAGCCGACGTCGATCACGTTCGCGTCGGTCACATTCAGGCCGATGCGAAACCCGAGCAGGAACACGACCCCGATCGCGAGCCACGGTGCCGGGACAAGCAGACGCAAAGGCCGGGGTGGCCCTCGCCGCGTCGGGCGCGGACGGCGCAGGCTCATCAGCATGCGCCCGAGCAGGTAGATCAATGGGGGATACGTCAGTGGCACCGACGCGTAGATATGGGCGTGGTTGAAAAACGCCAGCGACACCGACCACGACAGCAGCACGAGCAGATCCAGATGCAGCAATGAGAACGGACGGCGAGGGTCGATGAACGGGAGCAGGAACAGCAGGCATAGCGGCAACCAGATGTACAGCGCGTTCACGTGCCTGCCGAACGCTCCCGGGTAGCCTCGCGCCATCGACCAGGCGACCTGGAAGCCCGTCCACTGTTCCAGTACCCGCCCGGACGCGTCGGCGATGATCACCTGCCCGATCTCCTTCGCCCCCCTCTTAGAGAAGAAGCTCACCTGCCAGCGCAGCGGGCCCTTTAGATACGCACCGCCGTAGGAGCCGGGGTATCCCGCTCGCACGGCCCGCATCTTCGGCAGCGCTTGCGCGATCGCCAGGACCTGGTTTGCGGAGAGCCTGCGTCCGGCAGGGGGTGTGTCTGAATTGGCCACCGGGACGGGGTTTTCCGAGACCGTGGCCTGGATGCTCGTCGCGGCCGTCGCCGTTCTGGTCGTGGTCGTGGCATGTGCGGGCGCGGCGGGAAAGGCGAGCCCGGCGGCGGCGAGGAGCGCGGCGAGATGGGTCATCCGCCGAGAGTAACGGTGCCCACTACGACGCAGCACTCGGTGACCAGCGAAGCGGTGATCCAGCTACGCAACCGCTTCGTATGGCGGCAAGCGGCTCGTGGCTTGCCGGCATTTCGTTCTTTTGGATTGCGGTCTTGACGATGTGGTCGGCCGGTCGTGCCGAGCGGCTACGGGATAAGCGGCATGCCGGGCACCGCCTACAAGTCAGCTGCGCGCTGGTCGAAGTGCTTCGTAATAAGCGAGGCGACGTCGCGGATGGCCCACTGGCCGGGCGGGTCATCTGGAAGATCGACGCCGCAGAGTACGAGCGGGGCGAGCGAGTCGCTGGCGTGCAACGAGCCGTGTGAGCCGCCGCCCACGTGCGCGGCGCCGCCCCAATCGACGAACTCGTAGCCGGGGGCGGCGGAGAGCAGCACCTCGCCGGAGGTGGGACAGGTGAGCGCCGACCACAGGCGGGCGAGGGCATCGGGATAGGTGGGTGTGCTCAGCGTGCTCTCGCCTCCGTGCACTGTCGCGTCGAGCGCTGACAGCTCGCCGTCGACGTGCCAGCGAATGCCGCGCGCGTCGAGCAGGTCCCCGCCGGGGGCAAAGCGCAGCTCGCCGCGACCGGGGCTCGCCA
>JBAUXH010000279.1:0-1776 GCA_049584155.1 Solirubrobacteraceae bacterium
GGCACGTGCACCGTCGCGCCGAGCTCGCCGAGGCGGCGGCGCAGCTCACCGTTGGCGGCGACCCCACCGCCGACCGCAAGACGGCCAAGGCCGGTCTGTTCGAGCGCCCGTTGCGAACGTTCCAACAGTCGCGCGACGATCGCCGCCTGATAAGAGGCGGCAAGGTCCGCTCCCCGCGCGGCGAGCTCGGTTTGGGAGAGCTCTCGGACCTTGTAGAGCAGCGCTGTCTTCAGACCGGCGAAGGAGAAGTCGAGGCTGTGGGCAAACCCCTGACGGCCGACCCCGAGCCCCGGCCGGGGCCCTCCGGCGGAGAACGGAAAAGCCGTCGGATCGCCCCCTCGCGCAAGGCGTTCCAGAGCGGCTCCCCCGGGGTAACCGAGGCCGAGCATCCGAGCGCCCTTGTCGAACGCCTCCCCCGCAGCGTCATCCAGTGTGTTGCCGAGCACGTCGAAGCCCTCGTGCTCGTGCACGTGTGCCAGCAGGGTATGGCCGCCGCTGGCGATCAGGCACACGAACGGGGGCTCGAACGGCCCCTCTCCCCCTGCCACGGCGATGTTGGGGGTGAGCGCTGCAGACACCTGCTCGGAGCCCCACACCCCAGCGGTATCCGGAGTGCGCGATGCAGACACTCGCTCGGAGCCCTGATCGCTGGCCTCGCCCACTGCGGCGGTATCCGGGTTGCGCGCTGCAGACACCTGCTCGGAGCCCCGGCCGTTGGCCCCGGCGATGAAGTTGGCGGCCACGTGACCCTGCAGGTGGTCGACGGCGACGAAGGGCAGCTCCCGCGCGGCGGCGAGCGCCTTGGCGGTGGCGAAGCCCAACAGCAGCGCCCCGACCAGACCGGGGCCCCTGGTGGCTGCCATCATGTCGATCTGATCGAGGGTCGTCTGCGCCTGCTCGAGAGCCTGCGAGACCACGAGATTGACGAGCTCCAAGTGCTTGCGAGAGGCGATCTCCGGGACGACCCCTCCGAAACGGTTGTGGACACCCTGGGAGGAGATCACGTTGGCGTAGACCCACCCGCCACCGTCGAGGACCGCTGCGCAGGTGTCGTCGCAGCTGGTCTCCAGCGCCAGGATCATGCCGGCGCCCCCCTTCAGCCGACCCTTCCGAGGAGGCCGGCCACCTTCGGAGGTTGCCGAGCGGGGGCCTGCGCCCCTCATATGAAGCCAGGGTTGGGCACGTCATCCAACGACCCCGCCAGCGTGGCGGGGGTGCGCCACATGACCAGCGCGTCCTCCCCATTGTCCTGGTAGTAGCGCCGGCGCATGCCGGCAGCGCGGAAGCCTTCCCGTTCGTAGAGATGGATCGCGGCGTCGTTGGAGCGGCGCACCTCCAGGGTGTAGCGCGCCTGCTCCTCATCCACGCGCATGTACAGCTCGCCAAGCAGCGCCGAGGCGACCCCTTCGCGGCGATGATCGGGATCGACGGCGACGTTCATCACATGCCAGACGGTCTCGTAGCGAGAGCAGATCAGATACCCCACCAACCGCCTGCCACCGTCGACCTCCAACACCCCCGCGAGGCAGATCCCGGATGTCTTGGAGAGCTCCAAAACGAACATCGCCAGCGACCACGGCGTGGGGAAGGCGCGTCGCTCGATCCCGATCACCTGCGGCAGGTCGGGGTAGGCTAGGCGCCGGATCTCCAGACGCGGGCGCTCGGAGGCAACGTCGGCGGCGAACTGGATGCTCACTTCTCGTCCTTGGCGTTTTCTGATTGAAAGATAGAGGGGCCCGGTTCGCCGGCCTCCCGGCCGGCTACGCCACCCGATTG
>JBAUXH010000280.1:0-3399 GCA_049584155.1 Solirubrobacteraceae bacterium
GAGCGGCGCGTCGTCGGGGTCTGGTGCGGGGGAGCGCTCGTTCGGCTCTTGCTCGCGCGGCGGGAGCTCGGCGCCGCGTCTCACGGCCTCCAGAAGGTCTCCTCCGCGGCGACGGAGGCTGCCCGGGTTGACGCCGCGGATCTGCTCGAGCTTGGTTTGGGAGGCGGGCTTGCGCTTGGCGATCTCCACGAGCGCCGCGTCGGCAAGGACGCGCTGCACCGGCTGATCCTGAGTGGCCGCGATGTCCTCCCGCCAGCGGACCAGCTCGCGCGCGACCGTCTGGGCGGTCGGGCTCAACCCGCGTACGCGCGGTAGCCTTGCGAACACGGTTTCCAGGTCGCGCGCGTCGCTCGACTCGCACAGAGACTCGCACTCCTCGCGCGCCCACTCCAGGCGCCCGATCTCGGCCAGCCGGCGTTCCAGCGCGCCGGCCAGCTCAAGCAGGTGCAGGACGTCCTCGCGGGCATACTCACGCTGCTCGGAGGAGAGCGGGCGCGCGTCCCAGCGCGTGAAGCTGGCGCTCTTCGAGACCCGCACGCCCAGCAGCTCCGCCAGCAGCGTCTCATACGACGCCTGCGCCGCCATTCCCGCGAACCCCGCGGCGACCTGCGTGTCGAACACGTTCTGAACCTCCGTGCCGAAGCGGCGGCGCACGAGCGCGATGTCCTGACGCCCGGCGTGCACCACCACCTGTACGCCCGGGTCGGCGAGCACGTCCGCCAGCGGTGTCCCGTCCAGATCCTCCGCCAGCGGGTCGACGAGCTCGATCCGTTCAGCGGCTGCTCCCTCCGGGACCGCGAGCTGAATCAGGCACAGCAGCGTCCGGTAACGACCCTCGCCCATGAACTCCGTGTCGAGCGCGATGCGCCCGCTCGCGCGCGCGGCGTCCGCGATCTCTTCGAGGTCGGGCGTACCGTCAGTGGGCGCCGTCGAATTCACGAGCCTGCTCCTGGGAGCAACCACAACACCCCTCCACGGCTGAGCCCGGCCTTGCGTGAGATGTCGGTTCCGTGCGCCCGAATCCACCTGACGGGGCGTGCGCAGGCCGCGTTGATCGGCGAGATATGTCTGCCGCAGAACGAGTTCAGAAACGCATACTTCACGTCGCCCCGCGCGATCGCGCGCTGCAACTCAGGCACGGTCGTGAACACGCGCGCGTCGTAGGTCGTCAGGATCAACACCGGCCGCGCCTCCTGCACGATCAGCGAACCGATCTGCGTCGCCGACTCCGCCGCCAGTTCATACCGCGCGCTGCCCTGGTGTGAGCGCAGGTAAGAGCTCACCAGGCGCTGCTCTTCACGCGGCAGCGCGCCGACATAGCCGGCATCGGTCACGCCGCTCCTGATCGAGACTATGTCCGCGCTCAACGGCAGCGCGCCGACAGTCACGAGCGTCAGCGCGATCATCGCGGCTGCAAGCCAGCCGCCGTGCCCTCCGTTCTCGCGCCGACCGACGCGCGCGAAGCCCGCGAGCGCGATCGCGCCCAAGGCCCCGAGGAGCGTCACCCACCAGACCCCCGTGCGTCCATACAGCAGCCGCTCCACGTAATACACGCTCGCCGCGAGCGCCACGACGAGTGCGATCAGGCGCGCTCGGTTGTACGCGGATCGCCGATCGATCGTGCAGGCCCACGCCACGCCGATGCCGAGCAGCGCCGCCACCGCCGGGACGAAGCTCTCCACGTAGCGCGGGTGCAGCCGAGCCATATCGCTGAATAGCGCGATCCCCGTCAACGTCCACAGCGACAGCCCCGCGGCGACCGCCAGTCGTATCCGTCGTGCCGGCGCCTCGTTTCCGTCGGGGGCCGCAGCTCCGTCTGCGGCCGCCTGCCGCGCGGTTCGCCGGTCGCTGAGCAGCGTTGCGATCAACGCCGGCACCCCAAGCAGCAGCGCGACGAGCAGCTCCAGTCCGAGCCGCTCACCGGACAGCGGTCCGATCCGCGCCAGCAGCCGCGTGGGGGAGGGGGGCACGATCGGGATGTGGTCGCGCTCGAGCTGCGTCGCCACCGGGTAGTGATGGCCGGGCTGGTAGACGATCTGTTGCGGTTCGGTCGATTTGCCGGCCAGCCGATCGGTCCCGTTGAACACGAACGCGGCGTTCCACGCACTCCCGTTCGTGGAGCCGATCGCGTACGGCCGATCGTGTGCGGGCACGAGCAGCGTCGCGGTCAGCCACGCCAGCGCGATCGCAACGTACACCGCACCAGCGGCGAGCAGCTGCAGCAAACGTCGCTTGCGCGAGCCCGGCAGACCGAGGTAAGCAAGCAGCGCGAGCCCAGGAACGGCCACCAGCGACTCCAACAACTTCACGTCGAACGCGACCCCCAATGTCGCCGCGCCGGCCAACAGCCACGCGTAACGTCCCGTCTCGCACGCGTGCACGATCAGCCACAGCGCGAACACGATCAGCACCATCATCACCGCGTCCATCGTGTCGCTGCGCGAGGTAATCACCTCCACCGGCAGCACCGCCAATCCGACCGCCGCGGCGAGCCCCGCCGGCACGCTCCACATCCGCCTGACCGCCGCAAACAGCAGCGGCACCGCCGCGATCCCCGCCAGAATCTCCGGCAGCTTCAGCGTCGTCGAGCTGAATCCGAACAACTTCACGCTCGCGACCTGCAGCCACAGGTCCACGGGCGGCTTGTCGATCGAGACGCTGCCGCCGGGCTCGAACGCGCCGAAGAAGAAGTTATGCCACGACAGGCCCATGCTCCTGACCGCCGCGTCATAGAACGGGTCGGGCGATACACGATTGATGTAGACCAAGCGCAGCAGCGCGGCGCCCACCGTGATCAGCGCGACCGCCGCCCACGCCCAGGCCGGCGTCGGCCCTGGCCGTATCGTGGCTATCCTCGACGCGGGCCCGGGCTCCGTGGCGATCGGGGCGGGCGCCGTGTCGGTCGGCGCCGTGGATGTCGATCCGGGCTCGCTCCCCGGGTCCTGCTGTCGCGTCGGCGGGTTCATGGTTTCGCGGACACGCTAGTCTCTCGGCCTGCGTGGCGAGCGATGATGGCAAACAGGACGGTGATCGGACCGAGGCGTCTCACGGGCCGCGGGAGTGTATGCCCTGCCGCGGCACGGGTCGTGTGATCTCCAACCTCGGCGGCGAGCAGAGCACCGTCCCCTGTCCCTGGTGTGACGGTGGCGGCGTGCGCCCGGCGCAGGTCGACGCCCAGGCGAGATGGCTCGATAGCGGCGCTGAGGCCGGCGCGCGATCCCGTTAGGCAATGCGTCCAGAACGCATTCACCGCTAAAGCTCACCCGCGGGAGAGTCGATGCAGGCGCTGACAATAGCCAGTGCCGAGGCGCCAAGGCAGAGTGCCCTGATGGGTGTGTTGCAAAGCCGGCGGCTCTCGCAAGGGGGACGCATCGCTATTTGAGGCGATGGGCTGAGGGC
>JBAUXH010000281.1:0-8047 GCA_049584155.1 Solirubrobacteraceae bacterium
CGCTCGGCGTGCACCGCGTCGAGGGACGCCGCGCCGCCCTGCGGGCGCTCGGCCAGATGCTCCTGCCGGCGGCGCTCATCGCCGGTCCGATCCTCGGCCTGTTCGCGGCGCAGGCCGGCCTCTCCCGGCTCGTGACGCAGAACCTGTTCCCGGTGAGCTTCCTGCACTCGGAGGCCACCTATCAGCAGAGCCTCTCGCCGCTCACGTTCTCGAGCCTCATCGTCACGCTCGGTCGCGGCTTGGTGTATGCAGCGCTGCTGGCCGGAGTTGTCGGCTCGACGCTGCTGTGGCGGCGCGAGACCGAACGCTCGGAATCGGGCGCCGGCGTGCTCGCGCGGGTGCGTGCCCTGTGGCCCCTGGCCGCGGCGGTGGGGGGTCTGCTGCTGCTCGACGGCGCCACGCGCGTACTCGGCGTGTTCCCGGGGTCACGCGCATTGATCCAGACGGACAGCAAACGGCTGCTGCTCGGGATGAGCTGGCTGCCGGCTCTAGTCCTCGCAGGCGCCATCTGGGCGCTGGTGCGCTTTGTGCGCCGCCAGTCGCCGCCGCTGTCGGACTCGTGGCCACTCGATCTCGCGCTGCTCGCCTGCGCCGCGGTGCTCTCGTTGCGCACGTACGACAACTTCACGACCGATACCTTCGCGCCATACTACGCCGCTCCACTGTTGCTGTTGGCGGCGATCCTGCATCAGCGCATCGGCGACCGCCGGCCCGCGGCGCGGGGCGCCTCGCTGGCGGTCTTCGCCGTCGTCGTCCTCTCGCTGATGCTGGCCCTGCACAAAGGCATCACCGCTGGCCAAACCCAGCTGGTACGCAGCGCGCACGGCGAGTTCGCGACCACCCCCGCCGCCGCGCCGGCGCTGGCACGCACGATCGACTTCGTGCGTGTTCACACACGAGCGGGCGAACCGATCCTGAGCCTCCCTTACGGCGGGCTGTACTTCCTGGTCGATCGCCCGCCGGCTCTCTACAACCTCGCGTTCTTGCCCGGCGACGTCCCCACCACACACGAACAGCGAGCCGCGATCGCCCAGCTGCAACGCGAGCGGGTGCACTACGTCGTGCTCGGCAACGCGCGCTTCGTCGCCTGGGGTAAGCCACAGATCGGTGTCGACTACGACCTCTCGCTGCTCGCGTTCCTCGCTCGTGACTATCGGGTCGTGGCGAGCTTCGGCGACTTCGGCTCGACGCTCGGGGGCCCGCTGTCCGAGGCCTACCGGATCTACGAAAGCCGCTGAGCTCGCCGGCCGTGCTCGCCGTCCCACCGGACCACGACACGCGGAGGGCGACACGGTGGGACGCGTCGCATCCGCGCGGACATGAAAGCGCGCATTTTGCGGACGTTTTGCCCGACGATCCAGTTGTGTGGGAAACGAAAGGGCTAGGGAGCGCACCTCGTTACTTACGTAGAGCAATGCCGCGTCCGGCACGCACGGCGCCGGCCCAAGCGCTGCCAGCTGAAAGAGAAGAGGCTCCCCTGTTTTCCACCAACCACAAGTCCTCGCTCCGCACCCGCCGGGGAGTCACCATCCTGATCCTCGGCGCGCTCGCGCTGTGGCTCAGCGTTCTTGCCCTGCCAGGCAGCGCCTCCGCAGCGGTCTCGTGCCCCAACGCGAACCCGGTCGTCAACGAGAACAACTGCATGGGAGCAGGATCGAGCGCCTGGCAGATCGGCAACGGCCGCACCTACAACCTCGGCGGCTTCGCGACCCAGACGAGCTACAACCTCGGCCAGAACGTGACGCTGAAGATCGGTGCCTACGCAGACAGCGTCGACATCTCGGTGTTCCGCATGGGCTACTACGGCGGCAAAGGCGGACGGCTCGTGGCCAGCGCCACGAACGTCCCGGTCAACAACGGTCCATCGTGCGAAGGGAAAAACGCCAAAACCGGCGAATTCAACTGCAACGACTGGGAACCGACCTACACGATTTCCGGATCGAGCCTGCCGGCTTCGGGGGTCTATCTCGTCAAGCTCGTCGACCCCGAAGGCGACGACAACCAGATCATCTTCATCGTGCGCAACGACAGCGCCTCGCCCGGCTCGGCGATCCTCGCGAAGATCCCCACCTCCACCTACCAGGCCTATAACTGGTTCGGGGGCAAGTCGCTCTACAACTACAACTCCTCGCTGCCCAACCTCGCCGACGGCGCCCCGCGCGCCTTCTCGGTCTCCTTCCAGCGCCCCTTCCAGGACATCGCCTCGGGCGCTGATGAGAACTGGTTCCTGAAGGTCGACTACCCGATGGTCTATTGGCTGGAGAAGGAGGGCTATGAAGTCTCCTACACCGACGGTGTCGCCATCGACGAGAAACCCGAATCGCTGCTCAGCCACAAAGTCCTGCTGATCTCCGGACACGACGAGTACTGGTCGGGCAAGGAGTTCGCCGCCGTCAAGGCCGCGCGCGAACACGGCGTGAACATCGCCTCCTTCAGCGGCAACACCGCCTACTGGAAGGTGCAGTACGAAAACAACCACCAGACGATGACGACCTACAAGACCGTCCAGGATGGTTCGCAGGGCGTCAACGATCCCGGCCCCGAAGCGCCCACCACCACCTTCCGCGACGCCGGCGCGCCGGCCGGCTCACCGAACGCGCCCCCCGGCGGACGCCCCGGGCCGAACACGCCCGAGAGCTCGCTCTTCGGCGTGATGTACGTCGGCGACACCACCAACAACTCGAGCTATGGCCTGACCGTGCCACCGGCCGAAGGCCAGGATCAGTATTCCGGCGACTCGATCTGGCGCAACACCGGAATCAACCCCGCCACCGGCGCCACGATCGGCACCAATCTCGTCGGCTGGGAGTGGGACGCGATCCCGAGCCAGCCCGGCTATCTCGCGTTCGAGCCCGCCAACGTCGTGCAGGTCAGTCGCACCAACGTGAACCTGCCGGGCGATGAGTGGCTGCTGGATTACGGGATGGAATTCGGTTCCAGTCCGCCGCCGGGGCAGAACGGCTTCACCGAGGCCATCAAGTACCGCGCGGCCAGCGGGGCGATCGTGTTCGCCTCAGGCACGATGCAGTGGTCGTGGGGACTGGGCCCGCACTTCCTGAACAAGCCCGAAGACGACTACACCGAACCGCCGGTCGAATCGAGCGATCCGCGCATCCAGCAGGCGACCTACAACATCCTCTCCGAAATGGGCGTGCAGCCGCAGACCCCGACCGGGATCGTGCTCGACGGTACCGAAGGACCACCGACCGCCGCCTTCAGCGTCTCGCCGACGGTGGTGACGGCCGGCCAGAACGTCACGCTCAACGGCTCCGGCTCCTACGGCGTCGACGGCGCCTCGATCAGCGACTACAAGTGGGACCTCGACGGCAGCGGCAAATACGCGACCGACAGCGGCTCATCGCCCACGCTGACCCACGCCTTCCAGACGTCCGGCACGGTGACCGTGGGGCTAAAGGTCACCGACAGCCACGGTCAGACGGCGATCACGACCCACACAATCAACGTCGGGGCCGCCGTCACGGGAGCCTACGCGCACACCGTGCTCGAAACGCCCGGCCTCTCGCACTACTGGCGACTGGATGAGGCCACCGGCTCGGCCTTCGCCGACCTCGCCGGTGGCAACACGGCGGCGATCGCCGGCAATCTCGGCGCAGTCACGCTCGGGCAGGCGGGCGCAATCACCGCCAGCAGCGACACGGCCGCGAGCTTCGACGGCTTCAGCGGCACCGCGCAGGCGCCAGTGAACCTCTCCGAAACGAGCCAGGTCACGGTCGAGTTCTGGCTGAAATGGAACAAATACGAAAACAACGACGCCCTCGCGATGGAGCTCACACCCAACTTCAACACCGAACCGGGGGGTTTCCTCGTCGACCCCAACGCGTCGGATCTCGGTGGAACGTTCGCTGTGGGGCTCGGCAAGGGTGCCTCGCGCAACAACGTCTTCTTCGCGCGCCCGAGCGCCGGCGTATGGCACTACTACGCCTTCGTGCTCGACACGACCGCGTCAGGCGCCACCGAGATCACGCCCTACGTCGACGGCCTGAAAGTGACATACACGAAGCTCGAAAGCGGCACCGGCGCCGGCACCTTCGCCAACTCGACGCTGAACTTCATGTCACGCGGGGGCGCATCGCTGTTCGGCGCGGGCACGCTCGACGAAGTTGCGCTCTACAACCAGCCGCTCAGCGCCGCGACGATTCTCAGCCACTATCAGGTCGGGTCGGGCAACTCCAGCAGCCCCACGCCGACCGCCGCCTACACGAGCACTCCTACCACGGCGCGCATCAACCGGCAGGTGACCTTCGACGGCTCCTCTTCGACCGACCCCGACGGGACGATCGTCGACTACAAGTGGGACCTCGACGGCAGCGGCAAATACGCGACCGACAGCGGCACAACGCCAACCGTCACCCACACGTTCACCACCCCCGGCCCCGTCACGGTCGGCCTGAAGATCACCGACAGCAACGGCCAGACGGCCACCGTCACGCACACGATCGAAGTGCAAGGCCCCAGCACCTACGCCCAGGCGGTCGAAGAAACGCCCGGGGTTTCCCACTACTGGCGGCTCAACGAGACATCGGGCGCGACCACCTTCGCCGACGCGCTCGGCGGCGCGACCGCAGCGATCCTGGGTCAACCGGGGGCGGTCACGCTGGGGCAACCGGGCGCACTGGCTACCGAAAGCGAGACGTCCGCGAGCTTCGACGGGATCAGCGGCGGCGCCCAAGCACCGGTGAACCTCTCGGGCACGAGCAAGCTGACGATCGAGCTCTGGCTCAAATGGAACAAATACGAAAACAACGACGCGCTCGCGATGGAGCTCACACCCAACTTCAACACCACCCCCGGTGGTTTCATCGTCGACCCCAACGCCGGGGAGGAAGGCGGCAAGTTCGCCGTCGGCATCGGTGAAGGTGGATCGCGTAACAACGTCTACTTCGCCCGCCCGAGCGCCGGCGCGTGGCACTACTACGCCTTCGTGATCAACACGCTCGCACCGGCGGCCTCACAGATCACGCCCTACGTCGACGGCCAGCCCGTGCCCTACACCAAGCTCACCAGCGGCAGCGGTGCGGGGACGTTCGCCAACTCCACGCTTAACTTCATGTCACGCAACGGCAACTCGCTGTTCGGCACGGGTACGCTCGACGAGGTCGCGCTCTACAACGAAACGCTCACCGCCGCGACCGTCCTCAACCACTACCAGGTCGGTACGGGCATCGCCGAAAATCCGCCCCCCACCGCTACCTTCACAGCGCCGGCGAGCACCTCGGCGGGCCAGAGCGTGACGCTCGACGGCTCGGGCTCACTGGCCGCCGGCGGCGCCTCGATCACCGACTACAAATGGGACCTCGACGGCAGCGGCACCTACGCCACCGACACCGGCGGGGCGTCAACCGTCACCCACACCTTCACCACCCCCGGCCCCGTCACGGTCGGCCTGAAGATCACCGACAGCAACGGCCAGACGGCCACGCTCACGCACACGATCACCGTCGGTGGCTCGATCTCCAGCGAATATGCGAAGACCGTGCTCGAAACGCCCGGAGCCTCGCACTACTGGCGCCTTGGCGAGCCGACCGGCGCGACGCTCGTCGACGCGATCGGCGGCTCCTCCGCGACGATCTCCGGGGGCGCGGGCGCGGTGAACCTGGGCCAGCCGGGCGCACTGACGGGCGAAAGCGACACGGCCGCGAGCTTCGACGGCATCAGCGGCACCGCGCAGGCGCCAGTGAACCTCGCGAGCACGAGCAAGCTGACGATCGAGTTCTGGCTCAAATGGAACAAATACGAAAACAACGACGCGCTCGCGATGGAGTTCACACCCAACTTCAACACCACCCCGGGCGGCTTCCTGGTAGACCCCAGCGCTCCCGAAGAAGGTGGCGAGTTCGCCGTCGGTATCGGCCAGGGGGCCTCGCGTAACAACGTCTACTTCGCCCGCCCGAGCGCCGGCGCGTGGCACTACTACGCCTTCGTGATCGACACAAACGCGTCGGGCGCCACCGAGATCACGCCCTACGTCGACGGCCAGCCCGTGCCCTACACCAAGCTCAACAGCGGCAGCGGCGCGGGTAACTTCGCCAACTCAACGCTCAATCTCATGTCGCGCGGCGGGACATCGCTGTTCGGGGCCGGCACGCTCGACGAGGTCGCGCTCTACAACGAAACGCTCACCGCTGCGACCGTCCTCAACCATTTCCAGACGGGCACCGGCGTAGACACCAGGCCGCCGAGCGGCGGCGCTTTGACCGTCAACGCGACCGCCGCCAGCGCCGCCGGCACATCGAGCTCCAGCACCTCCGGTAGCTTCACGATCGCGCGTACCGACTACACCGAGGAAAAAGTGGGCAGTCAATCCGGGCTTGCCTCGAGCACGCTCACGCTCGTCAGCGCTCCGCTGACCGGCGGGGTATGCGGAACGTTCGCGAGCACTCCCACGACGATCATCGGCAGCCCGCCACAGACCGAGCCGAACGGTTGCTACCGCTACACGCTGACCGGGGCAGATAACGCCGGCAACACCGCGAGCGTCGCGACCGTCGTCAAGGTCGACACAAGCCCACCGACGACGCCGACGCTGAGCTTCGGCGGCCTTTCACCAGCGACGTTCTATAACGCCACCAGCAACACGCTGTACTTCAACCCGACGCGCTCGGGCGGGTTCACCGTCGTGGCCAATTCGAGTGACGAAGCGAGTGGGATCACGAGCTACACGTTCAGTCCGCTGGCGGTCAACGGCTTCACCGAAACGCAGACCGGGGGACAGAACGTATACGCGTTCGGCGTCTCCGCGAGCGCTCCCGCCAACCCGCCCACCGTGTTCGCCACGAACGGAGTCGGCGCGAATTCGGCGAACGGGACCTACCATCTCCTCTCCGACGCAAGCGCACCCACGGGCGGCGCGCTGACGGTCAACGGCGTCGGCGCGAGCGCTGCGGGCACGTCGAGCTTCAGCAAAACCACCAGCTTCACGATCGCCACGCGCACCGACTACAACGCGGACACCGGCTCCGGCCTGGCCTCCTCGGTCCTGACGCGAGCGCCCGGCACGCTCAGCAACAACGCCTGCGGCAACTACGGAACGCCCGTGACGATCACCGGCAACCCGGCTCAGAGCGGGCTCACGGAAGGCTGTTACCTGTACACGCTCACCGGCACCGATCATGTCGGCAACACCGCGAGCGTCTCGACCGTAGTCAAGGTCGACACAACAGCGCCCGCCCCCACGCTGAGCGTCCCCGCCAACGCAAACGGCGCCGTCGCCGTGACCTTCGCCGCGACCGACGCCGGCGCGGGTGTGAACACGGCCTCGGGCCAGCTCAAGCGCGCCACCGCGACCTACACGGCCTCGACCGACGCCTGTGGCGCCTACGGCGCATTCGCCAACATCGGCACGGCCGGCGCGAGCTCGCCCTTCAGCGACACCACCGTCACCACGGGCCACTGCTACGAGTACGAGTACACCATCTCCGACGCGGCCGGCAACACCGCCACCTCGGCGATTCACGCCGTCAAGGTCAGCACGACCAAACCGGCGCTGAGCTCGATCGCCGACACCACACCTGGCACCACCGCCGGTCTGCCGCAGGTCGGCGACGCGATCACGCTCCAGTTCAACGACCCCATCTCCGCCGCGAGCATCCCCGCCAGTGTGACGCTCACCTACTCGCGATCCGGTCTCAACGCGACGATGATCGCCGTCAGCGGGCTCGGCTCGGGCAACTGGAACAGCGGTGATTCGCTGCTCTCGCGCTACAGCAACGCCGGCGGCACCGCTGCCACGGTGACCGCGACGACGCTCATCAGCGGCACGACCGTCAAGCTCACGATCAGCTCGATCTCCGACCCGAGCCACAATCTCACGGCTGGCGGTCCGGGCGGCGTCAGCGGCACCCTGAACCCGTCGATCAAAGACGTGTTCGGCAACAGCGCCAGCACGAGCGGCTTCGCGACCGCCAGCGTCAGACTGTTCTAGTCCGGCTCCATACTGCGCTGTCTGGGCCGCGCCGGCGCGCCGGCAGGTCCGCGTGCACGGCTGAGAAGGCACGCGAGGAACGGGGGGCGTGAGTCGTTCTTTCAG
>JBAUXH010000282.1:0-1933 GCA_049584155.1 Solirubrobacteraceae bacterium
GGGGGATACGGTGGAATTGGGAGGGGTTGCGAGCCATGTAGAGGTTGGCGGGGAAGACGGCGGCGAGCAGCGCGATCAGCCCGAAGCCGGCGAGACGGCGGGTGCGGGGCAGCAGCACGCCGACCCCACCGGCGATCTCGGCGACCCCACTGACGGTGACGAGGGTGGCGCGGGTCGAGGCATCCCCCATCGAGGGGGGCACGATCTGACGGTAGGGACGGGGCATCACAAAGTGGTTGAGGCCGGCGCCGATGAAGATCAGGCCCAGTCGCCTGGGGCCCCGTCGACCCCGTCCACTGCGCTCATCCTGTCCGCCTGGTCCACTGCCTGCACTCAGCCCACTTCGTCCACTCGACCCACTGGGCTTGCCGTGGCTCGCCCTGGGGGCGGCGCCGTTCTCCACTGGTGCGTCGATCTCGATCGCCATGCGTGTCAGATCCTTTCAGGTGGCCTCGGGAGACCCGAGGATGAGGGAGCGCCCCGACATCTCCTCGGGCTGAGGGATGCCGAGCAGGGCGAGGATGGTGGGGGCGATGTCGGCAAGGATGCCCTCGCCCTGCAAAAGCCGCAACCCGGGCAGGGTGACGATCAGCGGCACGGGGTTGGAGGTGTGAGCGGTATTCGGAGAGCCGTCGGGCTCGAGCATGTGCTCGGCGTTGCCGTGGTCGGCGGTGACCAGGCAGACGCCGCCGGCGTGGAGCACGGCGCGCACGACCTCGCGCAGGCATTCGTCGACGGTCTCGATGGCGCGCACGGCGGCGGGGATGACGCCGGTGTGGCCGACCATGTCGGGGTTGGCGAAGTTGACGACCGCAAATCGCAACCCGCCCTCCCGGTACTCGCGCCAGCCCTCGAGGAACAGGTCGGTCACCGCGCGGGCGCTCATCTGGGGCTCCAGGTCATAGGTGGGGACGTCCCGGGGCGACGCGGCGAGCGCGCGCTGTTCGCCGTCGTGGGGGGTCTCCTCGCCGCCGTTGAAGAAGTAGGTGACGTGGGCGTACTTCTCGGTCTCGGCGACGTGCAACTGAGGGGCACCGGCGTTGGCGAGCACGCCGGCGAGCGTGACGGCGGGGCGTTGGGGGGGGAAGGCGATGGGATATGGCCACTGTTCCTCGTACTCGGTGAGGGTTGTGTACTGATCGACAGGCTCGATGCCGCGGCGGCCCTCCCAGCCGGGGAGCTCCTCCCCGCTCTTGCCGAAGCGGGGCTCGGCGAGCGCGCGGGTGATCTCACGGACGCGGTCGGGGCGAAAGTTGAAGCAGAGCACGCTGTCCCAAGGGCGGATCAAGCCCTCATCGCCGACGGTGGTGGGGGCGATGAACTCGTCGGTCTCGCCGCGATCGTAAGCATGCTGCACGGCCTCGACACCGGTTTCGTAGTGATGGGTGGCGCGACCGTGGACGAGCAGGTCGTAGGCGGCCTGGATGCGCTCCCAGCGGCGGTCGCGGTCCATCGCGTACCAGCGGCCGATCACGGAGGCGACGCGCGCTGTGCCGCGGGCGCCGGGGGGCCAGAGCTCCAGGCACCAGCGCTCGAGCAGGCCGACGTGCTCAACCCCGGATTCGGGGAGGGTGTCGCGGCCGTCGGTGAAGCAGTGGATGACGAGGTCACGCACGGAGAGGCGACCGGCGAGCTCGATAATCGCCTGGAGGTGCCCGAGGCTCGAATGGACCCCGCCGTCGGAGACGAGCCCGATCAGATGGACGCGCTCGGAGCAGGTGAGGGCGTTGACGATCGCGGGGTTCTCGCTCAAGACACCGTCGAGGACGGCGTCGTTGATGCGGGTGAGGTCCTGGCGCACGACGGAGCCGGCACCGAGATTGAGGTGGCCGACCTCAGAGTTACCCATCTGCCCCTCGGGGAGCCCGACGGCGCGGCCGCTGGCGGTGAGGGTGGTGTGGGGGTAGCCGCTCCAGAGCTCGTCGAAGACGGG
>JBAUXH010000283.1:0-1839 GCA_049584155.1 Solirubrobacteraceae bacterium
GGAAATACATCCGCCCCGTTTTCGTGTTTGGGCACTTCAGCGGCAATCGGATTCCAAATGTGTTGATATCTTGGAATGAACCGGGGTCACCTTTGAGATTTCGAGGGAAGAATCCTTTCGGATTCCCACTCGTTACTTATGTTCAAGACCAACCACTTTTTGCAGCAGCGCCTCGAAACGCGGATCGCCACGAAGAGGATCGAGCTTCGGATCAACTTTAATCATGGTGATGGTTAGACCCTCACGATCAGCGATAGCTTGCTCCAACCGTCGAATTGCTTCGTCGCGATTTCCCAGACTTAGGTAGAGCAGAGTGCGGCAGCATGCGCGCACGTGGCGGTGCTGCCTGAGCTCTTCCTGTTCGGCCAGCATTTGGATAGCTGCGTCTTTATCGCCTGACTGGGCTTTGGCAGCTGCAAGCAGCACTTGAACAAACAGATCGTCGCTCAACTGCTGCGCCTTTGTGTATTCAGCAATCGCAGCCGGCACGTCGCCTTTTCGCTGAAGAGCCATGCCCAGATTATAATGTGCGTAATAAAACGTCGGATCAATCTCCAGCGTCTTGCGCAACTGCGCGATCGCCTCATCGTATCGACCCGCACCGTAAAGAATCTGCCCCAGGTCTGCATTAATAATGGGCGAGAGTGGATCAAGTTCGATGGCGCGTTTGCCCTCGGCGATCGCTTCCTCGAACCGGCCGACGGCGAGGAGCGGGCCGTTTCCGTACCAATGGTGCGCGGTCGCGTAGTTGGGGTTTAGCGCGATCGCCCGTTGAAATTCCGATATTGAACCAGCCATATCGAGGTCGCCGTTGCACAGCAACGATCCGAGCGCGGTGTGTGCCTCCGCCAGTTTCTCATCCAGTTGAAGCGCTTTTAGCGCGGCAGCTTTCGCCGTAGGGTAGGCATCCTGTGGTGCCGTCGTAGTATAGGCTGGCAGGATAGCGTAAGCCTCCGCCAGCCCGCTGTAAGCCAGTGCATATTTCGGATCACGCGCAATCGCCTGCTCATAAAATCCGATCGCCTGTCGGAGATTTTCGCCGCCACGTTTGCTCCAGAGCGAACGGCCTTTGAGATAAAGCTCGTAGGCGGTCAAGTCAGTCGTCGGCTGGGCTGCTATCAGCTGCTTCTCCGCGCCGGTCAGCTTCGCCTGCAGCGTGTCAGCGATCGTCTTGGCAATGTCGCTTTCTACCGCAAAAATATCGGTCAGCTTCCGCTGATAAACGTCCCCCCAGAGATGGGCGTCGTTCAGCGCGTTGATCAATTGCACGTTGACCCGCACGGCGTCACCGCTCTTTTGCACGCTGCCCTCCAGAACATTTCCAACCCCGAGTTGTTTCGCGATCTCGCGCAGATTGTCTGGTGCGCTTTTGTATTTCTGGGTGGAAGTGCGTGAGATCACTTTCAGGTCCGCAATCTTGGACAGCCGGGCCAGAATTTCGTCCTGCATCCCTTCGGCAAAATAGACGTTGTCCGGATCGTGGCTCAGGTTTTCCAGAGGAAGGACGGCAATCGATTTTTCTGGCAACGGCGTCAGTGCGGACGCTGATGGCGCGACGTTGCTCGCGGAGGCCGAGGTTATTTCTCGACGATTTAGCCCGATTACAAACAACACTGCCGCGACAATCGCCACGACTGCGCTCAAGGCGGCGATCTTGTAAACACCGATACCATGGGACAACTTGCGGCGGCAGGATTCCAGCGCTTCCATCAACTCCCGAGCTGACGCGGGCCGCCGAGCGGGATCGACGGCAAGCGTGCAGCGCAGCAGCTTTATTATTGGTTCAGGAACTTTCCTCGCGACCAACTGCTCGACTGGCAGATCGTCGCGGGTTTGACG
>JBAUXH010000284.1:0-13101 GCA_049584155.1 Solirubrobacteraceae bacterium
GCGATCACGCCGTGGCGTTTGCGCGGGCGCTGGCCGCCGGCGCCGAAGTTCCGCTCGTGCTCGACGCCGACGGTCTGAACGCACATGCCGGAAACTCCGGCGCTCATGGCGGCGGTCATCTCGACGATCTCGCGAGGCGCACCGCGGCGACGGTCCTCACGCCGCATCCCGGTGAGCTGGCGCGACTGCTCGACACCGACACCGATCACATCGCGCGCGAGCGCCTGGCGCACGTTCGTGAGGCCGCGGCACGAGCCGGCGCCGTGGTCGTGCTCAAGGGCGACGATACGCTCATCGCCGACCCCTCCGGACTGGTTGCCGTCAGCCCCGGCGACAGCCCCGCGCTGGCGACCGCCGGCAGCGGGGATGTGCTCAGCGGCATCGTCGCGGCACTGCTCTCCCAGGGCTTGCCGCCGTTTACGGCCGCCGCGGCCGGTGTGCTGCTGCACGTCCGAGCCGGTCGTTTGGCGGCGGGCGCGCAGGGCGCCGCCGAGGGTGTGATCGCGACCGATGTGATTACCGCTCTGCCGGCCGCACGGAAAGTCTCGGGATGAGCGTCAAGCGTGCTCTTGCAAGCGTCGATCGCGACGCGATCGCACACAACTGCGCTCGCCTGCTCGATGCGCTCGACGGCGCGCGGTTGTGCGCGGTGGTGAAGGCCGACGGCTACGGCCATGGAGCTGTCGAATGCGCTCGCGCTGCTCTGGGAGCCGGCGCCACGTGGCTGGCGGTTGCCACGGTCACAGAGGCCTCGGAGTTGCGCGATGCCGGCATAGAAGCGCCGGTGTTGATCATGGGTGCGCTCGCCGACCGCGGTGAGATCGCGCGTGCGATCGAACTGGGAGCGGACATCGTGGTGTGGCGCGAGCGCTCGATCGCGCTCGCGTCGGAGGCCGCGACGCTCCTCTCCGCTCCCGCGCGGGTCCACGTCAAGCTCGACACCGGCATGGGTCGTCTCGGTACGCGCGATCGCGCCGAGGCCACGCGGGTCGTCGCTGCGGCGGCCGTCGCTCCCGGGGTGCAGCTCACGGGTGTCATGACCCACTTCGCCACGGCCGACATCCTCGACGACGACGGTTTTTTCGAGCGCCAGCTCGCCGCCTTCTCCGATTGGGCGGCCGTCGTTAAGGCCGAGCATCCCGACGCCCTCGTCCACGCCGCCAACAGCGCCGGGCTCATGCGCTCGCCACATAGCGCCCGCTTCGACATGGCGCGCTGCGGGATCGCGGTCTACGGTCTGGACCCGTTCAACCGGGATCCGCTGGCGCACGATCTCCGGCCGGCGCTGACGCTCAGCTCCTACGTCGCCGAGGTCAAGCCCTGTCGGGCGGGCGAGGGCACCGGTTATGGCCGACGCTATGTGGCCGATCGCGATACTCATCTGGGCGTGCTTCCGATCGGCTACGGCGACGGCTTCAGGCGTGCGTTGTCCGGCGCCGCCGACGTCCTCATCGCCGGCTCGCGTCTACCGCTGGTGGGGACCGTCAGCATGGACAACGTCGCCGTCGATCTCGGTCCCGACCCCGCCGCGCTCGAGCTGTGCGGCGCCGAAGCGGTCCTGATCGGCTCGAGCGGTCCCGAGCGGATCACCGCGGAGGAGCTCGCGGGGCGCATGGGCACGATCAACTACGAGATCACCTGCGGGCTGTCCGCGCGGGTACCGCGCACGTATCGTCCCTTCCGCGCGCCGTCGACGTGAGCGAGACCGGACCGCGCGAGGCGCTGCACGCCGTCCGCGTCGCTCTGACCGACACGCCCGCGTGGCTGGTGGGCGGAGCTCCGCGCGATCGGACGCTCGGGCGCGAGACGATCGATCTCGACATCGTCGTGGACGCCTCCACGGAGACGGCTGCGCGCGCGATCGCACGCGCAGCCGGCGGCGCTGCCTGCTTTGAGCTGTCCGAGGAGTTCTCCGGCTGGCGCGTGGTGGCGCGCGATCGTTCGTGGCAGGTGGACGTGCAGCCGCTGCGCGGGGGATCGCTGCATGCCGACCTCGCGCTGCGCGATTTCACCGTCAATGCGCTCGCGGAGCCGGTCGCCGATGGTGGATCGATCGAAGACCCGTTGGGGGGCCTGGCCGATCTCGCCGCGGGCCGCCTACGTATGGCCTCTGTGCGAGCGTTCGCCGACGATCCGCTGCGGGTGCTGCGGCTTGTGCGCTTCGCGCTCGATCTCGATCTCGAGCCCGAGCCCGACACAGCCGATGCCGCCAGGTCCGCTGCGCCCGACCTGGTGGGAATCTCGGGCGAGCGGACGTTCATGGAGCTGCGTCGCATCCTCGCTTCGCCCCGCGTGCTCGAGGGGTTGGCGTTGATGGATGCGCTCGGAGTCACCCGTGCAGTGCTACCCGAGCTGGATGCGCTGCGCGGTGTGGAGCAGAGCCGCTTTCATCATCGCGACGTCCACGGTCATACGCTCGAGGTGCTCGAGCGGACGGTCGCGCTGCAAGCCGACCCGGCCGTCGTCCTCGGCACCGATGAGCTGGCCGAGCCGGTGCGGGCGCTGCTGGCCGAGCCGCTCGCCGACGAGCTGACCCGCGGTGATGCCCTGCGCTGGGGGGCGCTGCTGCACGATGCGGCCAAGCCGCTGACCGGCGCCACACGTGCGGATGGTCGTATCACGTTCATGGGCCACGATGCGCGTGGCGCGGAGCTCGCGCGCGCGGTGTTGGAGCGCCTGCGCGCCAGCGAGCGGCTACGCGCCCACGTAGCTGGGCTCGTGCGCCATCACCTGCGCCTGGGCTTTCTCGTCCACCGACCCGAGCGCCCGCTCGCGCGCCGCACGGTATTCGACTACCTACAGGCCACAGCGCCGGTCGAGGTCGATGTGACGCTGCTCTCGGCAGCCGATCGTCTGGCGACCCGCGGCGATCGTGCCGAGGAGTCGATCGACGCGCACATGTGCCTGGTAGGCCCGATGCTCGCCGCCGCCCTCGATTGGCGCGCCCACGGACCGCCCGCACCGTTCTGGCGAGGAGATGAGCTGGCGGACCGGCTTGAGATCCCCACTGGTCCGCGGCTCGGCGAGATCCTGCGCGAGCTTGCCGCTGCCCAGTACGCGGGCGAGGTCTCCACCAGAGAGCAGGCCTTCACGCATGCACGCCGGTTCGTTCGGGACGGGAACGTCTAGGCTTTCCGGCATGGCCGACCCCGATTGCATCTTCTGCAAGATCCTCGCTGGTGAGCTGCCCGCGACGATTGTGGACGAAGACGAGCGCACAATCGCGTTCATGGACATCAATCCCGCCACGCGCGGGCACGCGCTCGTGATCCCGCGCGCGCACAGCGCCGACCTACTGTCGGTCGATCCAGGGGATCTGGCAGCCGTAGCCCTGGCCTCCCAGCGCCTCGCCGGGCGCATGCACGAGCATCTGGCAGCCGACGGCGTCAACCTCGTCAACTCCTGTGGTGCCGTCGCCTGGCAGACCGTGTTCCACTTCCACGTCCACGTCATCCCGCGCTACGCCGATGACCCGCTACGGCTGCCTTGGGTGCCTGCGCCGGGCGATCCACAGGAGATCGCCGCCGCTGCGCAGGAACTCACCGGCGGGTAGCGAATCTAAAACGACCGCACCATTTCCGAGGTGGGCGTGTTCATGACGCATATGCGACGCAAAATCACGGCAATCCTGGGGGGAACCGCGCTGGCAGTGCTAGCGCTGCCCGCCTTGGCTCCAGCCACCCTCAGCGAAGTAGGCATCATCGGTGCGACCACGCCCGAAACCGTTCCCAGCTGTCCCGCCAGCCCATGCCTGGCCGTGAGCCGCACGACCGGCTTTCAGGTCAAGGTCGGCTCCGCGACCAACATCCTGTCTGCGCCGCGCTCGGGCACGATCGTCGCCTGGACGATCTCCCTCGGCAAGCCCAACGCCACCCAGATCAAGTTCTTCAACACCAACGAGGGCGGGCCTTCCGTGGCCGGCATCGCCGTCCTACGCGCCCAGAAGAAACCCAACCTGACGTACAAGCTGATCTCCCAGAGCCCGCTCATCAAACTCGAACCCTACTTCGGCAAAACCGCCCAGTTCCCGCTCGAAACGACCTTGCAGGTCAAGAAGGGCGACGTGATCGCACTCACCGTACCCTCATGGGCGCCGGCGCTCGCGCTCGGCTTCGCCAACACGACCTCCTGGCGGGCATCACGCCCGAAGGCGAGCTGCTCCAGCACCTCGACGCAGACCGCCCACACGACGGTCGGATCGAACGTGCAGTACGTCTGCCTGTATCGCACGGCGCGCCTGACCTACAGCGCGACCGAGATCTCGACTCCCTAGTCAGCGCACTGGGCTACTGGACGGTCGCTGGGCAAGCAGGTCAAGGACGCAGGGAGCGTGGCGTACTACGTACGCGAGCGACTGAGGACGCGGACCGATCGACGATCAGATGCGCTCGCCGATCGTCCAGCGCCGCCCAGCGACCGTCTAGGGGGCGCCGGTTCCGCCCGCTGCGCCGGTGCCTTCGGTTTTTTCGGCTTTACCGGCGCTTTCTTCTTTGCCTTTGCTCGTTCCTCCAGCGGAGGTGCCGCCGGCCGATTCGCCTTCGCCCGATTCGGCGCTGCTGCCGCCGGTCGATTCGGAGCTCGATTCGCTTTCGGATGAGCTCGATTCGCTTTCGCTACCCGTTTTCGTTTTGGCGGTCGTGGAGGTCGCGGTCGTCTGGGCCGATTCTTTTTCGGCGCTCGTATTCGTCGGCGGGGTGATTTCAGGGGTGCTCTTGGGCGTCGCGTCCGAGACGTTGCTCGAACCACCACATGCGCCCAGTCCGATGCCACATCCCAACGCCAACATGGCTGCTGCCGCCGCCGTGACGACGCGCCGGGGACGAGTGCCCCCGGCGGAGGTGAGTATGTCGCCGGTGCTCACGGGTTCACCCTGACGCGGGCGCACCGAGCGGGCCCATACGCCGCCCGCACGTCGGGCAGTCGTTGAGGTCCTTCTGTGCGAGCTGGTCACACCACGGGCAGAACCTCAGATGCTCGACCGCCCATGGCAGCTTCGAGTGCGAGGGCGCCAGCGGCAGCAGCTTGCCGACGATCTCAAGCTCCTCGCCGGTGTCACGGTCGCGATAGATCTCCTCGGGCTGGGCCTCGATCACGATCTCGCGCCCGCTCGCGGGGTTGCGCAGACGGTAGCGCTGTTGTGTGCTCATGGGCGAGACTTTATCGGAGCCACTGGACGCGGGAGGCATGCCGGTAGGCTCGCGGACGCTATGCGCATCCTCATCTTCCATGGCTACCTGCTGAGCGGCACCGGATCGAACGTCTACAACGCGCGTCTCGCCTCGGCGCTCGTCGCGCTCGGGCACGAGGTGCACCTGTTCTGCCAGGACCGTCACGCCGACGAGCAAGCGTTCGTGGGCGCGGTCGGGGACTGGGAGAGTGATGGCCTACGCATCCGGCCCCTGCACGTGGCGGGTAGCTCTGAGGACAAGGAAGACAGACCCGCGAGCGGCGGATCGGTAAACGAGGGCGGGGGCGCTGGACACTGCACCGTCTATCGGCCGCAGATCGGCGGTCTGCTGCCCGTTTATGTCGCCGATCGCTATGAGGGCATCGAGGCGCGCACATTCGCCGAGTGCTCGGAGGCGGAGGTCGCCTCTTACATCGACGCCAATGTCGCGGCCGTGCGCGAGGTGGTCGCTCGCATACGGCCCGACCTCGCACTGGCTAACCACCTGGTGATGGGTCCCGTCATCCTCGCGCGCGCCCTGACGGACGATGTCCCGTATGCCGTGAAGGTTCACGGTAGCGCGCTCGAGTACACGGTCAAGCCCCATCCCGAGCGCTTTCTCGGCTTCGCACGGGAGGGGCTCGCCAGCGCGCGCGCGGCGCTCGTCGGTTCCCACCACACGGCCGCCAGCTTGTGGTCTGCGCTCGGCGATTCGGCGTTGCCGGAGCGCACGCGCCTCGGCCCGCCGGGCGTGGACGTGGCACGGTTCGTACCGCGCGAGCCACAGCGCGCTGCGGCTGGGTTGGAAGAGCTGATAGCTCGCCTACGCTCGGCCTCCTCCGGAGGCGCCGAACGGGAGTCCGCTGCGAGCGCGTTTGCGCGCGACGAGCTCGCCGCTGCGCTCGCGCTGGAGCGCCTGGAACCTGCCAGCGAGCGACTAGTGGCGTTCGTCGGCAAGTTGATCGTCAACAAGGGTGTCGACCTGCTGCTGGCGGCCTGGCCGCTGGTGCTCCAGGACGTGGCGAATGCCAGGCTCGTCGTCGTCGGGTTCGGCGCCGACCGTGCATTGCTGGAGCGTCTGCTCGGCGCCCTGGCTGCGGGCGACCTGGAGGCGGCCGAAGGCATGGCACTTCCGCACCTCTTGGCGTTTCTACGCGGCCTGGATGGGGACGCGCGGGTCCGCTACCTGGACGCTGCGCGCACCCTGCCCGATCGCGTCCTGTTCACGGGCCGGCTCGATCACGACGAGCTGACCGACCTGCTGCCTGCCTGCGAGGCGATGGTCGTGCCGAGCACATTTCCCGAGGCATTCGGCATGGTCGCCGCCGAGGCCGCCGCTTGCGGGGCGCTGCCGATCAGCGCAGCTCACTCCGGTTTGGCGGAGGTCAGCGAGGCGCTCGCCCGCGCCGTGCCAGGCGATGTCGCCCCGTGGCTGTCCTTCCCCGTGGACGATCTCTCAGTGGGCGCGCTCGCCGAGCGAATCGTCGCCTGGCTGACCGTTGAGGTCGGCCTGCGCGAGCAGACCCGTGCAGGTCTCGTGAGGACGGTACGCGAGCGCTGGTCGTGGGAGGGAGTCGCCCGGGGCGTGATCGCCGCGGCGCGCGGCGAACTGGATGCACTGGCGAGACCCTGACGGCCGGGTGTTCGGATAGAGTTCCCGCGCTCATGCTTGGGGTCAACGTCACGAGGAGTCCGCGCGCTCGCGCGGGCAATGTCGCCCGGAAGATCGGGATCGGCGGTCCGCTGCTCGCGCTGATCCTCACCGCCGCCGGCTGCTCGACCAAGCAGGGTCAGAACGCCGACGTGATCGTCGGCAAGCAGCAGTTCGTCGCCAAGTGCGGTTCCTGCCACACGCTCGCGCGCGCCGGCACCAAAGGCACCGTCGGTCCCGACCTCGACGAAGCGCTCCGTTACGCCATCGCCGAAGCCCACGGTCGCTCGACGACCCGTGGCATGGTCGAATATCAGATTCGCTATCCGAACCCCTTCGGGGTTATGCCCAAAGACCTGGTGAGTGGCCAGACCGTCACAGATGTAGCCGCCTACGTCGCAGCGGCAGCCGCGAACCCTGGTAAAGACACCGGCCTGCTCGCCAGTGCCGTCAAGGCCCCAGGCAGCGGCAAGCCCGCGGAAGAGGCCGGCGGCAAACTGCAGATCCCCGCCAACCCCGAAGGCCAGCTCGCCTATGCGACCAACAAGGCGACCGCCACGGCCGGAGCGGTCAAAATCGAAATGCCGAACATGTCCGGCGTCTCCCACAACATCGCCATCGAAGCGGGCTCCGGCGGCGCCAGCGGACCCGGCCCCACGATCGGCTCGAGCCCGTTCACGACCAAGACCACGGCCTCCGTCACAGTCACGCTCAAACCCGGCACCTACACCTTCTTCTGCGAGGCTCCCGGGCACCGGCAGGCGGGGATGTATGGGACGCTGACTGTGAAGTAGTCTCGTCTGGCTTGCTGCTGATTCAGAACACCGCCCGAGCGATCAGCACCACGGCGATCAGCACGACGAACACCGCGACCACGTAGAGCAGCGCGCGGAACGCCTCCTCCTCGCTGCGCAGCGGGTTGAGCACCTACCTGGCCCGGAGATATCTGGTTCGCGGTCTGCCGGCTACCGAACCGCGCTTCTGACGGTCGTGGATCAAGCAGGCCAAGGACGCAGGGAGCGTGGCGTACTGAGTACGTGAGCGACCGAGGACGCAGGCCGAAGCCGGTTGACACGCACCTTCTCGGCGCGAGTCCCCGTTTCGGCCAGCAGCGTCCACGATCGTCAGAGGATGTAGACCGTGAAGTACACGACTATCCACATGATGTCGACGAAGTGCCAGTAGATGCCTGGCACCTCGACGCCGCGGTGGGACTCGGGGGAGTAGTGGCCGCGGAAGGAGCGGATGGTCACGAACAGGAGCAGCAGCAGGCCGATGAAGACGTGCGCTCCGTGCAGGCCCGTGAGTGAGTAGAAGATCGTCTGCTGGGCGGCGTCCTGGGGGGCGAAGCCGATGTTGGCGTACTCGTTGATCTGGATGAACAGGAACGTGCAGCCGAGTAGGAAGGTCGTGAGGATGCCCGCCTTCAGGCCCCAGCGGTTGCCGTTCTTGATCGCGCGCTCGGCCCAGTGCAGCGTCAGCGAGGAGGACACGAGAATCGCGGTGTTCACGCCCGCGACCTGCACCGGCAGGTGCGTGCCGACGGCGGGCCAGGGGTCGCCCTGGGCGACGCGGATGAAGAAGTAGGCGGTGAAGAAGGCGCCGAAGACCATCACCTCGGAGATGATGAAAAGCAGCATTCCCAGCAGCTGAGGTTCGACGCGCGAGCTGCGGTTGGCCGCGGGAGGACCGTGGTGGTCGTCGTGTTCGCCGTGGGCGACGGCGTGGGCTGAGATGCTGGCGGCCTCCATCGTCTAGGCCGCCGTGCTCGCCATACCGGTGCTCGCGTCGTCCACGTCGACGACGACATGCTCGACCTTTGCCGAAGTCGCGTGCTGCACGCGTCCGATCAGATTCGAGCGCAACCAGCCCGAGCGCTGGTTGGGGAGCGTGGAGATGACCACGTCATCGACCCTGAAGAGCTCCAGCGCGTTCACCGCGGCCGTGTAGGGGTCCGGATCTCCGGTCATGCCCGAGGCGAGCAGGCCGGCGCCCTGCAGCTTGTCGAGCATCGCGGCGAGCCTGGCCCGGGCCTCGCGCGGGGCGTCGCCGCTGCCGTCGGGCAGCGGGACCACGGCGATGAACAGGCGTGGGCGCTCGTCCTCGGCGGCCTTCGTGCGCAGCCGCTCGATCAGCTCCTCGCCGCTTGAGGTCTTCGAGGCGATCACGAGCGTCACCCCGAACGGCAGCCCTTCGCGATCGAGATCGGTCACGACGTGCTCGACCGGCAGGCCCGAAGCGTTGTGGATGCGTTCGATCAGGTCTCGCCGCAGCCACCCGGACTGGGTTGCGGGATGGGTGGAGATGATGATCTCATCCGGGCGGCGTAGGGCGATCGCGTCCATCGTCGCCAGGAACGGGTCGGGGTCGCCGACTTCGCCGCTCGCGTGCATGCCCTCCTGGGCTGCCCGAGTCAGCGCCAGGTCGACCCTGATCTGCGCCGATTCGCGAACCGCCTCGTCGTAGACCACGAGGCCAGCCGTGGGCTTTGACTGGGGCACAACCAAACGAAAGCTGACGTCCTGCAGGGCCTGCGCGCGTGAGCGCGCAAGATCGATCAGCTTCTCCCCGCCGAGGGTGCGGTTGGCTACCACTAGGATTTCCGTCATCGCGCCTGTGCTCCTGCGATCGTGTGTGTCGTTGAAATGTTCACGGTCACTCGCTCGGCGCCAGTCTCACGCCCGGTGGGGCTCCGCTCGCCGTCCCGGCCGCCGCCGCGCCCACGGTGGCAGGTGCCGGAGGGTTGAGGATCGCGTGGACGGCGCCGGGTACGCCGTACTCGTACGGACCGCCGACGACGGTCGGGACGCGGTCGAAGTTGAAGATCGGTGGGGGCGATGAGACCTGCCACTCGATCGTCATACCTCGCCACGGGTTGGCCACGGCGCGCGGACCGCCGCGCCAGCTGGTGACCATGTTGTAGAGGAAGATCAGCGTGCTCAAGCCCAGCAGCCAACTGGAGATCGAGATGAACAGGTTCAGGTCGGCGTACTTGGTGGCGTAGGTCGCCACGCGCCGGGGCATGCCGTCCAGGCCGAGGATGTGCATGGGGGCGAACGTGAGGTTGAAGAAGATGAAGGTGCTCCAGAAGTGCCACTTGCCCAGGCGCTCGTCGTACATGCGCCCGGTCATCTTCGGGAACCAGTAGTAGACACCCGCGAAGATCGTCATCAGCGAGCCCCCGAAGAGGACGTAATGAATGTGCGCGACGATGAAGTAGCTGGCGCTGACGTGGATGTCGAAGGGGATCATCGCCAACATCACGCCGCTGATCCCGCCGAGCGTGAAGGTCGTCAGGAAGCCCAGCGCGAACAGCATCGCCGTGTCCAGATGCAGCACGCCGCGCCACAGCGTGGCCAGCCACGAGAACACCTTGATGCCCGTCGGCACGGCGATGATCGCGGTCGTAATCGCCATCGGAATCCTGATCCATGCGGCCATCCCGGAGGTGAACATGTGATGCGCCCAGACGGTGAATCCGAGCACGATGATCGCCAGCAGGGAGAAGGCCATCATGCGGTAGCCGAAGATCGGCTTGCGCGACTTCACGGCGATGATCTCCGAGATGATCCCGAACCCGGGCAGGATCATGATGTAGACGGCAGGGTGCGAGTAGAACCAGAAGACGTGCTGATACATGAGCACGTCCCCGCCGGCACCGGCGTTGAAGAAGTTAAAGCCCAGCGAGCGATCGAGCATGATGAAGAACTGCGAGGCGGCGATGAACGGCGTAGCGATCACGACCAGCAGCGAGGTCGCGAAGTTGGCCCACACGAGCAGAGGCATCCGGAAGAAGCTCATTCCCGGCGCGCGCATCGTGATGATCGTCACGAGGAAGTTCAGCGCGGTCATGATCGAAGAGGCGCCCGCGAACTGGACGCCGAGCGAGAAGAACACCTGCCCGACCGGCATGTCGGTCGACAGTGGGGTGTAGGCGGTCCAGCCGTCGGCGAAGGCCCCTCCGGGCGCGAGGAAGCTCAGCAGCATCATCACCCCGCCGACCGGCAGCAGCCAGTAGGAGAGCGCGTTCAGGCGCGGGAAGGCCATGTCGGGTGCGCCGATCATCAGCGGCAGCACGAAGTTCGCCAGTCCCGCGAACACGGGGATGATGAAGAAGAAGATCAGGATCGACGCGTGCACGCTGAAGAGACCGTTGAAGGTGTTCGCGTCGATGAACTGCGCGCCCGGCTGCGCCAGCTCGATGCGCATCAGCATCGCCACCAGACCGCCCACGAGCAGGAAGAAGAAGGAGGTGACCGTGTATTGCACGCCGATCACCTTGTGGTCGGTGTTGATGCGGAAGTAGTCCCGCCACGAGTAGGCGCCGTGGCTGGAATGGTCCTCCGGGCGTGTCGGGCGGCCCGAGGCCCAGTAGAACCAGTAGTCGAAGCCGCCGATGCCGACGAGGAACATCAGTCCGGCGGAGATCAGCGAGACCGTGAGGATCGCTTCACCATCGATGAAGTGGTGGTAGCTGGCGTGCCCATAGGACATGCGCACGAGCCACGTCAAGACGAACGCGAACGCGATGCCGAGCAGCATCATCCAGGCAGCGCGGTAGAACCCGGGCGCGCGCAGTTTCGCGCCGAGTCCCATGCGCTGTGGGCGCTCGCCGAACGGTGGCCCGGTCGTACCGGGCCGGACGGGGCCGGGCGATTGGACCGTGCTCGCCATCAGCGTGCTCCTCTGCTGCGATATGAGCTGCTCATCGTCGCCTGCATTATCCCGCACCGACCCCCGCGACGGTAGCGGGTCCCGCCGGGTCTGCTGGCGGGGCGGTAGATGCCGTGGCGACGGTCGAGCCCGAGCGCTCCTGGGCAGCCAGCCACGCTCGGAACTGGGCCGGCGGGACGACATGCACGGCCGAGCGCATCAGCGCGTGCCCGGCGCCGCACAGCAGGTTGCAGACCACCGGGTAGGTGCCGAGGCGATCGGGCGTGGCGCGGTAGTGGGTAGTGATGCCTGGCACCACGTCCTCCTGCAGGCGGAAGGCGGGGATCCAGAACGCGTGGATGACGTCCTTGGAGCGCATGTTGAAGTAGACCGTGTAGCCCTCCGGCAGGTACAGCTGGTAGCTCTTCACGGGCTTGCCGCCGGTGACCGAGGAGGGATATTCGTAGTCCCAGAAGAACTGCTGCCCGGTCACGCCGATCTGGACTTCGGGCACGCCCGCGGGCTTCTTCTCGTTGTTGTGCAGCACCACGAACGAGTAGGAGACGAGGCCGAGCAACAGCGCCGCGGGGATCGCCGTCCAGAAGACCTCCAGGCGCGTGTTCCCGTGAATCGGCGGACCGTCCTTGAGCTCCTCGCCCGGACGCATGTGGAACTGCCAGACGGAGAACAGGATGACGGAGACGACGAGCACGAAGATCGGGATCGAGGCGATCACCAGTACGTGGTAGAGCGTGTCCGTTTCCTTCGCCTGCGTGCTGGCCTGTACCGGGAACCAGTGGATCTGATAGCTCAGCGCGATGCCGATCGCGATGGCGAGGAGGCCCGCGACGGCAGTGATCGTGATCGCGCGCCGATTAGGCATGCCGAGTGCCCTCGTGGGTCGCGCGCTTGCCGCTCGCGCGCTGCGCGGCCTGACGATTCGAAGTCCTGTTCGCTGCGATCCCCTCCATCACGAGGCGTGATCCTAGTGGTTCGCGCCGATGCGATGTTGGGCGGTTGCTTCCGGGTGTGGCGAGCGCCGGCGAGGGGCCTTGACCGGGGCCTTCCGGCGTACTACATTGAGACAATCGTTGCATGCGTGTGGTTGGTGTTTTGTCAGAGGTGTGAGCGGGAAGGAGTCGGGTGGTATGGAGGTACGCGAGGGAATGAGCCCGACGGTCCTGACGGTGGGGCCGGGACACACGCTGCGCGCTGTAGCGCGGCTGATGTCCGAGCGCGAGGTCGGCGCGGCGGTCGTGATCGACCCCGAGGAGCCCGGTCCGGGGATCATCACCGAGCGCGACATCCTGCTCTCGCTCGGGTCAGGTCAGGACACCGATCGTGAGCTGGTCGCCGAGCACCTCACACGCAACGTCGTCTTCGCCGCGCCCGACTGGTCACTCGAGGAGGCCGCCGCGGCGATGGTCCGCGGGGGCTTTCGTCATCTGATCGTGCTCGACCACGGGGAGATCGCGGGGATACTGTCGGTGCGCGACATCGTGCGCTGCTGGACACAGGACGGGGCCATCTGCCCGGTGCCGGCTAGCGCTTAGGACAGCGCCGATGGGCGCATACTTTAGAAGCTGATGTGGTCCCTGGCGGCGCTTTGCGCCGCCAGGCGAGGCCGCGC
>JBAUXH010000285.1:0-9029 GCA_049584155.1 Solirubrobacteraceae bacterium
CTCCCCAGCGCCGCGCTCGCCTCGCGCGCCGCGGCCAGCGGCCGTGCCCACGGGTCCTCCGCGCGCTCTTGCCCCGCGAACACGCGATCGACCTGCTCGTAGTCCAACCGTATGTCCGAGCGGATCAGCGAGCGATAGAACGCACTCCGCACGACCTTCGCTCCGCGTAGGTCAAGCTCCACGGTCACCGCCGCGCGTTGGACCCCCGGCACGAGCGAGCACGCGTCGTTCGACAGCGCCTGCGGCAGCATCGGCTCCACCGCCCCCGGCGCATACACGCTCGTGCCGCGCCGACGTGCCTCGCGGTCCACCACCGACCCTTCCACCACGTACGCGCTCACGTCGGCGATGTGCACCCACACGCGCACATCCCCATCCCCCTCCAGCCGCTGCGCGGAGATCGCATCATCGAAGTCCTGCGCACTAGCAGGGTCGATCGTCAGCGTCGCCAACTCGCGCAGGTCGCGTCTGCGCCCCTCCTGCACCTCACACATTGCCGCAGCCATCCCCTGCTCTCGCGCGCGCTCCGCTGCCTCGCTCACTGCCGGCTCGAACTCCCGCGCCAGACCCTGATCGAGCATCAGCGCCTCGATCGCGTCCCGCGCCACGTCCGCGCGCCCGATTCTCCGCACGACTCGCGCCTTGCCATCACCCCCGCGACCGCTACCACCCAGCTGCACGAGCACCAGCTCGCCCGCGCTCACCGTCCCTGCACCCGGGCCGTGCACGCGGTTGGAGGCGAGCACGATGCGACGCCTGCCCCCGGACCGCCGTCCGTCCTTGCCGGAGCGGGGCGAGGGGAAGTGCGGCTCCGCCGCCCAAAACCTTCCCCGCTTCTCGACCACTGCTACGACGGTTACTACGTCGGTCACCCGGCTTTCGCGGCCAGCGTATTCAGGGCCACTTCCAGCCCATGCGGGGTGTCGACCCCCTGCGCCACCACCACTTCCGGTGAGACGCCCGCGCCCTGTTTGATGCCCCCGCCGCCAAGGTTGCGTCCGTTGGGTGTGAAGTACTCACCCACAGTGATGTCCAGCGCGCCGCCGTTGGACAGTGGCATCTCCTCCTGGAATACTCCCTTGCCGAACGTGTGCGTGCCGACCACCGTCGCGCGACGGTGGTCCTGCAACGCGGCCGTGACGATCTCCGACGCCGACGCCGTGTTCGCATCGACGAGCACCACCACCGGGATCGAGGCCGGGATCGCGTTGCCTACCGCGCTCAGCGTCTGCGTCGGCAGCGAGCGCGCGCGCGTCGTCACGATCGGGCCGTGCTCGACGAAGATGCTCGCGATCAGCTGCGCCTCCTCGACGAGCCCCCCGCCGTTATCGCGTAGATCCAGAACGATCCCCTTCGCGCCTTCGTGTAGAACTTTTTCGACCGCTTCCCGCACTTCGCCATGAGAGCCCGGGCTGAACGTGGATAGCGCCACCACCCCCAGCTTGACCCCGTGCACCGTCCTCGTCGCCGAGGCGACCACGGGCTCTGAGACGGTGGCGCGAGTGAGCTTCACCGTGTGCGCTCCGTGCCCCGGGTGCGCTTCGATCGACAACGTCACGTCCGTTCCCGGCGGGCCGACAATCAGCGCGCGCGCACGATCCGCCGGCAGGCCTGCGATCGAGCGGCTGTTGACCGCCACGATCGTTTCGCCTACCTTCAGCCCGGCCCGCGACGCGGGCGAGGAGTTAAACGCGCGTGCGATCTGTAGGCCCCGCTTCGCCGACTGCACTTCCACGCCGATCCCGGTGAAGCTCGGCGGTTCGTCGAAGTCATGAAATTCCTTCGGGCTCAGATAGTGCGAGAACCGGTCGTGCAGGCTCGCCACCGCTCCCGCCACCGACGCGTTCGCCAGCGAGCTGCTTCCCACCGGCCGGTAGTAGTCGCTCGAGATCCGTTCGATCGCTTCGTCCACCACCCGCGTATCGGCATGCGCCACCAGGCTCGACCGTGCAAATGCCGGCAGATCTTCCGGATGTCCACCCCACCAAACTCCCGCGACCAGCAGCACCGGCAACATCGCGATTAGTACGTACGTCAGGCGCCGGCGCGAGGACATGGCCTCCAACCCTAGTCGAGCCACAAATATCCCGAGACGGTCGTAGACCAAGCCGGCCTAGGACGCGGGGGGCGTGGCGTACTGCGTACGCGTGCTGGCCGATTGAAGGTCTCTTATGACCTTCAATCGGTGAGGACGACGGCCAGAGCAGCGTCCCCGGTCGCCTCAGACCCGCAGGAAGCGGCGCAACGACAGTCCTGATCCGGCGGCCGAAACGGCGACGGCGCAACCCATCAGGATCGCAATCAGCAGCGGGAACGCGATCATGTCCGGCTGGGATATCAGCTTGACCGTGTTCGCCAGCGGGTCCACCAGCGTGACCTTCGCCAGCGCGAGTAGCCCGATCGCCGCTACACCGCCGAGCGCGCCCAGGAACAGCCCCTCGATCACGAACGGCCAGCGGATAAACCAGTCGGTCGCGCCGACGAGCTTCATCACCTCGACCTCGCGCCTGCGCGAGAACAGCGACAGTCTGATCGTGTTCGAGATCAGCAGTACCGAGGCGAGCACGAGCAGCGCTGCGAGCAGCGCCATCGTCAGCTTGATCACACGCGTCGCAGACAGGATCTTGTTCGTCTCGGCCTGACGATTCTGTACCGCCGCGATCGCCGGGTCGGTGACCAAGCGCGTCCCCAAAGGGCTCGCCTGGTCGAGCTCGGAGCGCACCGTGCCCGCGTCGTTCGGGTTCGACGGCGTCACGCGGTAGATGTCCGGCAGCGGGTTGTAGCCGATCAGCGCGAACGCCTGCGGGTTGAGCTTACGCTCCTGTTCGTACCCGGCCTGCTTGGACACGAACTGCACGCTCTTGACGCCCGGCGCCTTCACGATCTCCGCGCGCACCCGTGCCTCTTCGGCAGGCGTGGCGGTCGTGTTCATATCCACGTCCACGAGCACCCGTCCGCGCACGTCGTTGGCCGCGCCGTTCGTCGCCTGCACCACCGGGATGAACACGCCCAGCACAAGCGTCGTCACGAGCACCGACGCAAACGCGGCGAAACTCGGCACCGCATTGCGCCGGATCGAACGAATGCTCTCTTTCAAGAAAAATCCAGGCTTCATCTGAGCCTCACGAGCCGGCTACCCGCTTGGACTGCCTGGGCCCGAGCACGCTGCGCGCAGCGTCGACGGTCGCGCTTTCCGCGCGCAGCCTGTCGCCGAGCTCGTTCGTATTCTCTTCGCGCGCATACAGCCCGGTCGCCTCGTCGCGGACGATCCGCCCACGACGCAACTCGATCACGCGGCGGCGCATGCGATCGACCATCTCGCGGTCGTGTGTCGCCACGATCACGGTTGTACCGGCGCGGTTGATGCGATACAGCAGTTGCATGATCCCGATCGAGGTCTCCGGATCGAGGTTGCCCGTGGGCTCGTCTGCCAACAACAGCGGGGGATGCCCGGCGAACGCCCGCGCGACCGCCACGCGCTGCTGCTCGCCCCCTGACAGCTGATGGGGATAGTTGTGCAGCTTCGTACTCAGCCCGGTCAGCCGCAGGATGTCCGGCAGGGTGTTGCGGATCTGCTTGCGCGAGGCCCCCGTGACCTGCAGCGCGTACGCGATGTTTTCGTACACCGTCCGGTTCGGCAGCAGCTTGAAGTCCTGAAACACGACCCCCACATTGCGCCGGTAGTACGGGATCTTCTTGCGCCCGATCTCCGCCAGATCTCGCCCTGCGACGCGCACCACGCCCTCGCTCGGATCGAGCTCCTTGATCAGTAGCCGCATGATCGTCGACTTGCCCGATCCCGTCGGGCCGACCAGGAACACCATCTCCTGGCGGCGCACCGCGAAGGTCGCGCGCTCAAGCCCCGTGTCTCCGGCCCCATACAGCTTCGAGACACCGCGCAGCTCCACTACCAGGTCGCGCTCGTCGCGAACCGGACCGGCTGCACGCTTGGGAGCCTGACGAGGGGCGGGCGCACGCTGTGGCCCTGGCTGCGGGGCGCGCGGGGGCAGCGTGACCTTCAGGCGGCCGCCCGCGATCGTCTTAGTCGGTGACATGGCCCGGGAGAGTAGCCGCACGAGGGCCGTCCGCCTAGGGTTTTGCCTGCATGCAAGCGTATTTGCACATGACATCGTCTGAAAGAGCCGTGGGTCAGGGTCATCTCAGGCTAGGCTGCCCCCATGGCCACAATCCAAACGATCACCGTCCCCTCTAACGACCTCCCCGTCCACAGCATCGCGATACCAGGCACCCGTGCGCTGACCGTTCTGGTCGCGTTCGACGCCGGCGCCCGTACCGAGCGCCCCGAGGAGAACGGCATGGCCCACTTCCTCGAGCACCTCGTATTCAAGGGCGGCGCCGTGTACGACAGCTACCGTGCCGTCAATGAGACCGCCGAGCGACTGGGAGGTGTGCTGAACGCCTACACCAGCCACGATCTCGTGGCCTTCCACATCACCGTCCGTGCCGAGTCCGCCCCGCAGGCGATCGACCTGCTCAGTGACTTCGTCGGGCGCCCGCGACTTGACTCCGAGGAGCTGGACCGCGAGCGAGGCGTGGTCATCCAGGAGATCAACCGCTCCTACGATCAGCCCTCGACCGTCGCCGAGTACCTGATCGACCGTGCCGCCTTCGGAGAGCATCCGCTCGGGCGCACAGTGCTCGGCCCGGAGGAGAACCTGCGCACGTTCACCCGCGAGGCGATCGTCGCCTTCCGCGAGCGTCGCTGGTCGGGAGGGCGCGGAGGAGCGTTCCTGGCTGGGAATGTCGAGAGTCTGCCCGACGAATCGGAGCTGATCGAGCGGTTTGGGCGCTTCCCGAGCCTGTCCGAGCCAGAGCCCTATCTGCCGGCGCCCGCGTTTGCACCGCAGACGCTCGTAGAGCAGCGCGACACTAACCAGTCGCACCTGCGCATGATCTACATCCCCCAGATCGATGTCTCGAACCTGCGCGAACGCGCAGCACTGTCGATCTACGCGACGCTACTGGGTGGATCGATGGGCTCAAGGCTGTTCGAGGAGATCCGCGAGAAGCGCGGCCTCTGCTACTCGGTGTATGCCGCCGATCACGCGTTCGCCGATATGCCCGTGCTGCAACTCGGCTCGGGTCTTGAGTCGGCCAAGTGCGTCGAGGCCTACGCGCGCATGCGCGAGATCGTTGACGAGCTTCGCGACGACGGGCCCACCGAGGACGAGATCGCCCGCGCACGCGCCTACGCCGCCGGGCGGCTCGTGCTCGCCTTCGAGAACACCAACGCGGTCGCCCGCTACGGCGCGAGCCGCTCGATCGTCTTCGGCGAGGACATCGACCCCGACGCGGCCATCACCGCACTGGATCAGGTCACCTTCGACGAGGTCCGCGAGGTCGCTGCGGGTGTGGCCGACAATCTCGCCATCGCCTGCGTCGGCCCGCACGAGGCCGGCGAATTCTGAGCCTCGAAGCCCTGGCGTGGATCCTCAGCCCAGCGCGACCATCCGGTCGATGGGAATGCGCGCCCGCTTGGCGATCTCAGAGGGCACGCGCACCTCGTACTTCATATCCCGCAGCGCATCCCTCAGCTTCGGCAGCGTGATCATCTTCATATACACGCACGACGCCTTGGGATTGGCCGGGATGAAGTTCACGTCGGGCGCCGCCATTTCCAGCGGGTAGAGCATGCCGGTCTCGGTCGCCACCACCGCCTCGCGTTGAGACTTGCTCGTGTGCTCGTGCGAACCGCCCGCGACACCATCCACATCTCCCGCTACGGCCCTCTCGCCTGGAGCCCGCGCGTGCTCGGCAGCCCCACCTGCGACTCGCTCTAGCTCCTCGGCGTACTTGAGCATCCCGCCCGTCGAGAGCATGTGCACGCCCTCGCTCGAGATATCGCCCGCGGCTACGTACTCCATCACGCTGGTCGAGCAGCCACACTCGGGGTGGATCAAGAAGTCCGCCCCCGGATGCGCGGCGCGCGTGGCGTCGATGTCCGACGGGCGGATGCCCGCGTGCACGTGGCACTCGCCGTCCCACACGTGCATCGGCCGGCCGAGTTCCTTCTCCACGAACGCCCCCAGCCACATGTCCGGCCCGAACAACACCTCGGCGTCGGGACCGTGCGTGTCATAGATGTGGCGCACCACATCGACCGCGTTGGCGGATGTGCAGCAGTAATCGGTCAGCGCCTTCACCTCTGCCGTGGTGTTCACGTACATCACGACCACACCCTTGGGGTGTTCGGCCCGCCAGGCCGCGAGCTGCTCGGCGTCAATCGAGGCGGCGAGCGAGCAGCCAGCGTCGAGGTCGGGGATCAGCACGGTCTTCTCCGGACACAGGATCGAGGCGGTCTCGGCCATGAAGTGCACTCCGCAGAAGGCGATCACCTCACTGTCGCCCGCAGCCGCGCGGCGGGAGAGCCCAAGCGAGTCGCCGACGTAGTCAGCGACGTCCTGGATCTCGGGGACTTGATAGTTGTGCGCGAGGATCGTCGCGTTGTGCCGGGCGGCGAGTGCCCGTACCTCCTCTGACAGGGCGACGATCTCTTCGGGGCCGAGTGCCGGCTCAGACGCGGGCTCAGGGATCATCGGCAGCGTGGGAGCCATCGGTAGGGGATTCATGACGGCAATACCTCCAGCGTCATCGACAGGTCCAGCGCACGCGGGGAATGAGTCAGCGCGCCCATCGAGATCCAGTCTACCCCCGTCTCGGAGCGTTCCCGGAGCGTGTCCAGTGTGACGTTGCCGCTGGCCTCCATCGCGGCGCGACCGGCGACGCGGGTGACGGCGGCGCGCAGTTCGTAGACATCCATGTTGTCGAGCAGCAGCCGGGGCGCCCCGGCCGCGATCGCCTCGTCGATCTCGGCCAGATTGCGAACCTCCACCTCGAGCGTGTCGGTGAGCTCGGGGTGCGCCGCACGCACGCGTTCGATCGCCTGCGTGATCCCGCCGGCAGCTGCGATGTGGTTGTCCTTGATCAAGATGGCGTCGTATAGCCCGAACCGATGGTTGCGCCCACCGCCCGCCGCCACGGCGGCCTTCTCCAGGGCGCGCAGGCCTGGAGTCGTCTTGCGTGTGTCGAGCACCTTGGCACCCGTACCGCTCGTCGCGCTGGCCGCGCGCGCCGCGAACGTAGCCACGCCGGACAGGTGACCGAGGAAGTTCAGCGCGGTCCGCTCGGCCGTGAGCAACGCGCGAGTCAGCCCCTCGACCTCGAGTACGGGACCGCCTTCCGCGCGCCAGTAGCCCTCGCGGACGAGGCGCTCACAGTGCACGTCAGGGTCGAGTGCGAGAAACGCCAGCTCGGCCAGCTCTAGGCCATAGACAGAACCGTCAGCCTTCTGTGAGATCAGCCCGCGAGCGCGCGCGTCGGCAGCGACGATCGCGTCGGTCGTGACGTCTCCGGAACCAACGTCCTCATCGAGCGCGCGCCGTACAAGCACTTCGAGCTCTTTGCGCGAGGGAATCGGCGACTGTCCGCCGGAGCCCCAGTGCCGCTCCTGCTCCTTCTCCGGCAGTGACGTCACGTCCGCTCGATGGATGAGGCCGCCGTCATCAGTAGATACGCTCGCACAAATCCATCCAAATCGCCGTCGAGCACGCGCTGGACGTCACCCATCTCGTGGTTCGTGCGGTGATCCTTCACGAGCGAGTAGGGGTGCATGACATACGAGCGGATCTGCGAACCGAAGTTGACGTCCTGGGCGTCGCCCTTCTCGCGCGCGATCTCCTCGGCGCGTTCGCGCTCCTGCTTCTCCAGGATCTTCGCGCGCAGCATCGCCATCGCGGTAGCGCGATTGGAGGACTGAGAGCGCTCGTTCTGACACTGCACGACGATGCCGGTAGGCCTGTGCGTGATGCGCACGGCCGAGTCGGTCTTGTTGACGTGCTGACCGCCCGCGCCGGACGCGCGGTAGGTGTCGACCTGCAGGTCGTCCTCGTCGATCTCGACCTCGCCCGAGGCCTCCGGCACGACCGGAGCGACCTCCACCCCAGCGAAGCTCGTCTGGCGGCGATGGGCGGAGTCGAAGGGCGAGAGGCGCACGAGTCGGTGCACACCGCGCTCGGCGGAGAACAGGCCATAGGCGTTCTCCCCGGCGGCCTGGAAGGTGGCGGACTTGATGCCTGCTTCCTCCCCCGCGCTCGCCTCCAGCAGCTCCACGGCGAAGCCGCGGGCTTCGGCCCAGCGCATCAGCATGCGCAGCACCATCTCGGCCCAGTCCTGCGCGTCGGTCCCGCCAGCGCCCGCGTTGACGGTAACGAGCGCATCGCCGGAGTCATAGCGACCGGAGAACAGGCGCTGCTCCTCGAGCGCGGCCAGGCGCAACTCGACCGAGGTGAACTGCTCGTCGATTTCCCCCCCCAACGACGCGTCCTCTGCGGCCATCTCCACGAGCCCGTCGAGATCCTCGACATCGGCAGCGAGCGTCGTGAACGTCTCTAGCCGTCGCGTCGCGCGCGCATGCTCGGAGGACACCGACGCCGCCCGTTCGGAGTTCTCCCAAAACCCCGTCTGCCCCATCTCGGATTCGAGCGCCGAGACGCGCTCAGCTAACGCAGCCGGGTCAAAGATAATCCGCGAGGAGCTTCAACTGCTCACGAATCGCGGACAGGCGCTGCGGAGTGGTCTCGGCTGGGGCATTGGTCGTCATGCGACCCCACGCTACCAATACCGACGGCCACTCCTACGCGCCGCCTTCATAAACACAAACATGTAGGACGGACGTGGATCAAGCTGGCCGATCGGAGATTCCGTCAATCTCCGATCGGTGAGGACGCAGGGAGCGTGGCGTACTACGTACGCGAGCGACTGAGGACGCAGCTATGCGCCGTGTCCACGTTCGTCCTACGCGCCGTGGCACTTCTTGAACTTCTTACCACTGCCACACCAGCAGGGATCGTTGCGGCCGACCTGGTGCTCGTCGTCGACCACGCGCTGCTCGATGACGGGAGCTAGTTCCTGCTCGGCCGCACCGCCGTTCTCGGCGTAGGCGCCGACCGCCTGCGCGCCACCCGATTGAGCTCCCGCCGCGGCGGCAGCAGCCGCGAGCGCTCCGGCGC
>JBAUXH010000286.1:0-10750 GCA_049584155.1 Solirubrobacteraceae bacterium
GCGCGGCCTATGCCGCGCCCTTTTGTGACCGTGATCTGTTCAGACTAGCCTGGCAATCCGACGGATCGTCGTTCCTGACAAGGAATGGAGGACCCGCCCGCCCCGACGTGGCGTACTCAGTGCGCGAGTGGCCACAGGACCTGTCAGGGGCGTAGCGAGACTAGGATTTAGGGTGCCAGCCGCGGCCTTTCTTGCTTAGCTTCCCTTCCTGTTCGAGAGCGGGAAGCACCCGGTACAGGTAGTTCTGCTTGATGCCCATCTTCGCCGCGAGCTCAGGGATGGTGATGCCGGGTTGTCCCTGCACGAACGACAGCGCCTGCGCGGCACGTGTGCCGCTGCCTTTGCGCCGTCCGGCGCGACGTTTCGTCGGTGTGGTAGTGGTTCCGGCGGCAGTCGCGGATGCGGCCGCGGCTTTGGTGGCGCTGCCGGCCGGACGCCCTACTTTTTTGCCTTTTGGCCGACCAACTTTTTTAGGACGTCCCGGAGGGCGACCCCGTTTTTTGGCCGGTGCCGCAGCGGCGGCTTTTTTGCCCGAACCGGGCGGGCGTCCGGGTCCACGACGGCGAGGGGCGGCTACAGCTGCGGTCGACCCGCCGCCGATTCCGTCCAGCGCCGAAGCCGCGGCCTCCAACCGACGGTACTCCTCCACCAGCGGCCCCAGCTCCGCCAGTCGGTCGGTGATCTCTCGGCGCTTCTCGTCAAGAAAGTCAGTCACGATCCAATCCTCTTTCACTCGTGCGAATGTGAAGGTGTCACATTCCGTTCGCGTCACCTTACACCATTTCTCCCCAAAAACCTGCGTGGTAATCACTTAAGCCGGCTCTTAGGACTCTGGATAATGACCGAGACCGGATAGCAAGCTGGAAGTAAGTGGGTGTCGTCGCCATGGGCCTCGAATGGTGCGCTCGGGGCCGCCTAAAGTCGCTGCTACTCCAATTGGGAACGTAGCCGCTCGAGCGTGCGCTCGGCCTCTCGCTTGGGGATTCCGCCGACGAGGGCTCTGCTGACAATCACGCCGACCGGGCCGAACGGAGTGCGAAACTCGTTGCGGTAATCGAAGCGCGTGCCGCCATTCTCCGGTCGCAGCACGTACTCCGTATGCGCGCGCGATCGCGCCGGTCCGCGACCCTCCCATACCGCGCGGGCATGGGGATCACACTCCATGAGGGTCCAGTGAACGTCCAGGTTGACACCGCGCAGATGGATGTGCTGATCCATCCTGTAACCGACGCGCGGAGGGCCTGTATCTACGCGTCCCAGTCCGCGGTGGATCGTGACCCAGTCACCGAGACGCCGGGCGTCCATGACCAACTGCCACACCTTCTCCGGCCGCGCGTCGATGTGGATGGATGCGGTTACAAGACTCATCAGTAATGGGTCAGCGCGCCGTGAGCTCTTCGACGGACTCCCACTCGCGCAGCGAGCGTTCGACGGCGGCGTCGAATGAGTGCAGATCGATCCCCAACATCGTGGCGGCGTGCAGATGTGAGGAGCCATCCAGGCCGCCCGGCAGGAGGTCGCCCTGCAGACTTTCCATTAGCGCGCTCACCAGCTCAGGATCCTCGTCAGCGATCGCGGCGGCGAGCCGGGCGGTGAGTGGTGTCGCGCTGAAGCCCAGTCCGATGGTGGGGCGCGCGAGCAGCATCTCCTCGGCGATGCGCCGGATCATCTCACCGTAACTAAGAACCTCCGGTCCGCCCACATCCAGTGTGTGTCCCGCGGTGGTAGTGACGGTCGCGGCGGCGGCGAGCATGCCGATCACATCGCGTGCGTCGATCGGACGCGTACGGTGGGTATGCCAGGAGGGCAGCGCTAGCACCGGCATGCGCTCGATCAGACGGACTAGAAACCGAAACGAGCGCGAGCGCGCGCCGATCACGATCGAGGCGCGCAGCACCACGGTGTCGGAGATGGCATCGCGCAGGATCCGCTCGACCGCCTCGCGGCTGCGCAGATGGCGTGAGAGCACCTCTGGATCACCGGCATCGTTTGCACCGGTCCAACTCGTGGTCGGCCCTCCCAGGTACACCAGCCGTCGCACGCCAGCGCGCGAGGCCGCCGCGGCAAAGTTCTCGGCTGCGATTCGCTCGCGCTCAGGAAACGAAACTTCCTCCTTCTCGCGCGCGGGAGTGCGCTCCATCGAGTGGATCAGGTAGTAGGCGACCTCGACTCCGCGCAGGGCCCGCGCGAGCCCGTCGCCGGTGAGTGCGTCGCCGGTGATGATCTCCAGCGTGTTGTTCTCTGCACCATCACCACCGCGCGCGCGCGCGCTGGCGTGCCTCCGAATGTGCCCCCGCGCTCGCGCCCCCGCTTGCGCCTGCGCCTGCGCCTGAGGATCTTCCAGCGAGTGAGACATAATCCCCTCCACATCGACCCGAGTGGGATCTCGCGCGAGGGCCCGCACCCGATGTCCGCCGGACAGCAGCCGGGGAACGAGCTGTGAGCCGACAAAGCCGCTGGCGCCGGTGACGAGGATGAGCATGGGCCCCAGATGATGACGACGCGCGGCACCGTATGTCCGCAAAGTGGGCGAAAGACATAGATTGTCACGAGAAAGTGACGTGAAGGAAGCTCTTTCCGGGTAGAAATCGATTTTCTCTGCGATTTGCGGAATGGGTGACGAGCGGCGGGACCGACCGTGAGATGATGGCGCGGTCCGTTCAATCGTCCGTCCGATCTAACCGCTGGGGGGCATGTGCAGAGAAAGCAGGTCACTCACCGGCGCGCCGCCAAACCCGTCAGTTGTGAGGACTGCTTCTTCCGGTGCAACCTCCTGTGTGCACTCGACCTCGACGAGCCCTGCGCGACATTTCGTCCCAACGAGGCTCAACTGCGACCGCCGCAGCAATTGCGGTTTGTGTTCCGAGCCGAGCGCCGCACGCGCTCGGCCTGGGCGTTTCCCTCAGCGCAGGAGCAGGCGGCTCTGCACACGCACACCTAGTCATTCGTGCTCGGCGCGTGCTGCGTGCCCGGCGATCCAGTTTGCGCCGGGGGTGTCAGAGGCACCGTGCACGAGGATCGAGCAGAACACGACCAGCGCGACCAGGTCGAAGATGCGTTCCCCAGAGGCGATGTTCTGGTCGAGCACGAGCAGGGCGAATGTCATGGTGGCGACGCCCTTGGGGCCGAACCAGCCCATGAACAGGCGGGTAGGTCCGTCTGTGCGAGTGCCGAGTAGCGCGACAAACACCGCCACGGGACGCGCCAGTAGAAACACGATGGCGACGAACGCGAGCGCCGGCAGGCCCTCGCGCGTGAGTGCGTGCAACGTGAGCAACGAGCCGAACACTAGAAAGATGCCGAGCTTGACGATCTCGACGATCTCATCGGCGCGGCGCTCGAAGTGCAGACGCAGGTCGGGTCTGCGAACCCCGAGCACGATCGCGGCGACGAACACCGCGATGAAGCCGTTGCCTTTGGGGGAGAGCACGGTCAGGCCATAAGTCGCAAACGCGACGCCGAGCGCGAACAGCGACTTCTGGTGAGAAGGGATCGAATGCTCAAGTGGGCGCCTGTGCGGGCGCGGCATCAACACCGAGGCGAACCATCCGCAGGCCAGGCCGAACGCGAAACCCAGGCCGATGTCCTGGATCACGAACCGCCACCACACAAACTGACCGGAGCCGGCGCTGAGCGCGGCCAGCAGCGCCAGCACGGCCGGCAGCGCGAGGCCATCGTTGAGCCCTGACTCGAGGTTCAACGAGTGCCGCACGATGCGCGGCACGCGCGGGTTGGTGATGATGCTCGAGGTCAGCACCGGGTCGGTCGGCGAGAGCAGGGCGCCGATCAAAAAGGACTCCGTCCAGGAGAACCCGATCAGGGCGTGCGCGGCGAGCGCGACGATCACCGCGGTGATCGGCATCGCCAACACGAGCTTGCGCACGGGCAGACGCCACTCGCGCTGGAGCATCTCGCCCTCGACCTCCAGACCGTCGCGAAACAGGATCACGATCAACGCAACGAACGCCAGGTCCTCGACGAAGCTCGAGCGGGCGCGGAAGTCGATCCACCCAAAGCCGCCGGGACCGACCGCGAATCCCGCAAGCACGAACAGGGCGGTAAGGGACAGGAACGAGCGTTGCGCCAGCCCCGACAGGAGCGCGCCGATAATCAGCAGCAGACCCAGCGCAGTGGCGGTCGCCTGGAATGTGGGCACGCGCCCATTGTCACGTTCGCGGCGGCAGCGCGTACGCTCCCGTCGCGGGGGCGTATATTGGAGCGCGGAACTACAAAGCTCTTTTCAGAGGCGGTGGCCTAACAATGGCGGCGAAAGATCGTACAAGCGGTGGCAGTGGATTCGGCAAGGCCGGTGAGGCGGCGCGCTCCGCGCGGAGCAACCGGTACGTAGAACGGCTGATCGAAGATGAGGAGCTGCGCGGAAGCCTGCTCGCGGCGTATGGCGCGGCGCGCAGTGCGTATGGGCGTATGAGCAACGGCAAGCCCGCGACCACGGCGCTGTTCGAGGATCGCAAGCTCCAGAACGAGCTTCGTGAGGCGGCGGGCGCGCTGCGCGACGCGGCGAATACGCTGCGTGAGCCCCCCCGCAAGGCCCGTCGCCGGCGTGGTGGACTCGGCCGCAAGCTGTTGCTGCTCGGGATCGCCGGAGTCCTCGCGCTTGCATTGAGTGAGGATCTGCGCGGGAAGGTGCTCGACCTCCTGTTCGGCGCCGAGGAGGAGTTCGAGTACAGCTCGACCACCGCTCCAGCCGCGCCGGCGCCGGCCTCCGCGCCGGCCTCCTGAACCGACCGGGCATAACGAAGACCACGAGATGGCCGTAGTTGCAGCTACCGCCGAGGACGCCACGACACGCGAGGTCGGCGCTCATAAGAAGCCGCGCAGGGTCGTCGTGGAGGGTGAGAAGGCGCGGCGGATCGTCGAGGCGATGCGCCGTAGCGTCGCCCGACGCGGGACGGCCGGATCGACGTTCGACCACGTCGCGCGCGAGGCGGGCGTGTCGCGAGGGCTATTGCACTATTACTTCGGCACCAAGGAGCAGCTGCTGCTCGAGGCGGTCAGGCGCGACTGCGAGGTGCGCATGGAGTTGCTCGAGCAGCAGTTGGTGGGTGCGCGTACAGCCGATGACTTCATCGGGCTGATGGCCCAGAACCTGCAGGAGACCGTGCGCGAGGATCCGGACTTCGTGACGCTCATGTTCGAGCTGTTCACGCTGTCGCGTCGCAACGAGGACATCGCCGTCGAGTACGCCGAGCTGGTGCGCCGTACCCGCGGTCAGGTCGCTGACATGCTCGCGATCGCCCAACGGGAGGGTGTCGTGCGGCTACACGCCGAGCCGGACACGGTCGCCGAGATCCTGTTCGCCCTCGCCGATGGGTTCGCGCTGCGGATGCTCACCGAGCCCGAGCGCGACTTCGAGGCGACGGTGCGGGCCGGGATCGCCTGCGCCCGCGCGTTGCTGGCCGACTGACCGCTCATATAATCGGCCCAGATGCCCATCTACGAGTACAAGCGCCCGGACGGGAGCACATTCGAAATCGTGCAGTCGTTCAGTGACGACCCACTGACGCACGATCCCGACAGCGGTGTGCCCGTGGCGCGGGTGTTGCATGCCCCCGCCGTGCACTTCAAGGGCAAGGGCTTCTACAACACCGACTACGGCACCCGCAAACGCCAGCGCGAGACGGCGGCAGCCTCATCTTCGGAGGACGGCTCGGCCAAGCAGGATTCGTCTTCGGATGGCGCCTCCAAGGCCGCGGACGGCAAGCCCTCAGACGGCAAGGCCAAGGGCGAGAAGTCCTCCTCCGAGGGCGCTAAGTCCAAGGACACAAAGCCGGTCCCGGCAAAGAGCTGACGCGGCGCGGCAGGCGGGGGGCCGCTAGTCGGTCACGCTACGTGCCTGACGGTTTGGCTCGCATCCTCACAAGCGAGCGACAGCTCTGAGTGAGTGAGTGAGTGAGTGAGTCGGTCGGCGCTCACCCCGCCTCAAAGTGCGCGACCGCCGCGCGGCGTTCTGCTTCGGAGACCGTCAGGCCCTGCTCGCCGTCGGGCAGCGTGACCGTGCCCGAGGGCTTTAGCACCTGCGTGGGTGGCGTGCCGGAGATCGCCAGCGCCCCGAACAGCCCAAGCAGCGTGGTGCCGCTCATGTCGGAGATGATCGCCGGCGGCGCGTTCCACGCGATCAGAGGCAGGCGCAGGAAGCTCGACGGGGACAGTAGTTGGGACTTCATCGCCATGAACAGCGCCTGCTGGTGTTCCTCGCGCTGGATGTCAGTCTCGTTGGGCGCGCACAGGTTCTCGCGGGTGCGCGCCAGCGCCAAGGCCTGCTTGCCGTCGAGGTGATGGGTGCCGGAGCTCAGGCGCAGGGTGTAGCCGCCCTGGCTGAAGCCGCCGTCCAGGCGCGATATGAGGCAACCCCCGGTGTAGGTGATCCCGCCCATCGCGTCGATCAGGGCGGGAAAGTTTTCGAAGTTGACTTCGACCAGGTGATTGATCGGAATGCCGAGCCAGCTCTTGATCACCGAGATCGACTCCGCCGGCCCGCCGAACTCGTGCGCGGCGTTGATCTTCTGCAGCCCGTGGCCGGGGATTTCCACGACCGTGTCGCGCGGGATCGACAGCCGCGCTGCGTGCCCGCCGCCGGTGCGGATCAGCATGATCGTGTCCGAGCGGCCCGGACCCGTTGTTTCGGCGCCCGGTTCCTTCGAGTTCTTCTGGCGACGATCGGAGCCGAGCACGAGAATGTTGTTGGCCGAGGTCAGCGGATAACCCGCCGGATCGAGCACGCTAGCCACGTTCGCTGGCGGAGAGGTGCGCTCGAAATGAGAGCTCAGCAGGAACAGCACCAGCGAGAGGATCAGCCAACCCGCGATCAGCGCGAGCAGGCCCAGAATCAGCCGTTTTGGTGTGATCCGTTCCTGCCATCCCCGTCGAGGTCCGGACTGGCGTGCGCGCTCTGTGCTCAGCGGGTCGATCAGGTCCTCCTCGGCACGTCGTGGATGCAGCCGTCGCCCGGCGCGGTAGCGCGTGTACTGGGGTGGCTGATCGGATGGGGTGGACATGGGCGGAACTTATAGTTGCGCGATGAGCCCCGATAACCCTCCGGTTGCAACTGACGCGCACGGACGCTTGCTGGTCTGCGCGACGCCGATCGGCAACCTCGAAGACGTGACCTTGCGCGTGCTGCGGGTGCTCGGCGAAGCCGACGTGCTCGCCTGCGAGGACACGCGGCGCACGCGGGTGCTGCTCGATCGTCACAGCATCCGCGCGGCGTCGCTCGTGAGCCTGCACGAGCACAACGAACGGGCGCGCGCCCCCGAGCTGGCGGCGCGCATCGGCGCGGGGGAGACGGTCGCGCTGGTCAGCGACGCGGGTATGCCGCTGGTCTCCGACCCCGGCTATGCGCTCGTGCAGGCGTGCATCCGCGAGGACCTGCCGATCGAGGTGCTGCCGGGCCCGAGCGCCGTGCTGAGCGCGCTGATCCTCTCGGGGCTTCCGCCGGATCGCTGGCGATTCGTGGGCTTCCTGCCGCGTAAGCGCGGTCAGCGCGAGCGCCTGCTGGCGGACACGGCGGAGACGTTGGTGGCCTTCGAATCGCCCAAGCGCCTGCCGGCCACGCTGGAGATGCTCGCGCACGCCGATCCGCAGCGCCCCGTGGCGGTCTGCCGCGAGCTGACGAAGCTCCACGAGGAAGTCGCGCGCGGATCCGCGGCCGAGCTGGCCGAGCGCTACGGCGAGCATCCGCCCAAGGGCGAGGTCGTGCTGGTCGTGGGAGCCACACGCCCGGCGAGTAGCCTTCAACGCGAGTGAGCTACTACGTAACGACCCCGATCTACTACGTCAACGCGGCGCCGCATCTGGGGCACGCGTATACGACGATCGCCGCCGATGTGATGGCGCGCCATCACCGCCAGCGCGGTGAGGAGGTGTTCTTCCTGACGGGCACCGACGAGCACGGCGAGCCGGTGGCCGACGCGGCGCACGCCCTGGGGATTGAGCCCCAGGAGCTCGCGGATCGCAACGCCGAGCGCTTCAAGGCGCTCGCGCCGCGGATCGAGGCCTCGAACGACTTCTTCATCCGCACGACCGATCCGCAGCACATCGCCGTCGTACAGGAGGTGCTGGCGCGGGTGCGCGAGAACGGGTTCGTCTACGAGGGCCAGTACGAGGGTTGGTACTGCCCGCGCTGCGCGGACTTCAAGGCCGAGAACGAGATCGACGAGGGCAACCGCTGCCCGATCCACCACATCGAGCTCACGCGCGAGCGCGAGGACAGCTACTTCTTCAAGCTGTCCGCGTTTCAGGAGCCGCTCGAACGGCTCTACGCCGAGCAGCTCGAGTTCGTCGCACCGCGCACGCGCTACAACGAGGCGCTCTCGTTCATCCGCTCGGGTCTGCGCGACGTGCCCCTGACACGCCATCGGCTGACCTGGGGAGTACCGGTGCCGTGGGATTCCGAGCACGTGTTCTACGTGTGGTTCGACGCGCTCTTGAACTACTACTCGGCGCTCTCCTACGCCGATCCCAGGGCCGACCGGACGGAGACGTTCTGGCCCGCCGACTGCCACGTGATCGCGAAGGACATCCTGCGCTTCCACGTCGTCTACTGGCCCGCGCTGCTGATGGCCGCCGGGTTGGAGCTGCCCAAGCGGGTGTTCGTGCACGGGTATCTGCTGATGGACGGCGAGAAGATGTCGAAGTCGCTCGGCAACGTGCTCGACCCCTTCGCGGTGATCGAGCGCTTCGGCGCCGACGCGCTGCGCTTCTACCTGCTGCGCGACGTGCCCTTCGGTCAGGACGGCTCAGTATCGACGGCCTCCTTCGAGCAGCGCTACGAGTCGGAGCTGGCGAACGAGCTCGGCAACCTCGCCAGTCGCACGCTGGCGATGGTCGGGCGTTACCGCGACGGCGTGACGCCGGCCGTGGAGCCTGATCCCGCGATCGTGGGCGACTTCGCGGGCCTGCCCGAGCGCGTCGGTGAGCTGATCGACGGGGTTCAGCTGACTGTCGCGCTCGATGAGATCTGGCAGCGCGTGCGCCGCCTGAACCGCTACGTCGAGGAGCAGGCGCCCTGGGTGCTCGCCAAAGACGAGGCCCGCGCGCAGGAGCTGGATCGTGTGCTGGGGACGCTCGTGGAGGGGCTGCGCGTGGTCGCGGTGCTGCTTCACCCCTACCTACCGGCGAGCACCGCCACGCTGCTGGGGGCGCTCGGCGCACCGGAGGTGGCGTTCGCAGGAGCGCGCCTGGGAGCCGGCACGGTCGGAGCGGTGGCGCAGATCGAGCCGCTGTTCCCCAAGGGTCTCGACGTCGTCGAGGCGGCCTGATGCGAATCGCGAGGACGATGAGGTGATCGACAGTCATACCCACCTGGACCTATGCGAGCCGCCCGACACCGAGCTCGTGGCCGCCGCCGAAGGGGCGGGGGTGACGCGCATGCTGACAGTCGGCACCGAACCGGCGTCCTGTCGCGCGGCACTCGCGGCGGCCGAGGCGTTTCCACAGGTGTACGCGGCGGTCGGTCGTCATCCGAATGCGACTAGGGGGTTCGACGAGGGCGATCTGGCAGAGCTGCGCGCGCTGGCTGCGCACCCTCGCTGTCTGGCGATCGGCGAGACGGGCCTGGACTTCTACCGCGACGGCGCGCCGCGCGCCGATCAGGAGCGGGCGTTCGCCGCGCACATAGCGCTCGCTCGGGATACCGGCCTGCCGCTCGTGATCCACTCGCGCGAGGCCGCCGATGAGACGCTGGCGCAGCTCGGCGCGCAAGCGCAGGGGTGCAGCGTCGTGATCCACTGCTTCTCGATGCCCGAGCATCTGCAGGAGTGCCTCGAGCGGGGGTATGCGATCTCGTTCGCCGGGAACGTCACCTACAAAAGCGCCGCCGACCTCGCCGCGGCGGCGCGTCAGGTTCCCGACGAGCGACTGCTGGTCGAGACCGACGCGCCGTATCTGACGCCCCAGGTGGTGCGCAAGCAGCGCAACCAGCCGGCGTTCGTCGCACATACGGCGGCGTTCGTGGCGGAGTTGCGCGGGGTCAGCGTCCAGGAGCTGGACGCCGTCGTGGAGCGCAACGCGGCACGCGTGTTCGGCTGGGGATGAGTCTCATGAGCGACGCCCGACCATCGGGCCGGGCCTCGCGGTCGCCGCGCGTCACGGCACGCGAGCCCACTCAGCCGACTCAACCGTCCCTACGGCGCATGCAGCGCTTCGACGTGCAACCGGACCGCGAGCTGGGACAGAACTTCTTGATCGACTCGAACATCCTCGGCGTGATCGAGCGGGCGGCGGAGCTCGGCGAGCGCGATGTCGTGCTGGAGATCGGCGGTGGTCTGGGGGTGCTGTCGGAGTATCTGGCCGAGCGTGTCGCGCATGTGCATGTGGTCGAGATCGACACGCGCCTACACGAGGCGCTGTCGGACGCGACCGGCTCGCACGCGAACGTGAGCGTGCATTGGGGGGATGCGATGCGGATCGATCTAATGGCGCTGCGACCGGCGCCGGGGAAGGTCGTGGCGAACCTCCCGTATGGGATCGCCGCGGGGGTGCTACTGCGCACGATCGAGGAGCTACCCGGTGTGGAGCTGTGGGTGGCGATGGCCCAACGCGAGGTCGGCGAGCGTCTGGCCGCCACACCGGGGGCGCGCGATTACGGCATCAGCTCGGTGATCGCCCAGCTTGCGTGCGAGGTGCGGGTGTTGCGGGCGATACCGCGGGCGGTGTTCTACCCCGAGCCGAATGTCGACTCGGTGCTGGTGGGGATGCGCCGGCTCGGCGCGGCGCCGTCGCCGGCGTTGCG
>JBAUXH010000287.1:0-1579 GCA_049584155.1 Solirubrobacteraceae bacterium
CTATGACTCCTACATCCGTAGCTTTGCCGAAGCCGCGCGCGAGTGGGGTCATCCATTCTTCCTTCGCTTCAACTGGGAGATGAACGGCAACTGGTTCCCCTGGGGACAGAGCGTCAACGGCAACAAACCGAGGGAGGTCGTCGCCGCCTGGCGGCACGTGCACGACATCTTTACCTCGGTCGGCGCGACCAACGCGACCTGGGTCTGGTGCCCCTACGCGAACCCATCCCAAAAGTTCGGGAGCCTCTCTCGACTCTATCCCGGAGCAAGCTATGTCGACTGGACGTGCATGGACGGCTACAATTGGGCCGCGAACCCTGTCAATCCGCATCCATGGAGAACCTTCGACCAGATTTTCGCTTCCACCTATCTCAAGATAACCAGGAGGGTGGCACCGCGAAAGCCGATGATCCTTGCCGAGATCGCCTCCACGGGCAGAGCACAAGCCAAGGCTACATGGATCACGAGTATGTTCAGGATGTTGGCAACGAAGTACCGCCGCATTCGCGGCCTCGTCTGGTTCGATCAGAGGGAACGAGGGCTTCAGTGGCCCATCGAGACTTCGCCCGCCGCGCGCCGGGCCTTTGCGCGTGGCGTACGGTCGCGGGCTTACAGATCGAACACGTACGCGGCCATCGCTGACGGCACAATCTCACCCCCGCGTTGATCCGTGCTGCCGGGTCGGTCGTATTCGCTGTCACTTGCGCCGCAGCAAAAGCCAAATCAGCGTGTTCAAGAAGCGTGCACAACCGATGACGGTCCCCCTAGTCTCCCGAGAGAGGTATCCCCTGAGGATTGACGTCGCGCTTGCGCTGGCGGCAATCGTCTGCTGCGTCCTCTTTCCGGCACCTGCCTCCGCCAGCGGCCGGCACGCAAGGCCCCTGTACTGGGGAGCGGTAATCGGCCCCCAACTCACCGGCACAGCCGCCCCTTGGGATATGTCCGCGGTCTCCCAATTTGAACAGCGGACCGGTAAGGGCCTTTCGCTGCTCGAGTTTTCTTCGCCGTTTGCCAATTGCGAAACGTCGCCCTGCTCCTTCTACACCTTTCCGACCTCAGCAATGGAAAACATACGCAACTACGGTGCGATCCCCTTCCTCACTTGGGGCTCCCAATCAACTCCCTCGAGCCTCGATGAGCCCAACTTTCAGCTCTCTGATGTGATCCGCGGCAGATATGACGCCTACATCCGCAGATTTGCAGAGGAAGTGCGGGAATGGGGTCATCCATTCTTCCTTCGCTTTGACCCGGAGATGAACGGCTTTTGGTTCCCATGGAGCGAAGGGGTGAACGGAAATGCGCCAGGGACGTTCGTCTCCGCCTGGCGACACGTGCACAACATCTTCGCTTCGGTTGGAGCGACCAACGCGACCTGGACCTGGTGCCCGAACATCGACTTCACGCGTAAGCTCATCCCCCTTCACTCGGTCTACCCAGGCAACGCCTACGTGGACTGGACCTGTCTGGACAGCTTCAACTGGGGAGCCACGGCCAACTCGGCCGGATGGCGGAGCTTCAACCAGATCTTTCGTTCGACTTACCGCAGGGTGCTTCGGATCGCGCCAGACAAGCCGATGGT
>JBAUXH010000288.1:0-2134 GCA_049584155.1 Solirubrobacteraceae bacterium
GTGTAGCCCCAGAGGCCGCGGTGGTGGTTGAACATGAGCGGGGCGTCGATCAGGACCTGCGCGAGCGCGAGCGCGCGCCCGGGATCGCCGGGCAGGAGCACGCGCTCGGCCAGCTCGGCGGTGGGTCGCAGATGGATCGCTTGGGGACTGGACGGACTGGCGGGATCAGCCGGGTGAGCGGGCTCGGGATCGGTGCGCATCGGCTGTGGGGCTCAGCGCCGCACGTCGAACGCCCGCTCGCGGCGCGGTCCGAAGCGGTAGATCGAGAAGTGGTCGTCGAAGCTCGCGACGCTCGAGATGCCCAGGCGCTCCATGACCGCGAAGCTGGTGCGGTCGACGATCGAGAAGTCCTGGTCGGGGAAGGCCTCGCCTATGCGCCAGGCGGCGTCGAGGTCACCGGGGAGTACCGTCTCGACAGACGCAAGGCCACCCCGGAGCGATGCCCAGAAGCGCTCTGCGGGGTCTCGCCCAAGGCGGATGCGCGTGAGTTGCCAGCACTCAACGAGTACGTGGTCAGTCGTGGTCAGACGGTCGCCAGCCGACAGAATCGCGGTGGCACGAGCGTGATCATTGTCGTCGTCATCGATGACTGCGTAGAACGCTGAGGTATCGACGAACAGGCTCAACGGTCGGGATCGGACTTGCCTGTCGCACGCAGGTGGTCCTGCCAGAAGGCTTCCCCAATGTACTGGTCCTTGTGCTTGGCGATGTTCGACCCGCCCGAGTTTCCGATCCCGACGATCGCGCTGATGTCGGTCTTGGGCTGCTCGCCGAGATCCCGGTCGAGCGTTTGGCGCACGTACTCGGCGAACGAGATTCCCAGGTCCGCGGCGCGGCGCTTGGCGCGCCGATGCGTGTCGGTTGCGAGCGTTATCTGCGTACGCGCCATCATTGGAGTGCCATCATACCATCACATGCGGTGCGGGCTCATCGCTGGGCGCAGACGGGTGGGTGCGGGCGGATCACTGGGATCGGCCGGGTGAGCGGGCTCGGGTTGCGACACGGGCCGCGACTTTAGACTGCCGCCGATGGCTGCGTCACGCGACAGGTCCCAGGAGATGCCTCCCGAGCGGCTCACCGATGCTCCCCCCGGCGGGGAGGGCGCCGGCGGGGAGGGCGTCGCACCGGTCACGCTGACGCTCGAGCAGGTCGCGACGCGCGCGGGCGTGAGCGCGGGGACGGTGAGGCGCTGGGTGAAGGAGGGGCTGGTGCCGCAGTACGAGGGCGCGTGGACGCCGGCGGCGGCCTCGCACGTGCGGATCGTGGCGCGGCTGCGCGAGCGCGGGCACACGGTGGGAAAGATCAGGGAAGCGAGCCAGAGCGGGAAGCTGGCGTTTGGGTACATCGACGAACTGCTGCCGAGCACCGAGGCGCGCTACACGCTGAAGGAGGCCTCGCGCGAGATCGGGCTGGAGCCGGCGCTGATCGAACGCATCCTCGGCGCATTGGGGCTGAACGCGCTCTCGACGGATGAGATCTCCGAGGAAGACCTGCAAGTGCTGCGCTACGGCGCCGAGGTTATCGCCGCGGGCCTGCCGCTGCCGGCGCTGTTGCAGCTAGCGCGCGTGTACGGGCAGGCGATGGCGCAGATCGCCGACGCCGAGGTGAGGCTGTTTCACCTGTATCTGCACGAACCGCTGATGCGCGACGGGGTGCCGGGGACGGAGATCGCGCGGGCGATGGAGGGGATGACGCGCGAGATGCTGCCGTTCGCGGCGCCGATCATCAACTACCTGCACGGGCGCATGCTGGGGTACTTCGTCGAGCAGGACGTGATCGGCCACATCGAGTCCGACCTGAACGATGAGGAGACCGCAGAGGAGGGCCGGATGCGCGTGGCGATCGCGTTCGCGGACCTCGCGGGCTATACGAAATTGACCGAGGAAGCCGGCGAGGCGCGGGCGGTCGACGCGGTGGAGCGCTTCGTGGAGACGGTCGAGCACACGCTGCCGATCGATGCGCGCGTGATTAAGACGCTGGGCGACGAGGTGATGGTCGTGGGCGCCGACGCGGGCGCGCTGACGCGCTGGGCGGTGAACCTGCACGGAGAGCTCCCGCAGGGCTCGCCGCCGCCGCGGATCGGCATTCACAGTGGGGCGGCGCTGTATCGCGACGGCGACTACTACGGCCGCGA
>JBAUXH010000289.1:0-4273 GCA_049584155.1 Solirubrobacteraceae bacterium
CGAGCTCCATGTGCGCGAGCACCTCCTGAGGGATCCCCAGCTCGCGCAGGGCCAGGTTCTTGGCCTGGCGCCACGGCGGCAGCGCGAGCGCGAGCTGCAGCGGCCAGCGTGGCAGCGGGTCGGTGAGGCGTTTGTCGATGCTCACCGCCACCCGCGGCGCGTGCGCGGCGGTCGCGAACTCGTTGATCAGCGCATCGACGCGCTGGCGGCGCGGGTCGGTCAGATGGAAGGCGCGCCCGTCGAGGTCGGGCTCGTGCGCGATGTGCTCGAGCGCGTTCGCCACCCAGTCGACGGGGACGACGTTCGTGTTGCCGAGATCAACCCCCACGAGCGGCGCCCACTCGGGCAGCAGCTGGCGCGCGCGCTGGATCGCCTTGAAGAAGTAGTACGGCCCGTCGATCTTGTCCATCTCGCCCGTACGCGAGTCGCCCACGACGATCCCGGGTCGATAGACGCGCCACGGCACGTAGGGCTGCTCGCGCACGATCCGCTCGGACTCGAACTTAGTGCGGTGATATGGAGAGGGCAGTCGCTGACCCTCGTCGAACATGTCCTCCTCGAACGTCCCCTTGTACGTGCCGGCGACGGCGATCGAGGAGACGTGGTGGAGGATGCCCGCGTCCAGCGCCCGCGCGAGCTCGACCGCGTGCGTCGTGCCGCCGACGTTCACGGCCGTGTTCTGCTCGGCCGGCGCGGTCATGTCATAGATCGCCGCGAGATGGAAGAAGTGGTCGATCTTGCCGCGCAGCTCCTCCACGCGCTCGGTCTCGAGACCGAGCAGCGGTTTGCGCAGGTCGCCGATCACCGGCACGATGCGCTTGCCGGCGCCGGCCCCGACGACTGCCTGCCAGCGCTCGAGGAGGTCGTCGAGCCTGCCGGTGGAGGCGTCGCGCACGAGCACGTACACCTTGCCCTGGCGCTTGCAGAGCAGCTGCTCGACGAGCCGCCGTCCAATGAAGCCGGTCGCGCCTGTTACGAAATACGCCATCGTCAGGCGAGGATATCGGTCACTGGGTGCCCGCGCCGGTATTAACGCCAGCTACGCCGCTAACTCGCGTGGCAACACGCGCGTTGTGGGCTTGCCGGAGATGGGCCAGCGCTGGATTGATCTTTAAGGAGTCGCGGGCCGGTCGGCGACCGGCGATAGATGTAAGCGGCGATTGATCGCACTTCGTCGGGGCGGGTTGAGCGGTTATGCCCCCGCGCCGGCTCCGCCGCGGCCCTCGCCGGAGGCGAAGCGGGCGGCGCCCTCGGCGCCTTCTTCGAACACAACGGGTCCGGCCTGCGCCTCCAGGGCGAGTCCGTCGGCGAGGGGTATGCCGAGGCCCTCGATCGCCGCGTGGCGATCGGCGAGCATCGTGCGCTGGGGAAAGCGAGCGAGCCCCTCGGCGAGCGCGAGCGCGCGCTCGAGGTGTGCGCCCGCGGGCACGACCTCGGTCAGCAGCCCCATGCTCAGTGCCTCCCGAGCGTCGATCATGCGCCCTGTCAGGATCAGGTCCAGGGCGCGGCCCAATCCGACGATGCGCGGCAGTCGCTGTGTGCCGCCGTCGATCAGCGGCACGCCCCAGCGCCGCTCGGGATAGCCGAGCGTCGAGCCCTCGGTGGCGATGCGCAGATCGCACCACAGCGCTAGCTCCAGGCCACCCGCGAGGCAGAACCCGGAGATCGCGGCGATCGTCGGCTTGGAGGGAGTCAGCCGCGTGAAGCCCATCGGTCCCTCCGCTGACATCAGCCTGCCGGCCATCGTCTCGGTCGCCTTGAGGTCTGCGCCGGCGCAGAACGCCACACCACCGGCGCCGGTGAGCCCCAGCACGCGGGCCTCGTCGTCGGCCTCGAAGCGCTCGTACGCCTCGTGTAGTCGCGCGGCGGTGTCGCCGTCCACGGCGTTGCGCCGGTGGGGACGGTCGATCGTCACCACGGCCGCGGCGCCCTCGCGCTCGTAGCGGACGGCGTCGGGCTCGCTCACCGGGTGATTACCAGCCGCCGTGCCACTCGGCGTCGCCGAGCTGCTTCGCGGCGGCCTTGCTGGCTTCCTTGCGCTTCTCCAGGCGCCGCTGGATCATGCTCATCACGAGCACGAACGTCGGAAAGAAGACGATCAGGATGAAGCCGGCGTTCGTCACGACCTTGTCGTCGGTCGCGCCGTAGGCCCCGCGTCCGTCGTTTTCGGCCAGGGCAGTCGGGGCGAGCATCAGCAGCAGCATCGCGGAGCAGGCTGCGGACGCGATCAGGGTGGCGGTCAGGCGGCGCATGACGCGGCGGATGCTAGCGCAGGACCCGGCCATCAGGGGCATAACCCCACTCAGCACGCCCGGATAGATTGCGTCCAATCGCCGCTTACATGTATAGCCGGTCGCAGACCGGCAAACCACTCATTTAAAGATCAGTTCCCACACCGGCACCTATCCGGCAAGCCCACTGTGCGGGTGTTGTCATGCGAGGTAGCGGCGTAGCTGGACCCAAAGCGGCTTTCTTGTCCACGGCGGACAGGCCAACCCTAATATCACCGCCCATGGCTCTGTCATGCGAGGTAGCGGCGTAGCTGGACCCAAAGCGGCTTTTCTTGTCCACGGCGGACAGGCCAACCCTAATATCACCGCCCATGGCTCTGTCATGCGAGGTAGCGGCGTAGCTGGACCCAAAGCGGCCTCCTAACATCACCGCCCATGGCTCTGCTGATCGCATCGGATCTACACATCGACATGGCCGGAGTGCCGCTCCTGGGCGGCGTCTCGTTCAAACTCGAGCGCCGCGAACGGATGACGATCGCGGGCCGCAACGGTGCCGGCAAGACGACGTTGCTGCGTGCGCTGGCAGGGGAGACCTCGATCGACCGTGGCGAGTTGAGCGTCGCTCGCGGCGTGCGGATCGCTCTGCACGACCAGCGTCCCCCGCGCGAGCGCGGGCTGCCGTTGCGCGAGTACATCCTGTCGGGCTGCACGGAGGAGCTGCAGATCGAGATGGAGCTGGCGGAGCTGGAGGAGCGCATGGCGCGGGGCACAACGGACGAGGCGCTGCTCGACCGTTACGCGCGCGCGCAGGCGCGGCTGGAGACGCACGGGGGCTACCTGTGGCGCGACCGCGCGACCGCGATGGCGCACGGGCTGGGGTTCGCCGATGCCGACCTCGATCGCGCCCTGGACACGTTCTCCGGCGGGCAGCTCACGCGCGCCTCGTTGGCCCGCGCCCTGGCCACTTCCGCGGACGTGCTGCTGCTGGACGAGCCCACGAACCATCTCGACATCGAGTCGCTGGAGTGGCTGGAGCAGACGCTCGTCTCACTCGACGCGGCCGTTGTGCTGGTGGCGCACGATCGCTGGTTCCTGGAGGCCGTCGGCACGTCCGTCCTTGAGTTGGAGGCCGGCCGCTCGCGTTACTTCGCGGGCACCTGGCACGCCTGGCGACGCGAGCAGGCCGCGCGCGAGATCGCGCTGGGCAAGGCGATCGATAAGCAGCAGGCGGAGATCGCACGGATGGAGCGCTTCATCGAGCGCTTTCGCTACAAGGCCACGAAGGCCAAACAGGCGCAGTCGCGCGTGAAGAAGCTCTCGAAGATCGAGCGCATCGAGCGCGATCCGCGCGACGAGCAGGGTTTGGAGTTCGCGTTCAAGGCGCCGGAGCGCTCGGGGCGGGTCGTGTTCGAGTTGAGCGATGCGGAGATCGATATCGGCGAGCCGCCGGTGAGGCTGCTCGAGCAGGCAGAGTTGTGGTTGGAGCGCGGCGAGCACGTCTCGCTCGTGGGCCCCAACGGGTCGGGCAAGACGACGCTGATCGAGACCCTCGCAGGGCGTCGGGCGCTCGCGCAGGGCAGGCTCAGTACGGGGCACAACGTGACGGTCGGCTACCTCTCCCAACACGCGGACGAGCTGGGGGCGGGGGGCGATCCCGGACAGAGCGTGCTCGACGCGGCCGGTCGCGCCACGGGATTGACGCCGAACAAGGCCCGCGCACTGCTCGGGCGGTTCCTCTTCAGCGGCGAAGAGGCCGAAAAACCGCTCGCGGGGCTCTCCGGCGGCGAGCGCCGGCGCCTGTCGCTAGCGGTGCTCATTGGATCGGGGACCCACCCACCCAACGTGCTGATCCTGGACGAGCCCACGAACCACCTCGACATCGAGTCGCGCGAGGCGCTCGAGGACGCCTTGAGCGCGTTCACGGGCGCGATTCTGCTCGTCTCCCACGACCGCGCGCTGCTGGATGCGGTCGGCACGCGCACGGTCGCCGTCGAGCAACGCTCGTTGCGCAGCTATACGGGCGGCTGGCCCGAGTACGTGCG
>JBAUXH010000290.1:0-15916 GCA_049584155.1 Solirubrobacteraceae bacterium
GCGTCGACCTGCGCCTCGGCGACGAGGGCGACGTAGGCGGGTGCGCAGGACATCAGGCCCATGGCGACGTCGACGAGCGCGTCGGGGAGCACTACGAGCGTGCCGAGCTCGGCGAAGAGGTCGTGGACCTGCGCGTCGAGGGCGGGGTCCTGCGGCGGACCGTCGGCCTGCACGACGGCACCCTGGCGCACCTCGACGGGGAGCGAGGGGATGAAGCGGTAGACGGGCCTGTCCGGATAGGCGTCCTTCAGCGCCGCCAGGGGCGTCGCGGCGAGAATCGAGGCGACCGCCTGCGCATACGGCGCGACTTCGCTTGCGACATGGTCGAGTTGGGCGGGCTTGTGGCAGAGGACGACGAGATCGGCGCGCCGTGCGACCTCGGCGTTGCTCTGGAGGGCCTCCCCTCCCACCTCGGCGGCGAGCGCGGCGGCGCGCTCGGGCAGCGGGTCCGAGCACAGCAGCGGACGGCCCCAACCCCGCGCGAGCGCGCGTGCCATGTTGCCTGAGCCGATGAGACCGACGTTCATGAGGGGCTCAGGCTACAGGCCCGTCAGCTCTGATTGAAGAAGCCCTTCTCGATCAAGCGGGCGCGCTCCTCGGCGGAGATCTCGACGTTGCGGGGGGTGAGCATGAAGACCTTATCGGCGATCCGCTGCATTCCTCCGTCGAGCGCATAGGTGAGACCGGAGGCGAAGTCGATGAGGCGCTTGGAGAGTTCGGTATCGGAGGACTGCAGGTTGAGGATCACCGGGACGGAGTCCTTGAAGCGGTCGGCTATCTGCTGGGCGTCGTTGAACGACTTGGGCACGACCAGGTGCACGCGGACATCGCCGTTGCCGTTGCCACCGCCGGTGCGCACCGAGCGCAGCGCCGTGGCCGAGCGCGCGCGGGGCTCGTCATCGTCGGCGAAGATATCGTCGAACTCGTCGCGACGGCGGCGCAGACGACGGACGTTGGGGCGCTCGCGGTAGCGATCCTCGACCTCATGTTCGGGGCCCGCCCCCCCGGGCTCGTCGTCGTAGTCGTCGTGATACTCCTCGGCAAGGCCGAAGTAGACGAGCGCGCGATGCCAGGAGTCTCGAAAAGCCATAGGTACAGGTGCGGAGTTCGCCCGGAGGACGAGAATCCCTGCTAATGCTAACCATCGGGCGTGCCCGACGAGAAAGCTAAGAGTACAAGCTCGTGCCTATGCGCACAAGTGTGGCGCCCTCCTGCACCGCGACGAGATAATCCTGAGATGTGCCCATCGACAGCTGGGGCAGATCGCGAGCGCCGGCCAGCTCGCGCAGGGCAGCGAACCAGCGGCGGCTGTCCTCGGGGTCGGAGGCGAGCGGCGGCATGCACATCAGGCCAGCAACAGGCACGGGCGCTTGTTCCAAATAGGAGTCGAGCTCCTCGGGCGGGATGCCCGACTTGCCGGGCTCGCGGGCGACATTTACCTCGATCAGGATCGCCAGCTCGGGACGAGCGAGCGAGCGATGACGGTCTAGCTCGCGCAGCGCAGAGGTCGATGCGACGGAGTGAATCAGGCGCACGTGGGGCAGGATCGTGCGGACGCGGCGGGACTGGAGCGCGCCGATGAAGTCCCACTCGAAGAGCTCGCCGTAGGCGGCGGCGCGGGTGGCTAGATCCTGAGCGCGGTTCTCTCCGACGAGTCGGATTCCGGCGGCGGCAAGCGTGGGGAGATCCTCGCTGAGCACGTACTTGGTCGCGGCGAGAACCTCGACCGCGCCCGGGTCCGTGCCGGCTTGGCGTGCGGCGTCGGAGATCTGTTCGCGCAATGTGACAAGGCGAGCGCGGACGGACTCGGGGTCGGTGACACGGATCGGCTCAACCACCGCGCGCCTCCGACATGCGCCGCGCCCATGGGGGTGCGCTCAGTTGGCCGAGGGCGCTCATGCCAGCCACGCGATGCCCGCCTGGCGTCCCGCGCGCGTGGCTTCGCGTCGGTGGGAGTAGAAGCGGGCGTCGCAGATCGTGCACAGTGCGAGGTCTTGCACGTCGGTGACCCCTACCGCACGCAGCCGCTCGCGGGCGATGGCGCGCAGGTCGATCGGCGATCCACCAGCTTCGGTGCTGTCGAGGATGTCCGGTTCTGCCATCAGGGCCTTAGGGGCGAACGCGCCGTGAACCTCGGGACCGACCTCATAGCAGCATGGTCCGGCGCCGGGACCGATGATCGCCGCAATATCGCCCTCGACACCGAGTGTGCGCAGCGCGAGCACGCCCTGCTCCAGGACGCCCGCCGCGAGCCCGCGCCAACCGGCGTGAACCATCGCGACCGCGCGTTCACCTCCGAGCGCGACCGGAAGGCAGTCGGCGGCGAGCGCCATCACGCCGATACCGGGAATGCAGGTGGCGTGACCATCGGCCTCGATCGGGGATTGTGCCGCGTCGGTATCGGGGGCGGGAATGTTCGCGTCGCTGTGGATGCAACGGACGGTCGTGCCGTGCACCTGATAGCCCCGTGCGAGACGTCGCAATCGAAGCTGCGTGCGCAATCGCTCGCGCGCGCTTAGACCGTGCTCATGGTCGAGACCACCGACTGAGGACATGTTGCCGTGAGCGCGTGTGGTGAACAGCGCACGGCCGCCACCGGGTAGGTCAAACATGAGCTCGCTGGGCGCGACGCCGGCGCCGATGGAGTTCATACGCGCGCCTCTAGCGCGGCTGCCAGCTCGGCGTCGCGACCGTCGGCGAGGTCTCCGTCGAGCTTACGATCGAGTGTCGCATCGAGCCGGCGCCCAACCTCTGGACCCTCCGCGATCCCGGCGGCAAGCAGATCCTCGCCGGTGATGAGCAGCCTGATATCCCGCAGCTCGGTGAACCAGCGACGGGCCGGTCCGGCGGATGACTCGCTCACGCCACCTGCAAGCGCGACTCCCTCAGGTGGGACACCGGTCACGGCCGTGCGCAACTGCGAGGGCCGCGTGGCATCGGGCAGGGCGCCGGTCAGGCGGGAAACCGCGGTCGCCGCCGCGGCGATACGGTCGCGATCGGGCGCGGTGAACTCCAGGCGGTCGAGCAGCGCGACGATCTCCGTGCGGGGCTCGTCCGCGCGGAGGGTGAGGGGCAAGGTCAGTGCGGCCATTATCAAGAGGTCGGGGCGAGCGTCGTCGGGCAGCAGCGCGAGCGAGCGCTCGATCGCGCTGCGATCGAGGCGCAGCCGCGGGTGCAACGCTGTGAGCAGACCCAGCTCGTCCATCGCCGCGAGGGCGCCGGTGGCATCTGGTTCATCCAGGGCAAGCCGCAGCTCCGCGCCGATGCGCGTGCCGGAGATCGTGTCGAGCGCGTGCGCGGTCAGGGCCCGAGAGGCAAGCTCGGCCGTGTGCGCCTCGATCGCAAAGCCCAGGCGCGCTGAGTATCGCGCGAGGCGCAGCAGGCGCGTGGGATCATCGATGAAGCTCGCGTCGTGCAGGACGCGCAGTCGCCCGGCTCGCAGATCTGCAAGCGCGCCGGGCGGTGCGCGCACCTCTCCGGGGCGCGTGGTATCAAGCGTAACGGCAATCGCGTTGACGGTGAAATCTCGCCGCAGCAGGTCGTCGTCGAGCGTCGCCGGTGCGACCTCGGGCAGCGCTCCCGGCGCGGCGTAGCGCTCCCGGCGAGCGCCGGCTACGTCGACCTGGGCGCCGTCCCAGACGACGAGCGCCGTGCCGAAGCGCTCGTGCTCGTTCGTCTCGGCGAGGGCATCCACGCGCGCGGCGAGCGCGCGAGCGAACAGGAGCGCCGGACCGGGAGAGGACTCTCTCCCTGCCACCACCACGTCGAGCTCGCGCGGAGTGCGACCGAGCAGCAGATCACGCACGGCGCCACCGACGAGCTCGACGTCGGTACGTCCGCGGGCGAGATCGAGCAGCTCGCGCCCGCCGGGCAGCTCGCGCAGGCCTTCCAGCACGACGGTCGCGTCGAAAGTGTGCTCGCCCATCCTCGCGATCGGCTCCAGGGTGCGTCCTCAGGTGTTGCGCACGGGAACGCCCGCCGCGATCAGGTGGGCCTTGGCCTCGGGGATCGTGAACCGACCGTAGTGGAAGATCGACGCGCACAGCGCCGCGTCCGCGCCGGCGTGCAGAGCCTCGGCCAGATGCTCGAGCTCGCCGGCGCCGCCGGAGGCGATCACCGGCACGCTTACCGCCTCGCTCACCGCGTTCGTCAGTGGCAGGTCATAGCCATCGCTCGTGCCGTCGCGGTCGATGCTCGTCAGCAGGATCTCTCCCGCTCCGCGCCCGACCGCCTCGCGGATCCAGTTGATCACGTCGCGTCCCGTGGGCGTGCGACCGCCCGCGAGATAGGCCTCCCAGCGCGAGTCGCCGTTGCCGGTCGCGGCCGGATCGCTCACAAGCTTGGCGTCGACGGCGAGCACGACGCACTGCGAACCGAACACGCGCGCCATCTCGTCGATCAGCTCGGGGCGTTGCAGCGCGGCGCTGTTGATCGAGACCTTGTCCGCGCCGGCGTCGAGCACCACCTGGGCATCCTGCACCGAGCGGATGCCACCGCCGATCGTGAAGGGCACGAATACCTCGTCGGCTGTGCGCCGCGCGAGTTGGGCGATCGTCTCGCGGCGCTCGTGCGTGGCGGTGATGTCGAGGAACACGAGCTCGTCGGCGCCCTCGCGGTCGTAGTGCGCGGCCAGCTCCACCGGGTCGCCGGCGTCGCGGATGTCTACGAATTCGACGCCCTTGACGACGCGGCCGGCGTCGACGTCGAGGCAGGGGATCACGCGCTTGAGGTGCACGTGCCCAGCCTAGATGGTCGATGGACCTCGCCACATGTGGCGAGGTCGGCGGGGCCGCATGCGGCCCCGCCTGGGACCCGCACATGTGCGGGTCCCGCAGTTGGCGCAGGCGCCAACTGCCGAGCGGCGCATGCGCCGCTCGAACCACACACTCCTACGCCCGCATGATCTCCAGGGCCTGCTCGACGGTGAAGCGCCGCTCATACAACGCCTTGCCGACGATCACGCCCTCGATACTGCTCTCCCCCAGACCGGCCAGGCCCTGCAGGTCCGCCAGCTGTCCGATCCCGCCGGAGTAGATCACGCTGCCGTCGTGCACCGCGTGCGCGACGCGGCGCACTTCCTCCAGGTCCGGGCCCTGCAGCATCCCGTCGCGGTCGACGTTCGTGAACACCAGCCGCCTCGCGCCGCGCCGCGCGAGGCTGTCGATCACCGCTGCGGTCGTGATCTCGGTCGTCTGTGTCCAGCCGGCCGTGGTCACGTGGCCGTCGCGCACGTCCACCGACACCAGCACTCGCTCCGGACCGTGCTCGCTCAGCACCTGCTCGAGCAGGCCCGGCTGCGTGAACGCGGCCGTGCCCAGGATCACGCGCGTGGCTCCCGCGGCGAGGGCGTCGCTCACGGCTGCGGCCGAGCGCAGCCCGCCGCCGTACTGGACCGGCACCCCGAGCTCGCCGGCGATCCGCCGCAGGTGATCGAGATTGACCGGCGCGCCCGACTTCGCGCCGTCGAGATCGACGACGTGCAGATATTGGGCGCCTTCCTCGGTCCAGCCGCGCGCTGCCGCCAGCGGATCCTCGTCGTAGATCTTGCGCGCGTCGAAGTCGCCCTTCACGAGCCTCACCGCGTTGCCCTCGAGGATGTCGATCGCCGGATAGAGGTTCATGCGGGGACGGTCGCGCGGCCGCACAGGCGTGTGAAGTTCGCCAGCAGCGCCAGCCCGTGCGCGGAGGACTTCTCCGGGTGCGACTGGGTGCCGTAGACGTTGCCCTGCCCGACGACCGCCGCGAACGGCTCGCCATAGTCGGCGGTGGCGAGCACCGCCTCCTCCTCGACGGGGTGGGGCGCGAAGCTGTGCACGTGGTACAGGTAGCTAGGGTCGGGCAGACCGTCGGCCAGCGGTGTCGATCGGCGCCAGTGCACCTCGCTCCAACCGATGTGCGGCAGCTTGAAGCCGGGTGCATTCAGTCGGCGCACGGTGCCCGCCAGCAGCCCCAGCCCCTCGGCGCCGTCGTGCTCCTCGGAGCGCTCGAACAGGAGCTGCATGCCCAGACACAGCCCGAGCAGCGGTACGCCTGCCTGTGCCCGCTCGATCAGGAGTTCCTCGAGCCCGAGCTCATGGATCGCGCTCATCCCGGCGGGGAAGGCGCCGACGCCGGGCAGCACCAGGCCGTCCATGCTGCGCAGAATCTCGGGATCGCTGCTGGCCTGCACGCGCGCGCCGACGTGCTCGAACGCCTTTTCGGCCGAGCGGCGGTTGCCCATGCCGTAGTCGACGAGCCCGATCTGAGGCGTGATATCCGGCGCCTCGCTGCGTCCTCGGTCGCTCGCGTACGTAGTACGCCACGCTCTCTGCGTCCTTACCGATCGTCGATCGACGGGATCGCCGATCGGCCAGCTTGGATCTAACGCCTCAGATCCCCGACCACAATCGGTCATGTCAGCGTGCCCTTCGTACTGGGTACGCCGCTCTCGGTGGGATCGATCGCTACGGCCTCGCGCAGGGTGCGGGCGAAGGACTTGAAGGCCGCCTCGATCATGTGATGAGCGTTCGTGCCGGCTTCGATGCGCAGGTGCAGCGTGAGCTTGGCGGCGTTGGCGAGCGCGCGAAAGAACTCCTCGGTCAACTCGTGCTCGAACCCCCCGGTAGCGCCGGGTGGCAGTTGCGCCTCGAAGACGGTGAGCGGGCGCCCGGAGATATCGATCGCGCAGCTCGCGCGCGCCTCGTCCATGGGGATCGTCGCCTGTCCGTAGCGTCCAATGCCCGCTCGATCGCCCAAGGCGCGGTCGAGCGCCTGACCGAGCACGATCGCGGTGTCCTCGACGGTGTGGTGCGCTCCGGTCTGCAGGTCGCCGCTGACGGCCACGTCGAGATCCAGTCGTCCGTGGCGCGCGAGCAGGTCGAGCATGTGGTCGAGGAACCCGACGCCGGTGTCACGTGTACCAGCGCCGGAGCCATCGAGCGTCAACGACAGGCGGATGTCAGTCTCGCCGGTTCGGCGCTCGATCGCGGCTGTGCGAGATGGTTGGGTATCGGTCATCGGTCTTGTTGGCTGCCGGAACGAGCTCGGCCGGTCCGGCGCTGCGGCGTATGGCGTCCCATCAGATTACGCATCGTTTGCGACGGTACTCTCGGACGCGGGGTCCAGCACGCGGGCCTCCATCGACTCGGCGTGTGCTTGAAACCCCTCGGCGCGGGCGATCGGCGCCCCGGCTGCCGCGAGCTTGCGCACCGTCTCACCGCCCACCGGGCCGAGTCTGACCTCGCTCATACGCCGGCGAAATTGCCGTGGCGAGAGCGTCGAGCCGAAACGAGCCGAACCGTCGGTCGGCAGCACGTGGTTGGAGCCGGCGACATAGTCGCCGAAGGCCGTCCCCGCACTCACACCGACGAACACGCAGCCGGCGCAGCGCACCATTCGCGCGAGCGCCTCGGGCTCTGCGCCGATCAACTGCAGATGCTCGGGCGCGATCGCATTCGCCAGCTCGATCGCCGCGCGCGCGTCGGCGACATGCACCAACGCGCCCGCCGCGTCGGCGACGGTGGGATGTTCAACCACTAGTCGCTTAAGCGCCTCCTCGAGCGCATCGAGCACGCGACTTGACGGTGAGATCGCGATGACGAGGCTGCCATCGCCGTGCTCGCCCTGCGCGAGCATATCCAGCGCCGCCAGGTGCACCTCACGGGCGCCCGCGTCCTCTCCGAGCACGACCAGCAGGTCGCTCGGACCGGCGAACCCGTCGATCCCGACGATTCCCGAGAGCAGTCGCTTGGCCTCCTGCACATACAGGTTGCCGGGCCCGACGATCACATCGACGCGCCGCACCGTCTCGGTTCCATAGGCCAGCGCGGCGATCGCCTGGGCGCCGCCCATCCGGTACACGCGCTCGACCCCACACAGCCGACATGTGCCGAGGATCACCGGATCGATCTGCCCGTCGCGTCCAGGTGGGGCACACACCGCGACGTCGATCACGCCCGCCGCGCGCGCGGTGACGACCCCCATGATGACCGTACTGGGGTACGGGGCGCGTCCTCCCGGCACATACACCGCGGCGGCCTGCACGGGCACCTCGCGCAGCACAACCCGCTGTCCCTGCGGCAGCTCAACCGCTACGTCCTCGCTGACGCCGGCCTGCGCGACGAGCGCGACGTTGGCGATCGCGACCTGCAACCCCGCCACGAGCTCCAGGTCCAGCAGCTTGAGGGCCTCGTCTAGCTCCTCCGCGGGCACCAGCAGCGCCTGGGGCGCCGCCCCGTCGGTGTCGAAGCGCGAGGTGTAGTCGAGCACGGCGGCGTCACCACGTGCGCGCACGTCGGCCACGATCTTGTATACGGCCTCTGCGACGCTCTCGCCGGCAGGCACCAGCGAACGCAGGTGGGCGGCCGCCTGCAGCGGGCCGCCGAGGCCGTCGATCTGAGCGATGCTCAGCCGCTGCAAGCGCATCGGCTCACGCTCACGAGGTTCCGCGCGCGGGGACCCGCTCGCGTAGCCGCGCCAGCAGCTGGTCGATCTGCGCCGCCTTGAGCTTGTAGGCGACGGGATTGGCGATTAGTCGCGCGGTGCACTCGACGATCTCTTCGCGCACCACCAGTCCGTTCTCGCGCAGCGTCGTACCGGTCGCGGTGAGGTCGACGATCGCCTCCGCGAGCCCGGTCAGGGGAGCCAGCTCGACGGAGCCTTTGACCTCGACGATCTCTCCCTGACGGCCAGTCTCCTGGAGATGGCGCGCGGCGATGCGCGGGTACTTCGTCGCCACGCTCATCGCGCCCAGCCGGCGCAGCGCCTCGGCGGCCGGGTCCTCGCCGCGATCGTTGACGCGATCGGCGGTGGCGAACACCATCGTGCAGCGCCCGTAGCCGAGGTCGAGTAGCTCATAGATCTGCCTGCGCCCTCGCTCACGCGCGCCATGATCGGATGCCCGCCCACCCCGCTCGAGCAGCACATCCTTGCCGGTGATTCCGAGGTCCGCAGCGCCGTCCTCGACATAGGTCGGCACATCCGAGGGGCGCATCGTGATCACGCCGATGTCCTCGAACAGCAGCTTGCGGTCATTGCCACGCAACTCGGCCGTGTCCAGCCCGAGCGAGGCGAGCAGCTCGACGGTGCCCTCGAACAGCGCTCCGCGCGGAACGGCGATAGTCAAGTCATCGAGCCAGTCGGTCATCGTGATTTCTCGCTCATCGCCATCACGCCGGTGCCACCACGACGATGCCCGTCCCGCGCTCCTCGCCCGTGAGCGCGATGTGCAGCCGTTCGACGTCCAGCGCGAACCCGACCGCCGGTCGCCCCGCCCCGAAGCTGCCCAGCAGATCGTCATAGCGCCCACCACCACCGATCGGAACGCCGAGCGTCGGGTCATAGACCTCGAACACCGCGCCGGTGTAATAGCCGATGCTGCGCACCAAGCCGAGATCGAAGATCACCCGCGCGGCGACCCGCTCGTCCAGCAGCTCGCTCACCTGGCGCATGCCCGCAACCGCGTCGGCTGCTGGGCCCGGCAGCTCGTCCAGCACCTCCGGCCCGCCCCGGCGCTGGGAGAGGCTCAAGAGCAGCGCGGAGGCCTCTGCGGAGGCGCCGACCCCCCGCAGACGCTGCTCGAGCTCGACGAAGTCCCTGCTCGCGAGCGTCTCCAGTAGACCGACGCGGGCGTCGGGAGCTATCTGCAGACGGTCCATCAGCGTCGCGAACAGCGAGGCGTCGCCGAGCCCCACCCGGTAGTCCTTCAAGCCGGTGGCGTCCAGAGCGTCGCACAGGACCGTCAACGCCTCCGCGGTACCACCGGGGGCGGAGGAACCGATCAGCTCGATGCCCGCCTGCAGCAACTCCCGCGGCTGACTCCACTGGGGACGTGTGCCGCGGTAGCAGTGCGCGAAGTAGCAGAACCGCAGCGGTTCGTTCACTCCGGGGTAGCGAGTCGCGACGAGTCGCGCGATCGGCACGGTCATGTCCGAGCGCAGCACGAGCGTGGCGCCGCTCTCGTCGAACACCCGGTGCACGGGGCCCGTTTCGTCGATGCCGGCATGTGCGAGCACGGACTCATACTCGAGTGCCGGCGTGTACACCTCGCCGTAGCCGTGGCGCTCGAACACGCCGCGCAACGCGTCGGTGATCGCGCGCAGCTCGCGCGTCTCGTCTGGCAGCACGTCGCGCGTGCCACTGGGGATCGAATGCATCATCAGATGATGGGTCTCGCCATTGCTGGGGTTCGCAGGAGGATATCCGTGGGTCTGACGGCCGGCGTGTGGATTGCGAGGGAGTCGCGGTCGCGGGAACAACCGGGCGTCGCTCGTGCACGCGTAGGTGGACGCCTCAGGCGTGAACGGCGGGCTCCGTGGCGACGCGCTCGATGCGCGCGCCGAGCTCGCGCAGGCGCTCGTCGATACGCTCGTATCCGCGGTCGATCTGGCGAATGTTGCCGATCTCGCTGCGTCCCTGTGCGCACAGCGCCGCCAACAGCATCGCCATCCCGGCGCGAATGTCCGGTGACTCAACGCGCTCGCCGCGCAGCCTGCGCGGACCGGTGACGATCGCACGGTGCGGATCGCACATGACGATGTCGGCGCCCATCAGGATCAGCTTGTCGGTGAAGATCAGGCGGTTCTCGAACATCCACTCGTGTACGAGGATCGACCCCTCCGCCTGGGTGGCGAGCGCGACCGCAATCGACGTCAGGTCGGCGGGAAAGGCCGGCCATGGCCCGTCCTGGATCTTGCTCTTGTACTCCCCCACGTCGGCCTGCACGACGAGCTTCTGTTCGCCCGGCACCAGCACGTCGGCTCCGTCCAGCTCGGTGCGCAGACCAAGGCGCTCGAACACGAGCCTAATCATGCGCAGGTCGCCGGGGACCGTGTCCTTGATGCGCAGTTCCCCGCCGGTGACGCCCGCCAGGGCGATGAAGCTGCCGATCTCGATGTGGTCGGGGGCCACGTCGTGCTCGCATCCGTGCAGTCGCTCAGCACCGTTAACCGTCAGCAGGTTCGAGCCGATCCCCTGGATGTCCGCGCCCATCTTCACGAGCATGCGCGCGAGGTCCTGCACGTGTGGCTCGCTCGCGGCGTTACCGATGACCGTCGCCCCGGGCGTGAGCGCCGCCGCCATCAGCGCGTTCTCGGTCGCCATCACCGAGGGCTCGTCCATGAATACGTCCGTCGGGCGCAACCCTCGCGGCGCGCTCAGCACGATCTCGCGGGCGCACTCGGCGCTCGCGCCCATCGCGCGAAACGCGTCCAGATGCGGATCCAGCCGCCGGCGTCCGATCACGTCGCCGCCGGGGGGTGGCATCACAGCCCGGCGAAAACGTGCGAGCAGTGGGCCGGCCAGCAGGAACGATGCCCTGATCTGTTCCGCCAGCTCGGGGTCGATCTCTACCTCATGGACAGAGCTGGCGCACAGCGTGACTTCGTTGGGCCCGCGCCACGCCACCGCGACGCCGATGGCTTCGAGGATGCGCAGCATCGCGTCGACGTCCCTGATCCGCGGAACGTTACGAACGACAACCTCCTCCTCGGTGAGGATCGACGACGCAAGAATCGGCAGCGCGCTGTTCTTGTTCCCGGCCGGGAACATCGTGCCGGACAGCGGTAGGCCGCCTTCGATTACGAACTTCTCCATGGGCTGGACGCGCGCTCGCCGGCCCAGGATCGGGCCACCCGAGGAGCGTATGCCAAGCGTAACAGCCATCTCCAGCGGTGTTCGCCCCCCGCGGCGATCACCCTGCATGAGTCACCACGACCTATCCCCCTCCCCCGTAACGCAATTTTCCTTGCAATCTTTCTTCCCATCTTCGGCTCTAGAATGCGGGTTCACGAGGTCACGCACGAATACGTACGTATGTTCGTGCACACCCGTCCGCTCGTACCCTTATCTTTACGAACACATGTTCCCCCGAAGCACTCCATCCCCGCTCACGCGCCGAGCGCGCAATGCGCTCTCTTTGGCCCGTTCGTTTCTGTTGCTCGAGGACGACTACGACGTCGACTGGGAGGTCGACCAGGACGAGTTCGGTCAGGACCGATCGATGATCGACGGGATCTTCGATCGGCCAGCGCGTGAGCGGGCGCAGATGCACCATCCCCATCGCGCGCCCCTCCGTGGGCGCTCCGCACGGGTACGCGCGGGAGCACCGGCGCGGGCCTCACAGGTTTGCCTGTGCCCCGTTGAGCGCTCTTCGACGCTGGCGGCTGGGCACATGGCGCCAACGAGAACGGGCCGCCCTCAGGCGGCCCGTAAGTAAAAACCGGCGGCGTCCTACTCTCCCAGGCCCTTGCGAGCCAAGTACCATCGGCGCTGAGGGGCTTAACTGCTCTGTTCGGAATGGGAAGAGGTGTTTCCCCCTCGCAATAGCCACCGGAAAAGGGTGAGAGACCGAGGAGTCCTCCTCGGTCCTTCAAAACTGCACAGCGCCACAGCGAGTATCACTTCACTCCCTGCATTGGGAGTGAATCAAAAAAATCCGTCAAGCCCTCGACCAATTAGTACCGGTCTCCTTCGAACGTTACCGTCCTTCCAGATCCGGCCTATCAACCTGGTGGTCTACCAGGGGTCTTACTCCCTCTAGGGGATGGGAGAGCTCATCTCGAGGTCGGCTTCCCGCTTAGATGCCTTCAGCGGTTATCCGATCCACACGTAGCTAGCCTGCAATGCCCTTGGCAGGACAACAGATACACCAGAGGTGCGTTCATCCCGGTCCTCTCGTACTAGGGACAAATCCTCTCAACTCTCCAACGCCCACGGCAGATAGGGACCGACAGTTTTGTTACCACCAACTCCTTAAGGAGCCGCGTGGGCCAGGTCATTTCTGCCTGACTCTGCATGTCGCCATGCAGCTCGGACTATATCTTCACGAAGGCATCACTCTTCATGTTCGGCGTATAGTCTCTGAGGATTCCGGATTGCTACCGATGAGCTCCTTCCATCGCACACTACGGAAGCGGCCTCCGCCATTCATTGACAGTGCCTCTTCCAAAAGCCTGGAGAATCCTCCAGACGTGCGATGGTGACCGAGCGCCATCGATCTAACGATCGCAGCAAACTTCTCGAAGTCTTCCTGCTTCGGAGACAAGAGAGGCGATCGTTCGAAGAAGGGGATCACGTGCCCTAAGAGGTCCTCTCGTCGTCGAACGACGTAGACCAAAGCACGATCTTTCCTTCCATTGGACTTGATGTAGCCGCTTCCATCGAATCGATTGCGTATCAGTTCAAGTACCTGAGCCCCGTCACCGTTCTGGCTGACATGAAACTCGGGGACCAGTTGATAACCGCTACGACTCGTTGGATTACGGTTGACGGCGACTGCAAAGCAGCCCTCGCCATCTACATAGCCCGAGATGTAGCTATCCAGCCTTTCCTGCTGATTGTCCGCACCCATCACATTGTCACTGTAGCCCTTGCCCCGGATGGAACAGGATGCTACGAGTAGTGTGGGATTCTCGGGTTTTCCAGCATATAGCCGAATTTAAAGACAGCAACGGTTAACTTACTGTCTCACGACGTTCTGAACCCAGCTCGCGTACCGCTTTAATGGGCGAACAGCCCAACCCTTGGGAGCGACTCCACCCCCAGGATGCGACGAGCCGACATCGAGGTGCCAAACCGGGCCGTCGATGTGGACTCTTGGGCCCGATAAGCCTGTTATCCCCGGAGTACCTTTTATCCGTTGAGCGACGGCACTTCCACTTGCTACCGCCGGATCACTAAGACCTGCTTTCGCACCTGCTCGACTTGTCAGTCTCGCAGTCAAGCTCCCTTGCTACCTTTGCGCTCTACGCACGATTTCCAACCGTGCTGAGGGAACCTTTGCGCGCCTCCGTTACATTTTGGGAGGCGACCGCCCCAGTCAAACTACCCGCCTGGAACTGTCCAGCACCCGGATTCACGGAATGCTGTTAGAAATCCAATACACCAAGGGTGGTATCTAAAGGTTGGCTCCACGCCGGCCGCAACCGGCGCTTCAAAGCCTCCCACCTATCCTGAGCGAGATGCACCGAATCCCAATACCAAGTTGTAGTAAAGGTTCACGGGGTCTTTCCGTCTAGCCGCGGGTACTCGGCATCTTCACCGAGACTGCAATTTCACCGAGCCCATCGTTGAGACAGCGCTGAAGTCGTTACGCCATTCGTGCAGGTCGGAACTTACCCGACAAGGAATTTCGCTTAATATCTTACTCTACTCACTTTGAGTAGAGCGGAGGGCGTGTCCTCTTGTGCACCACGCCTTCCCTGCATATCGCCATGCAGATGGGACCATCTCATGATCCAGTGTCCTGGACCTCCGGCGTATGGCCTCTGAGGATTCTGATCAGATCCTGTCTGGGCTTTTGGCGATTCATCGTCTGAGTGATCTCCGCGATATCGGCCAGACCCTCATGGGTCCGGTGGATACCGGCATCAATCATCTCAACACAGCGGGCGAACTTCTCAAAATCCCGCTGCTTCGATGAATGCATTGGATGTGCCGTAAAGAAGGGGATGATCGTATCAATCAAATCCTCCCTTCGACGCACCACGTAGCGATACAGGTGCTCCTTGTGGTTGTCATATCGCTTGTTCGCGATAATTCCACCCACACCGAAGAAGTCCACAAGCTCATTGAGACACGAGACGCTCTTAGCGCCTTGCGTCACAGCAAACTCGTGGGCCACCTGATAGCCGGTTTTGTAGCCTTTTCGACCCGCTCGGTCATGCTGCCGAACAAAGCCGATGGAGAAGCAACCCTCTCCGTCTACAAAACCAATAACCCAACCAGCCTGAAGCAGCCTTTCCTGCTGATTTTCTGCACCCATCACATTGTCACGGTACCATCCACTTCGGACGGAATCGTAGTGTGGGATACTCAGATTTTCCAGCATATGGCCGGATGCGCACCACGTAGTTACCTACGTGGGGGGCAACGATTCACCTTAGGACCGTTCCTACTGTTACTACTTGGGCACTTTACCCAAGCGGCCCGTTCATTTCTGACGGGCTCTCATGGTCGCCCATGAGAGCGGACTATCTCATCTCTTCCCCGGTCTGAGGGAAGAGCCTGGCGTATAGTCTCTGAGGATTCCCAGCGTCATAAACGCCTATCGGGACGCCGCTTGCGCGGTCGACCGTCCCGATCCGACTGGACACTGGGCCTTTCCTGCTGATTGTCCGCACCCGTGCATTTTCACGGCTCGGTCTATCTTCAGGCCGGGCTCGTAGCGCGGGATACTCGGATGTTCCAGCATATAGCCAAGTTTTACAACTACCTCGGTCAACTGATAGTTACGGCCGCCGTTTACCGGGGCTTAGCTTCGCTGCTTCGGGTCAAGCCCTAACAACTCCACGTAACCTTCCGGCACCGGGCAGGCGTCAGCCCCTATACGTCGTCTTACGACTTAGCAGAGACCTGTGTTTTTGGTAAACAGTCGCTTCAGCCTATTCACTGCGGCCCCCTCGGGCTCCAGACGCGAAGTCCTTCACCCTACTGGGGCGCCCCTTATCCCGAAGTTACGGGGCAATTTTGCCGAGTTCCTTAACGATGGTTATCTCGATCACCTTAGTATTCTCTACTTGCCCACCTGTGTCGGTTTTGGTACGGGCACGCGCTTCCTCCCTAGAGGATTTTCTTGGAGGTATGGCGTCGGGGACTCGCCGGCTTAGAGCCAGCTGGCATCGCACCTCGGGTTGAATGCAGCCCCGCATTTAACAGGGGCCGCCCCTACATGCTTACCCCAGGGCAACCATCGCCTGGGTTCCCTTAGCCTTCCTCGTCCCCCCATCGGTCAAACGGAAGCGACGTGGTACAGGAATATCAACCTGTTGGCCATCGACTACGCCTTTCGGCCTCGCCTTAGGTCCCGACTAACCCTGAGCAGACGAACTTTACTCAGGAATCCTTGGGCAATCGGTGGAGGGGATTCTCACCCCTCTTTCGTTACTCATGCCGGCATTCTCACTTCCCATGCCTCCACGGCTGGCTTACGCCGCCGCTT
>JBAUXH010000291.1:0-1786 GCA_049584155.1 Solirubrobacteraceae bacterium
GGCTGGTAGCTTTTAGTTTCTTAATGAAAAACGCCTTCATGTCCTCAAATTTCGCTGCACGGGAGTTGTTTGGAAGAATCTTGGCGCCGGAAGCATTCACTTCTATCGTTTGGTGAAGAGTTCCTGATTTGTCGGTAAGCCAGGCGGTGCCTACGGAATAAATTTCCGTCTTATCTGTCATTGTTTTGAGCGCAGAAATCACGATGCCCTCTTGCTTTGGGTTAGTGCTGACAGCAAATGCGAGATCAACACCCTCCGTCGTGCGAAACGCCCTCAATTTCACTGGAAGACGATCACTGCCAAGGCCGAGTATGGCCGCGAGCTCCGGGGCTATCGATTGTGTAATGCCTTGAGAAAGCACCCATTCTTCCACTTTGGAAAGTTCGGCTTGGTCAGCAGAACGAGGCGTTGGAGCAAGGTTCTGAGCTAACAAGGCCGCGGGAATGAGCGCCAAGGCTGCGAACAATAATTTACTGTAATGCCTCTTCACAGGTGATTTGTTACTCGCGACGGAGCCAGCTCACTGATGGCCGTTTCCGCCACCGCGGCGATAGCAAGCGCCTTCTTCATCCTATTGGTACCTCGACTAGTCCCTTGCACGACCGACTCCTTTGACAATGGCTGCAAGCTCTTTGCGATCCCGCGCCGCGTACTGCTCCAAGCCCAGGTCGAACCGCATCTGTCGCTTGGCCGCCGCTTCAATTGGTTAAGTGAACCTCGAATGCCTGCGCTCCAAGAGAAGAGGCAAGGCCTTCGGTATCGCCAGCGAGATACATGACCACGCCATTCTGGTTCGTCAGCTTCGCATGCATCTTCCCCTCGATCAGTGTGAGTCCGCGGCTGATGCCATGGTAAGTTCCGGGGAAGTCGGAGAGCCTGTTTAGATTAAAGACTTTCCCGGTGGCATTGACCTTTTGAGCGCCTGAGCCGCCAACGCCGCCGCCAGAGATGGTGAAACGGTGCCGCCCACCGTTGTAATACAGAGTTCCTTTTCCGGCCTCAGCCTGAGCGTAATAGGCAGCCGACCACTCGTGAATGCTCACAGTTGCCGAGGGCGTTGTACTCGGCGCCTGCGTCATTGATGCGCATCCGGCAATGAGAAGGAATGTGATACCGATAAAGGTGGAATTAATGAGATTGGTTTTCATGATTTCTAGGTTTCTGATTGGTTTTACTGTGATTATTTTTCTAGTGGTGAGTCACGCATTTGCCACACCGATGAGGAAATACCTATAGGACTTTAGGCCAATAGGGTTTCAGAGCAGTTTGCGGGCGCCTGTTGCTCAAAAATTTATCCCGCCCATAATCTGGGGGCCATTCAATGCCGTCTTGTTAGTGAACCCGCCTTGGTTGTAGTCGTACTTTAAGTAGCGCCAGCCAGCCTGCAGCCAGAACCAGCGGCTGATTTGAAATTCGAGGCCGCCTTGTACCTGGTAGCTCCAGTCAGAGCTGTCCACCGATTCTCGCGCAATCGTTCGTCCTTCGCGTTCGATTTCGAACGCGGAGCCAGAGTTGGCGTCGAAGCCACCTACATCGGCTTCTGCGTAAAGCGAGGTGGCCCTCCAGATTTTCACTTTCCCGTGCGCGCCGATCACGGGATCGACCCAACTGGTCGAATCGGAAAAGTCCAATCTGTTGCGGATTCCGAGTAGCTGACGGAGTCTGACCAGGCGCGCGTCACCGTTATTAAAAATGCTTAGATCGCCTCCCTGATAGCTGTAGCGCGCGCCAGCGAAGAGAGAGAGCGAAGCCTTATCGCAATTGATCACTCGATAACCGACGAATC
>JBAUXH010000292.1:0-9618 GCA_049584155.1 Solirubrobacteraceae bacterium
TCGCCGGACACGTCGCGCGTGATCGACGGGTTGTCGGCCTTGCGCGCGATCTTGTCGACCTCGTCGATGTAGATGATCCCGGTCTCGGCCTTCTTGACGTCGTAGTCGGCGGCCTGGATCAGCTTCAAGAGGATGTTCTCGACATCCTCGCCCACATATCCGGCCTCGGTCAGCGCGGTCGCATCGGCGATCGCGAACGGCACGTTCAGTATCCGCGCGAGCGTCTGTGCGAGCAGCGTCTTACCGCACCCCGTCGGCCCTAGCAGCAGGATGTTCGACTTCTGTAGCTCGATCTCCTCGTCGCCCGAGGTCATCATCTGCACGCGCTTGTAGTGGTTGTAGACGGCCACCGACAGCGTGCGCTTGGAGGGCTCCTGGCCAACTACGTACTCATCCAAGACCTCATAGATTTCACGCGGCTTGGGCAGATTCTCGAGATCGAACGCCGGCGGGGCGGCCAGCTCCTCGTCGATGATCTCGTTGCACAGGTCGATGCACTCGTCGCAGATGTACACGCCCGGCCCGGCGATCAGCTTCTTGACCTGCCTCTGCGACTTGCCGCAGAAGCTGCACAGGAGCTGCTCGTTGGTGTCAGTCGGGCGCGCCATCTCAGCTCAGTGTTCGGTGATCACCCGGTCGATTATCCCGTACGCCTTCGCCTCTTCGGAGCTCATGAAATAGTCGCGCTCGGTGTCTTTGCGCACGTCGGCGAGCTCCTTGTGCGTGTGCTTGGCGATGATCTCATCCAACCGCCGGCGCACGTCGATGATCTCCTTCGCATGGATCTCGATGTCCGTCGCCTGCCCCTGAAAGCTCGAGCTCACCTGGTGGATCAGGATCTTCGCGTTCGGCAGCGCCATGCGCTTGCCCTCCGCGCCTCCCGCCAATAGCAGCGCTCCCATCGACATCGCGATGCCCACACAGATCGTCTGCACGTTGGGCTTGATGAACTGCATCGTGTCGTAGATCGCCAGCCCCGCATACACCGAGCCGCCGGGCGAGTTGATGTACAGCGACACGTCCTTCTCGGGATCCTCTGACTCTAGGTGCAACAGCTGCGCGACGATCAGGTTCGCGATTTGATCGTCCACCGGCGTGCCGAGGAAGATGATCCGCTCGTTGAGCAGACGGCTGTAGATGTCGAACGCACGCTCGCCTCGCGAGGTCTGCTCAACGACCATTGGCACTAGTGGGCTCATCGTTCTCGCTTTAGTTTCTCGTCCCCGACCTGATTCCTTCAGGCTAGCGACTTGGTGTCCACAGCTTCTCGGCGGCCGGCGCCTGCTCGCTCTCGCTCTCGGCATCCTTCTCCGGCGTCCACAGCTTCTCGCGCGCTACCGCCTGCTCCAGTGGGATCGGCTTGGCGCGCTCGGAGATCAACTCGACCGCCTGGCGTGCCGCCAGATCCTCGCGCAGCTCCTCCACTCGCCCGGTCTCGCGCAACTGCACGAGCACCTGCTCGGGCGCGATCCCCTCACGCTCGGCCGTCGGCGCTAGCACCCCCAACAGATCTTCCTCGGATGGCTCGATCCCCTCAGCCACGACAACCGCGCTCAGCACCGCCTCGCGACGCAGTCCCTGTTCGGCCTCGGGCACCATCTCCGCGAGGATCTCCTCCTCGGCGCGCCCCACGATCTGCAGGTAGGCCTCGCGCGTGATACCCCGGTGGGAGAGCGTGTGCAGCATCCGCTCCCACATCTCCCGAGCGCGCGAGCGCGCGAGCTCCTCGGTCACGGGGACGTGCGCGTTGCTAACGGCCGCGTCAAGGGCCGCCTCGCGGAACTCCTCCGCCACGCGCTGCTCCTCGTCTTGGAGGATGCGCCGGCCGATGTCCTCGCGCAGCTCATCGACGTCGTCGAACCCGGCATCCACGGCAAAGTCCTCATCGACGTCCGGCAGCTCCTTGCCCTTGACCTCCTTCACGGCGATCTCAAACGACGCCTCGCGGTCAGCCAGCTCCGTGTTGCCATAGTCCGCCGGGAACTTCAGCTCTACCGTGCGCGTCTCCCCCGCCTCCGCGCCGAGCAACCCATCCTCGAACCCCGGGATCAGCTTGCCCGCGCCCAGCTCGATCAACTGATCGCGGCCCTCGCCGCCCTCAAACGCGACCATCGTCGTCTCGCCCGACTCAGGGTCCACGGTAGGCAGACGCCCGACATAGTCGACGACCACGAAGTCACCCGTTGCCGCGGGGCGCTCGGCCGTCTCCAGACGCGCCAGACGCTCACGCATCGCCTCGACCTCGCGGTCGATCAGCTCCTCGTCGCGCACCGGCTCGCGACGCCCCACCTCTAGGCCCGAGTACTCGCCCAGCTCCGCCACCGGCAGCACCCCGATCTCGAAGGAGAACTCGAGCGCCTTCCCCTGCTCTGGCAGCTCGCCGAGGTCGATCTTCGGGTCTCCCACCGGCACGATCCCTGACTCCCGGATCGCCTCGGCATACCAAATCCCCAGACCGTCGCGCACTGCGTCGTCGAGCACCACCTCGCGCCCGAGCCGCTGCAACACTAGCGGCGCCGGCACCTTGCCCTTGCGAAACCCAGGCAGCTTCAACTCACGCCCGAGCTGACCCGCCTTGCGCTGCACGCGCGCCTCGATCTCGCCCGTCGCCACCTGCACGTTCACACGCACACGCGACTCCGGCAGCTCTGTGACTGTCGTCTGGATGGTCTCACCCATTGCTGCCACGATACCGTCCGCCGGATGAGGACCGTACGCCCGCCCTCCCCTCGACATCTGGAGACGTGGTTCTGGACCGGCCCGCTCGGACACCTACTCGGTGGAGGCATCGACTTCTCTCGGGCACTCGCGAGCTACCTACTCGCGCGGTTGCGCGCCCGTTCGACCACCTACAGGAAGAAGTGACGTACCCTGCCCCCTTTTTCGAGCGCTCCATTTAACGCACGCGCCCCGCGCGGGTGTCCCCTCTTCGAGACGCCACGCGCGGGGGCTCGCCCCAAAAATGCTAGGCGACGACAGCCGCGGGCGCTCCACCGAACTGCAGCGACACGCCGCTCGACAGCACCAGCACCGGGCACGTTGCGATCTCGATCAGATGCGCCGCCGAAGAGCTGATCGACACGCGACCCTGCTCGGCGTCCGCGCGCGAGTCGATCACCACCAGATCGCCCTCAGCGTCGAGGACCGGCACGACCTCCGCGCCGAGCCTGCTCGCGAGCGCCTGCGCGGTCGTCTGCGCACTGCCCGCACCACCGGCCTCCCCGACCGCCACGATCCTGCGCGCGGAGGAGCGCGACTCCGCCAGCCCGACCGGAGCGATCCCGACGGCGACGTTGCCGCCCTCCAGCAGACGCTGCGCCGAGTTGCCGATCGTGATGTGGCCCTGCGCGGTGTGCGAGTCCGAGCAGAACAGGACCGCCTGGGCACCGATCTGCGCCGCTAGAGCCTGCAGGCCCTCCGGGGTGGAGCGATCTGTCACCGCATGGCGACTCGCGAACGTGCCGTCGAAATGCGCGGCGCCGCGGTCGAGCACAACCTGTGCCTCCTCGTCGCTCACCGCCTCATCGGTGTGGCGCACATAACCGAGCGATACCTCGGCGCCGGCGCGAGCGAGCAGCGAGCCGAACGCGATCGCGTCATCCTCATTGGCGGTTCCGTCGTAGGAAACGATCACCTTGGTTGCCATCTTTTCATTCTCCTGTCTATCTCTGGACTCGTGGAAAGCCTGTGTCAGGCTCGTGGAAAGCCTGTGTCAAGGTCTTGGTTTCAACCCATAGTGCCACGTACCTGCCATCAGCTCCAGTGCAATATATGATCGCTGCGATAAGCTTTGCTTATGCTTAACGTGAACCGCCTGCGCATCCTCCGAGAGGTCGCCCACCGCGGTTCCTTCTCCGCCGCCGCCGAGCACCTCTCCTACACCCAGTCGGCCGTCTCACAACAGATCGGGGCGCTCGAGGCTGAAACCGGGATGACGCTCCTGGAGCGCCGCCCGCGCGGGGTCAGCCTGACCGCGGCCGGGCAAACGCTCATTGGCCACGCCGAAAGCGTGCTCGCCGACCTCGACGCCGCCGAAGCGGCCCTCGCCGCGATCGCGGGGTTGCGCGGAGGCAGGCTGCGGATGGCCTCCTTCCCCACCGCCGGAGCGACGCTGATGCCACTCGCGATCGCCACCTTCCGCGCTCACCATCCCGACGTCGAGCTGACGCTCGCCGAGGGCGAGCCCGAGCAGATCGCGCCCCGTCTGCGCACCGGCGAGTTCGACCTCGCGCTGCTGTTCGAGTTCGACTCCACCCCCGCAGACGGACGCACAGGCTCCGGACAAACGGAGGAGTCGGAGTCGTTGCCGGCCGGGCGCCTGACGCGCGTCGAGTTGCTCCAAGACCCCCTCTACCTGGCGCTACCCCGCGCACACCGCCTCGCCGGCCGGCGGCGGCTGCGCCTGGAGGATCTGCGCGAGGAAGCCTGGATCCAGACCTCGCAGGAGAGCCCCTGCGCACGCCACGTCGTGCGCTGCTGCCACGCCGCCGGGTTCGAGCCCCGTATTTCCTTCCAGAGCGACGACTACCAGACCGTCCAGGGTCTCGTCGGCGCCGGCGTCGGCGTTGCGCTGATCCCCGAGCTCGCGCTGTCGGTCGTGCGCGAGGACATCGTCATCCGCGCGCTCTCTCCCCGTCCCCCCGCCCGACGGGTGATCGCCGCCACCGCCGCCGGCGCGCGCCTATTGCCCGCGGCCCCGGCGATGCTCAGCGTGTTGCGGGAGGTCGCCTCCGAGTACGAAGCCCTCGACACCGCGCGCTTGGCGGCGTAGGGGGCGCTCAAGCCGGTATCGGGGCGCCCGTCTGTCCGACGGGCGCCCAATATAACGACGCCTTACAGCGACCTCAGAGGGTCATCATCAGCGAGCCGGATTGGCCAGATACGCGCGGTTGACCAGCCTACCCAACACTTCGTACCCGAGCGGCGAGGGATGGATGTCGCCGTTGTCCGAGCTGCCACCGGGGACGTTCGGGTTACACATTTCGGTGTACTTGCAGATCGACGCCTGCTCCTTCGCCGGCTTGTTGCCCTTGTTGAACACCGGGAAGGGATTCGCGAAGGTCACATTCGGGAAGTGCGGCAGGATGTCGGCTTCGACCGCCGCGTTCAGGCCCTCCTGCAGCGCGTCGCTGCCGGGGAGAATCAGCGCATCCGGGTTGTAGAACCCGACCAGCACGATCGGCCCCGTGTAGTGACCACCGCCCGGCGCCGTGCTGTCCAGTACGCCCAGGATGTCACCGATGTTCGCGATGATGTGCGGTGCGGTGACTTTTTCCGAGCTCACCGCGATACACGCGGGCACCGCCGCCGCGGGCGTCGCCCCGTATTTGCTTTTGCCCGTTTGAGTGAATTCTTCGGTGACTTCAATTTCGCACTGCTTGATCGCCGCGAGCTCATCGTTGGAGCCGATGTTCAACGTGATCGCATCGACCGGGTGCGCCGGATGGCCTTCTTTGAGGATGCTCAGTGCGTCTTCGAGCTGTGAGATCGACTGCCCGCCGACGCTGAGCGAGTTGTGCAGCGGCAATCCGTTCACGTTGTTGTATGCACAGGGGTGATAGTCGCCGAGGCCCTGTGGATTGTGTCCCGCCGGTTCTGTCGACGTTTTCCCACCGAGGGCCGGGTTTTCGCCGATCAACCCATTCGAGGTCTCTCCCGGGCAGGCGTCGTTGACAAGCGTCACGCCCCTGCCGGCCTCGGACGGTCGCGCGAGGTCCTGGGCGAAGTCGTTCGTGAACCCTTCTTCGAAGAACGACGGCGCCTCGTTGGGGAAGTTTTCGTTGAACACCTGCTCGCTGTAGCCGAAGCTGATTGAATCCCCGAGCGCCAGGTAGGTGCTCACTGGGGGCTTCATCCTGGCGTTGGCGGCCGGCGCCAGGACGGCAAATACCGCGAGCGCGGTCAGCGCGACGACCAGCGCAAGCGGGCGCCCAAGTGGGCGGCGGTGGTTGAAACGGCTCGAATCTGCAAGGCCGTGTGCGGCGGGTTGCATATGCATCTCCTCCAACTCGAGGGCCCACACGCACTACGGCCTCTCCCCCGCGACGGTACAGCCCATCTGACGGAATTTCTCCACGCTACTCCTCGCTCCCGCCGCTGTCAAACGGGAACGTTCGCAAGCCGTCCGCAGCGGATGTCACCGTGTTCTGTTCACCGTTCCGAGAAAGGCCAATCGCCAATGAGCATCCTGTTGCTGATAGTCGGATTGCTGCTCGGCGCCGCGTGCGCCGTCGCACTGGGACGCCGTGGCGCTCGTGCGCGCGACGAGCACGAGCGCACCCAAGAGCGCGAGCGTCTGCGCGACGAGCTGAAGGCGATCTCCCTGGACGTCCTGCAACAGACGGGCGACTCGCTCGCGCAGCGGATGACCGAGGCGCGCCGCGCCGAGGAGGAGCGAACCGCGGGCGAGATGGCCCGCCGCGCGGAGGAGCTGAAGGGGCTCGTCGGGCCCGTCCACGAGAAGCTCGGCAAGGTCGAGTCAGAGCTCACCCGCCTGGAGCGCGAGCGCCGCGACTCTCAGGTCCAGCTCGCGGAGATGGTGCGCGCGCTCAGCGCCGGCACCGACACCTTGCGGCGCGAGACCGGCGAGCTGGTCTCCGCGCTCAAGCGCCCGGAGACACGCGGCTCCTGGGGCGAGATCCAGCTGCGCCGCGTGGTCGAGCTCGCCGGCATGGTCGCCCACTGCGACTTCACCGAGCAGTCCACGATCCACACCGCCGACGGCCGTCTGCGACCCGACCTGCTCGTGCGTCTGCCCGGAGGCAAGACGATCGTGGTCGACTCGAAGGTCCCGCTCGACGCCTATCTCGCCGCGGTCGAGGGCGGCGAGGAGAACCGGACTCAGCGCGAGCTGGACCTCACACGCCACGCCCGTCAGACGCGCGATCACATCACCAAGCTCGCCTCTAAGGGCTACCAGCGCCAGTTCGACTCCACGCCCGAGCTGGTCGTGATGTTCGTGCCCTCCGACGGCATCTACCAGGCCGCCCTCGCCGAGGACCCTGCGCTGATCGAATACGGCGTCTCCCAGCAGGTGCTGATGGCCACACCCACCACCCTGATCGGGCTGCTGCGCGCTGTGCACTACGGCTGGAGCCAAGAGCAGATCGCCGAGTCAGCGCGCGAGATCGCCGAGTCCGCGCGCGAGCTGCACCGGCGGCTGGGCCCGTTCGCCGAGCACCTGGCCAAGACCGGCCGCCAGCTCGACTCGGCCGTGAACGCCTACAACAAAGCGGTCGGCTCCTTCGACCACAAGCTCGTCCCGCAGATACGTCATATCGAGCGGGCCGGCGTCGTCGCCTCCGAACAGCCGATCGAGGCGCCCCCCGCGATCGAGACGACCGCCCGCCCGCTCACAGCCCGGCTGGAGCCCGTGGCGGAGGAGTTCGCGCTGGGCCAGGCTCCGAGCGCTCCGGGCGCCCATCCGCGGCCGAGCCGGATCGTGATGCCTCCCGCGCATGAGGCTCAGATCCCCTCGGAAGCCGCGTCAGACCCGGCCGACGCGCCATCAACACGAGCAGCGTAATTGCCACCGGCACGGTCGCCGGAAGCTCGTCCACGAAGAAGAACAGCAGGTCGAAGCCGAGCGCCAGCAGCGCCGTGAGCGCCGCGCCGCGCAACTGCCATCGCCGGCCCATCGCCGTTACCAGCAGGCCGCCGAGCACGCCGGCGACGAACAGATCGCCATAGCCCATCACCGCCGAGCCGAACACCGCCGTCTGCAGCCGCGGCAACCCCGCCGCCGGGTGGGCAGCATTCAGCGCGTTGTTCGGTCTCTGCAGCAGATCTGAGACCACCAAGGCAGCGTCGGCGAGGGCCATCGCCACGATCCCGCCCGCCAGCCAGCGCGCGGGCGTCACCGCCGCCAGCAGCACCCCCAGCGCCGCACAGCTGAGCGCCGAGAGCCCCAACGCCGCCGCCTCCCCGGCCACCCCGCCGCGATCGGCCCACGCCAGCACGAACAGCGGTACGACGAGCAGCGCCCGTCGTGGGCAAGGCTCCTCGGCATACCAGGCCAACCAACCCAGCGCGAGCGCCGCGAGCGCTGGCACAGCCACCAGCGCGAGGTAGGTAAGTCCGTCGGCGCTCGCCCGTTCAGCCTCGCGCGCGATCAGCACGAACGCGAGGACCGACACCGGCGGGATCAGTGCCCACCGCCGACCGCGCAACCGTGCCAGCCGTTCCGGCTCCCACGCGCGAGGGATAGCCACCACGGCACCCTGCACGAGCGACAGCACGGCGATCGAAATTGCAAACGGGATCATCTTCCTGTCAACATAAACTCTGCGCGATGGCCGCTCGCCAGCAGCAACCGCCGGACTCGACGCACATCTACCGGCGCCGCCGCGCGGTCGCGGCGACCGTCGCGGTCGCGCTCATCGCTCTCCTGGTCGCCGCGCTCAGCTCACACGGAGGCAGCGCCAACACGACCACCGCCGCCGTAACTCACGCCAAAACCGCCGTCAAGCGCACCGCGGCCGAAGAACAAGCGCGAACGGCGGTGGCCGAAGGCAAGGCGATCACCCATGTCCTCTCCTACACCCCGGCGATCCGCGAAGGCGGTAGGAAGGGCAACGAGGTCGCGCTCACCTTCGACGACGGCCCCGGCCCCTACACCCAGCAGCTCGTAACCGAGCTCAACAAGCTAGGCGTGCGCGCGACGTTTTTTGCGATCGGGGACGAGGAGCGCTACTTCTCACCCGGCACCCAGCTGGAGCTGCGCTCGGGCGACGTCGTCGGCAATCACACCGAGTCCCACCCGATGATGGCCTCGCTGTCAGCCCATGACCAGTATGAACAGTTGTTCGAACAGATCGCCCGTATCGAACTCCTCGATGGTCCGCGCCCGCAACTGTTCCGTCCACCTTATGGTTCGTTCAATGCGACCACGTTCAAACTTCTACACAAGCTGCATCTGCTGATGGTGCTGTGGTCGACCGACACCGAGGACTACACCCTGCCCGGAGTCCCGGCGATCGTGCAGAACGCGCTCGCGGGCGCCCACCCGGGCGCGATCATCCTCATGCACGACGGCGGCGGCGACCGCTCGGAGACGATCGCCGCGCTGCCCGCGATCATCGCCGGCCTACACAAGAAAGGCCTGCACCCCGTCACGATCCCGCGCCTGATGCTCGACGACCCGCCGCCGCCGGATCAGCCGTTGCCGACCAGTCTGGCCGGAGACTGAGCCCCAGCCTCGTGAAACCCCCCGCCCTACGATGACCGCTATGAACGCGCCCGCCGCGCAGGCGCCGCCGATCCTGCACCTCTCGACCGTCACCGGTAGCCCGCTGCGCGACTCAGACGGCGAGCGCCTGGGCAAGGTGCGCGACGTGATCGTGCGCCTCGGCGGCGTCGGCTATCCCCCGATCACCGGCTTTCTGGTGACGGTCGCCGGACGGACCTCCTATCTCGGGGTCGAGCGGGTCTCGGACATCGGCCCAGACGGAGTCGTCCTGCGCAAGGCCAAGCTCGACCTGCGCCGCTTCGACCGCCGCCCCGAGGAGGTGCTGCTGGGCCGCGACGTGCTCGACCGCCAGCTGATCAACGTGCAGGGCGCGCGCCTGGTGCGCGCGAACGAGATCGAGCTCGCGCTGATCGCCGGCTCCTGGCGCGTGG
>JBAUXH010000293.1:0-5578 GCA_049584155.1 Solirubrobacteraceae bacterium
CCACATGGGCGCCAGTGCGCCGGCCGCGCGCTTGGGCACGCCCGCGAGACGATCGCCGTAGCGCGAAGGCTCACCGGCGAACATCACAGTGCCGCCTGGCGCCAGCACGCGCGCAAACTCGCCGAACGCCCGCTCCAGGTCGGGGATGTGGTGCAGCACCGCGTGACCGAACACCAGATCGAAGCTCGCGTCCGCGAACGGCAGCCGCTCGGCGTCCGCGGGCTTGGTCTTCACTTCGAGGCCCAAGCGCTCGGCGTTCGCTTGCAACGCGCTCAACATGCCCGGCGAGATATCGCTGCACGTCGCCTCCTCGATCAGCCCCGCGCGGAGCATGTTCAGCGTGAAGTAGCCCGTGCCCGCGCCGATCTCCAGCGCCCGCGGGAAGTGGGTGGGCGCGCCGTCTCCGAGCGCCTTTCGCACCTTCCCCAGTACCTGTTCGGCTCCGAGATCCCCGAAGTCGATGCCCCACTTGGCGTCGTAATGGTGGGCCGCCACGTCGTGGTAGCGCGTGTTCACATCGCGGATCTCCTCGGCGGTCATCGTCAGCGGTGTCATGAGGCGGCCTCCATAAGGGTCATTACCGTCGTGAGTGTGTAGGGCAAGCTGGGCAAGGACGCAGGGAACGTGGCGTACTACGTACGCGAGTGACCGAGGACGCCGATCCAGCGCAGCCATACGCGCTCACGGGTCGGCACCATATACTCGCGCGCCGTGTCCGTGAAGCCCGTCTATGCGCAGGGCAACCAGCCGGATGGGGTCCCCCCGTTGGAGCTGACGGGCGAGCGCACGCTCCCAGACGTGCCCGCCGAGAACTACTGGTTCCGTCGCCACCTCGCCGTTTATGAGTGGATCTCCGCTCGCGTATCCGGGCTGCGCATGATCGACATGGCCTGCGGCGAGGGCTACGGCGCCGATGTGCTCGCGCACGTCGCCGCTGAGGTCATCGGCGTCGACGCCAACCCCGAGGCGCACGAGCACGCACGGCTGCGTTACCGTCGCCCCAACCTCCGCTTCGCACGCGATCTGGTCGAGACCTACGCCGAGCCGGCCGACGCGGTCGTGTTCCTGCAGACGATCGAGCACCTCCAGGACCCGGTCGCCGTGCTCGAGCACTTCCGCTCACTCGTGGGCGCATCTCAGACTGCCGGAACCGTGTTCGTCTCCACGCCCAACGTGCTCACGCTCGCTCCCGCGGGCGCGCCGCGCTCGGACAACCCCTGGCATGTCCACGAGTACCGCGCCACCGAGTTCGAGGAGCTGTGTCGCGGCACGTTCTCCGCGGTGCAGTTGTACGGGCTGTTCCACGCGCGCAAACTTCGCGTCCACGAGCTCGCGCTGCGTGCCGGCTGGGACTCGGTCCATCCGCGGCTGCGGCTGACCAAGCCGTTCTATAACCGCTTCACCCCGGCGATCTCCGCGTCGGATTTCGCCCTGCGCCCCGCGGGCGAGGCCGACCTGGATCGAGCGCTGGACTTCGTCGCGGTCTGCACGCCGTGAACCCCGCGCGCGAGAGCGGGGCGCTCGCGATCGTGCTGCACACGCACATGCCCTACGTCGAGGGGTTCGGCACCTGGCCGTTCGGCGAGGAGTGGCTGTGGGAGGCGATCGCCGGCTGCTACCTGCCGCTGCTCGACCTGCTCGACTCGCGCCGGCCCCCCGTGACGCTCTCGATCACTCCAGTCCTATGCGATCAGCTGGGCGCGCCAGGCCTTGCCGAGCGCTTCCACGCTTTCATCGAGGACACCCGCCGATTCACCCACGACGAGGACGCCGCCGGGCTGCGCTCCGGGGGCCACCCCGACTTGGCCGCCGAGCTGGAGCGGTCCTGGAGCGCCGACTACGAACACGCCGCTGCGCGCATGGCGGCGCGCGGGGGAGACCTGCTAGGGGCATTCGCCCCGCATGCCCACTGGACGTCCTCCGCCACCCACGCGGTGCTGCCGTTGCTCGCGACCGACGCCGGCGCGCGTCTGCAGGTGCAGGCCGGGATCGCTGCACACGTGGACCGCATCGACGCCGGCTGGCGGGGAGGGTTCTGGCTGCCCGAGTGCGCCCACGCGCCCCATCTGGAGCCGGTCCTCGCCGCCGCTGGGGTCCGCCGCACCTGCGTGGAGCTAACGCGCCGTCACGGTCTCGGTGCGCGCACACATCTGCAACCGCTCGTGTCCGATTCGGGCATCGCGCTGTTCGGGATTGACCGCGCCACCATCTCGCTCGTATGGAGTGATGACGGCTACCCCGCCGACGGCGCCTACCGCGACTACCACCGTCATACCGTCCACCACCACAACCCCTGGCGCAACGACGGCGCCGCCTACGACCACGAGCTGGCCCTCGCCCGCGCGCGCGAACACGCTGCCGACTTCGTGTCCCGCACCCGCGAGCGCCTGCGCCGCGACGGCGACGGTCTGCCCGGAGGTGGGCTCGCGGTCTGTGCCCTGGACACCGAGCTGCTCGGGCACTGGTGGTATGAGGGTCTTCACTGGCTCGAGGGCGTGATCGAGGAGTGCGCCTCCCAGGGGCTTGAGCTCGTGTGCCTGGACGATGCCCTTGATCGCTTCGAGCCCGCGCCGATCGATGACGGCGAATGGGGTGCGAGCAGTTGGGGCGCTCACAGTGACCTATCCACCTGGTCAGGGCCGACGGTCGCCGACATGGCTTTCGCCGCGCGCGCGGGCGAACTGCAGACTCTCGCCGCCGTCGTCGAGGGGCGCGCCGGCTCCGCCGCCGTGCGCGAGTTGCTCGCGCTACAGGCCTCCGATTGGGCCTTCATGATCGCGCGTGGTCTTGCCGTGCCCTATGCGCAGGAGCGCTTCGAGGGGCATCGCGCAGAGCTACATCGTGCGCTCACGGATGGGCCAGACGCCGACACGGCCACTGTGCGCAACCTCGCGGCGCGCGCCGATCCCTGGGTGATGCTGGCTCCGTAGATGTCAGCCGGCATTTGCACGCCATTCATGATATGCATCATCCCGTTGGGCAGGATTTGCCTACATAGCTGTCAATAGTTATCTTCCCGTCTCGTCGCTACGACGGGCAGGTTGCGAGAACGACCACGGGGGCTCGCCAGGATGGAGAAACGGGATCGACCGGCTTACGCGCTGGCGATCGTCGGCGTGGGCGCCGCGCTCGTCGTTTTGATCGTCGGGGCGAGCACGATCGCGGCGCTCGGGCACGCCGTGCCGAAGGAACTATGGGCGATCGGCGGTGCCCTGAGCGGTGCCCTCGTCGGCATCCTCGTGCCCGCCCCTCGCCTGGCTGCCAGCAGGGAAGCGACGCCGTCCGCCGCGGGCTACGGGACACACAACGCGGCCGTCAGCGCGGCACGGCTGAAGACCGAAGAGATCAAACGCTCACCTGAAGTCACGGACAACGAAGTGACGGCCGCAGAAGGCGCTCTGCGGAAGATCGAGGCGTGTCGCGATCAGCTGAAAGTCCAAAGATGGAGGTTGAGCTCGATCGCCACGTCTTGGAGCGAAACCGGAGGTGGGCACGATGCAGCCGCGGCGGCCGTGGGGTTGCAGCAGAGCGCGCTCACGCAAGCCAAGCGAGCCGCAGCCGAAGGCGCGTCGGGCGACAAAGGGCTGGCGGCGGCCGTTACCGTGCACGAAGCCGCTCACGAAGCGGCCGCAAAGGCCGTACCCAGGGCGTCACAGCGGAGTGCGGGTTGGCTCGGTGCAGTCAAGACGATCTTCACCGAAGCGAAGATCCTCGTCCCGCTGATCCTGTTCACGGTCGCGCTCACACTAGGGGTCCTGCTCAGCCTCGGCGTCATACACGCGGTGGTCTGCCCCCATGGGGGCTTTGTGGGACACGGCTCGGCATTGAAAGAAATCGAAAAGCAGGGCTGCTACTACGCGACCACCACCAAGCAGGCGGCGAACGCCCTGATCGCGTTGGCCTCGGCCGCCGGCGGTGCCCTACTCGGTGTGTTCGCAATATCTCCAGGCGACACCACCGAGACATCAAAAACAGGCTGACGCGTGCCTTGTGGGAGTGCTTACTCCCAACGTAGCCGCTGCGGTGCATCACGCATGCGGATGACCCGCGCGGGTGAGCCTCCGACGACGGCGTTCTCGGGCACGTCTCGGGTTACCACGGTGTTCGTGCCGACGATCGAATTGTCGCCGACGGTGACCCCGCGCAGCATGCAGGCGCCGTAGCCGATCCAGACGTTGTGCCCGACGCGGACGTCGCGCTTGTAGATGCCCTGCAGGCGGATCGGTCGCTCGACCTCGACGACGCCGTGGTCGAAGTCGATCAGCATCACGCGGTCGGCGACGATGCACTCGCGCCCGATCTCGACGTGCTGGTAGGCGGAGATCGTGCACTCCTGGCCCATCACGGTCTTCGCCCCGATCGACACTTCGCCCTCGTGCACGCGGATCTTGCTGCCATCGCCGATCCACGCCCAGCGTCCGATCCGCAGCGTCGCGCGCCGCCCGATCTCCAGGTGCACTCCCGGACAGACGAAGCAGATCCCGTCCGTCTGCAGGCGGCGGCCGTAGCGCAGCTTGAGTCGCATGTAGCGCACGAGCAACCGCGCGTAGTGGCGGTTGAGCATGTTGTTCGCGCGCATGAACCGCAACAGCGTCAACGGTCCACCGTGCAAGGGTTCGGGCGCGCGCCGCAGGGCGTCTGCGATCTCCTCGACGGGTGCCTGCACTGTGGGCGCGGTGAGCGGTGGCTCCATCGCGCGGGATCGTAAGGGTTGCGCGTGCGGGTCCGGCTGAACGTCGCCCTGCGATGATTGCGCGCGCGATGACCGAGACCGACCTCGCCCAACGCCTGCTCGCGGGCGACCGCCGCGCGCTGGCGCGTGCGATCTCACTCGTGGAGGATGATCGTCCCGAGGGCTGGGAGCTCGTGCGCGAGGTCTATCCGCATACCGGCGCGGCCGCGGTGGTCGGCCTCACGGGGCCGCCGGGGGTCGGCAAGTCCACGCTGATCGGCGCGCTTACGAAGGTGCGGCGCGAAGCCGGGCGCACCGTGGGCGTGCTCTCGATCGATCCCTCCTCGCCGTTCACGCAGGGCGCGTTGCTGGGCGATCGCATCCGCCTGGGTGAGCACTTCCTCGACCCGGGCGTGTTCATCCGCTCGATGGCCAACCGCGGCGCGCTCGGCGGGCTGTCGGAGGCCGCTTTGCAGGCGGCGCTGCTGCTCGACGCGGCAGGACGCGAGGACGTGTTCGTGGAGACGGTGGGGGTGGGTCAGGCGGAGATCGACATCATCGACCACGCCGACACGATCGTGCTCGTGCTGATGCCCGGCTCGGGCGACTCAATCCAAGCGCTGAAGGCGGGCGTGATGGAGATCCCGGACATCATCGTGATCAACAAGGCCGACCACCCGCTGACCGACACGATGGTGCGCGAGATCCGCGGTGTGCTCTCGCTCGCCAACCTCGATCGCTCACCCGAGGAGGTGCGCGGCAGCTGGCGCGTGCCGATCGTCAAGACCGAGGCCGCGCATGGCACGGGCGTCCCCGAGCTGGTGGAGCGCCTGGACGAGCATCGCGCCCACATCCTTGCGGCCGGCCAGCTGGAGGAGCGCCGGCGGCGCAACCTGCGGGGCGAGG
>JBAUXH010000294.1:0-26512 GCA_049584155.1 Solirubrobacteraceae bacterium
GCCAAGAGCTGCGCATCACGTCCTCGTCGGGCACGCCGGTGGTGACGCTCACCGGCCCGGGCGGGCAGACCTACGCGACGCCCGCGACGGCGGGCCATCTCGTGACCGTGCCTGGGCAGTTCATGAGCGCGGTCGCGCCCGACCCGCATCAGGTGCTGGTGCTGCTGCGCCATCCGAAGGGCGGCAGGTGGCGCGTCCAGCCGGCGGCCGGGGCTCCGCCGGTCGCGAGCGTCGAATTCGCCGAAGACGTGGCGCCGGCCGTGGTGAAGGTGAAGGTCCATCACGGACACGGACCGAAATGGTCGCTCGCCTACAAGATCGCCCACTTCGTGGCCGGCACGAAGGTGCAGCTCGTCGAACGGGGCAGCGACAGCACGCACGTGCTCGGAACCGTCGCCAAGGCAAAGGGGACGTTGTCCTTCAGCCCGCAGGAAGCGCTCGGACGCTCGCGCAAGATATACGCCTACCTGCTGAACGGCGAAGGCGCTGCGGTGCGCGAACTGACGGTCGGCCGCTACACAGCGCCCGGAGCGTTCCGCCCCGCCAAGCCCCACCATGCGCGGATCGTCCGACACGGCACGACCGCTGCGATCACCTGGGGGGCGGTCGCGGGCGCGGGGGCGTACAAGATCGTGGTCCACGGCAGCGATGGGCGTTTGCAGACGTTCTTCCGCAAGCCACACAGCCGCAGCGCCCAGCTGATCAACGTGCTGCCGTTCGAGAGCTTCACGGCGACGATCGCCGCCGAAGGCGGGAAGAACATGCTGCCGGGGCCGAAGGCCACAGCGAAGCTCGCGCCGCTGAAGATCAGGCTGCCGCATCCCGCGAAACGGTCAGGGCACAAGAAGAAACGCTAGCGCCCTTCGCTCCTGCAGTCGGCCAGGTTTCGCCGGCCCCGAGCCAGCCGCGGGAAAGCGCTCAGGCAATCGCCGGCTCGAACCGATACGCATAAACAGGACGTGCGGCCGTAGGGCGGCGCCTCGACGTCCGGGAAATTCTCATGGGGCGATCATTCAGAGGCCATCCACATCAAGCGCGCCCGCCGGGGCGGGGACGGCCGCTGTGGTTGCCCGTGTTGGTGGCCGTCGGCGTGTTTGGGCTGCTCACGACCATCAATGCCGGGGACGCTTCGGGCTGGACCGCGTTTGACAACGTCGGCGAGACGCTGGCCGCCACGCTGGCCGCGATCGCGTGTGGGATTCGCGTAAGGCGCGAGCACGCCGCACACACTGCCGCCGGCGGCGTTCGGGGGCGCGGCTGGATCGTGTGGTCGTTTATCGCCGCGGGCGCTGGGGCCTGGGCGCTGGGGCAGGCAGGATGGACCGTCTGGGAAAGCGGGTTCGGCGTCTCCCCGCCGACGCCCTCACCGTTGGACGGCGCGTTCTTGTTGTTTCCGGCGCTGATCGTGTGTGGCCTGTTGGGGATGGTGCAGACTCCGGCCGGGCGCCTGTCGCAGCTGCGGGCGGTGACGGAGGGTCTGTTCATCGCCGGCGGATTCTTCCTGTTCAGCTGGGTCCTGCTCATCGGACCGGTCGTTGCAGACGGCACCGCGTCGATGTTCAGCGAAGCGGTCAACCTCGCCTATCCAACGCTCGACGCGGTCGCGTTGGGGGCCGTGCTGTTCGTCGCCGTGCGCGGCGGGCGGGAACCGCCGCGAGGGCTCACGTTGCTGGGTCTCGGGATCGTCTGCCTGGCCGTGGCGGATTCCGCGTTCTGGTACCTGAATGCCGTGGATTCCACGTTCCCGGGTGTCACGGGTCTGGACACCGGCTGGGTGGCGGGCTTCGCGCTGATCGCGCTCGCGGCGCTCGACTCCCGCGGCCCGAGGCCGAGCGAGGGTGAGCACAGGGCCAGGCCGGTCCTCGTCGCGCTTCCGTTCCTGCCGGCAGCGGCCGGCATTCTTGCGATGCCGATCGTTTGGCTGGCGACCGGCAGCCTTGGCCCGTGGGGACCGCTGCTTGTGATCGTCGGAGTCGTGCTCACCCTTTGCGCGGTGCTGTATCTGACGGTGACGTATGAGAACGACGCGCTCACCCGCGACCTGCAGCAGCGCACGGTGGAGCTGGGCGCCCTCGCCGAACAGCTGCGTCATCAGGCGTTCCACGATCCTTTGACCGGCCTGGCCAACCGTGCGCTGCTGAACGACCGGGCCGGACGGGCCTTTGCGCGTTCGCTGCGTCGCGCGAGCAAAATCGCGATCATCGCCCTCGACGTCGACGCGTTCAAGCGCGTCAACGACAGTCATGGTCACGAGGCCGGCGACGAGCTCTTGCGAACCCTCGCGCTACGCCTTCAGGAGGCCGCGCGCCCGGAGGACACCGTGGCGCGCATGGGCGGCGATGAGTTCGTGGTTCTTGTCGATGCGGTCAACACCGTCGAGGACGCTGTCGCGATCGCCGAGCGTCTGCACGAGGCGATTGGGCCCAAGTTCGTTCTCGGGGAAACCGAGCAGAGCATCACATTCAGCGTCGGTGTGGCGTGCGGCTCGGCGAAGACGACGAGCTTTGAGCAGTTGCTGTGCGACGCCGACGTCGCGATGTACGCGGTGAAGGCCGGCGGAAGAGACGCCGTGCAGCTGTTCCGGCGCAGCATGCATCAGCAGGCCCGCGAGCGGTATCGCCTGCAGGCCGACCTGCACCGCGCGCTCGACCACGACGAGCTGTCGCTGCTTTACCAGCCAGAGTTCGCGGTGGCCGGCGGGCAGCTGACGGGGTTCGAGGCGCTCGTACGTTGGAATCATCCGACTCACGGATTGATGGGACCGGATCAGTTCATCCCGATCGCCGAGGAGAGCGGGTTGATCGTCCCACTGGGGCAGTGGGTGTTGCGAGAGGCGCTGGGGCAAGCCGTAGCCTGGGATTCGCTGGACTATGCGGCCCGCCGGCTGAGCATTTCGATCAACGTGTCCGGGGCTCAGCTGAAGGCGCCGAGCCTCGTGACCGACGTGAAGAACGCGATCGGAAGCGCCGGAATCGACCCCGGGCGTGTTGTGCTTGAGATCACCGAGACCGCGCTTGTCGAGGACTCGCGCACCGTGGTGGAGGCCCTCCATGCACTCAAGCGCCTCGGCGTCCGTATCGCTATCGACGATTTCGGTACGGGGTACGCTTCCTTTGCGTACCTGCGACGGGTCCCCGTCGACATCCTCAAGGTCGACAGAAGCTTCGTCGCCGCCAGCAGTCACGATGCGCGGGCACGCGGGCTTCTTGAAGCCATGATCGGCATCGGCCACACCCTCTCGCTCGTAACGGTCGGCGAGGGCGTGGAGCGTCCCGGTCAGCTGGCCACGTTGGAGGGCGTCGGTTGCGATCTTGCCCAGGGCTATCTGCTGAGTCGACCGCTCTCGGTAGAGGACGCCGGGCGGTTGATCGCAGACAGAACGCCCGTTCCGATCGCGTAGGAGCGCCGAGTGGCCAAGGGGTCGGTCGCGAACATCTCCCCACAGCGGACTCGCCCCCTCGTGCAGGGCTCTCTGCCGGCGTTTGGCGCGCATGCGAGCGATGGGCGATCCAGGACTCGAACCTGGGACCTCTTCCTTATCAGAGAAGCGCTCTAACCATCTGAGCTAATCGCCCGCGGGCGGGGATTCTAGCGGTCGCGCCGCTTGGGCATTGAACAAACGCCGCCTCAGGTGGGCCGCCGCACATGCAACGCATGGCAGGGTCCGGGAAGCGCCTACACCACCGCACGCGGCCGCAGCCGCCGCGCAAGCTCGAGCGCCTCCTCGGGCGTGGCGAATTCCATCTCCACGCGGTATCCGCCGTCGCGCAACGGCTTGACCTGGACCTCCGCGCCCAGTGCCGCCCCGAGCGCATCGGCGATCTCCCGCGCAGCCTGTTCCTGGTCTGGGTGGGCATTTCCAGCGGTCGGGGTTCGCCTGGCGGGGTGGCGCTGTCCCGTACCGGCGCTCGCGTTATCCTCCCGCGCGCGCGCTTCGACGGTCCGCACCGACCACCCTTCCTGCACCGCCGATCGCGCCAGTCGGGAACGGGCGCCGTGATCCTGGGCTAGCAGCAGCGCCCGGCCATGGCCCTCACTCAGGGCACCCTCCTGCAGCAGCTCGATCACCTCGTCGGGCAGGTCCAGCAGCCGAACAAGGTTGCTGACCGCCACCCGCCCGCGGCCGACGCGCCGGCCGACCTCCTCGCGGGTGAGCCCAAGCTCCTCGACCAGCGCCGCACAGGCCCGGGCCTCCTCGATCGGGCTGAGGTCCTCGCGGGCCATGTTCTCGATCAGCGCCAGCTCCAGCGCTTCAGCGTCATCACGTGGGCGCACCAGCGCGGGGATCGTGGTGAGACCGGCTATCTGCGCTGCGCGCCAGCGTCGCTCGCCGGCCACGAGCTCATAGGTGCCGCCGGGCTTAGGTCTCACCAGCACGGGCTGCAATACCCCTCGCTCGCCAAGCGATCCCGCGAGCGCCTGCAGCCCCTCCTGGTCGAAGCGCCTACGGGGCTGCGTGGGATTGGGCGCGATTAGGTCAACCGGTAGCTCGCGCAGCTCCTCGTCGCGCGTTACGGCTCCCTCGGTCGAGACCGAAAGGATCGCATCGAGACCTCGTCCCATCCCCGGCTTCGGCCTAGCCACGGGCAGCCACCTCCTTGGCCAACTCGAAATATGCCTCTGCGCCCGCGCTGTGGGGATCGTGGTGGGTCACCGGCAACCCATAACTAGGGGCCTCGCCGACGCGCACGTTGCGAGGGATTACCGTGTCGAACACAAGGTCCGGGAAGTGCTCGCGCACTTCGCGCTCGACATCCCGTCCCAGTCGCGTGCGCGAGTCGTGCATCGTCAGCAGCATCCCCGCCACCGTCAGGCGCGGGTTCAGCTCGCGCCGCACCAGTGCCAGCGTGTCGAGCAGTCCCGCGAGTCCCTCCAGAGCGAAATACTCTGTCTGCACGGGCACGATCACCCGGTCGGCCGCGACCAGAGCGCTGACGGTCAACGGCCCAAGGGAGGGAGGGCAGTCGAGCAGGATGTACTCGAACTGCGCCCGCAGGGGCTCCAGGCACTCGCGCAGTCGCTGCTCGAACCCCTCGATGCGGGGCAGCTCCACGTTGGCGCCGGCCAGACCGGCGCCCGCCGGCAAAACCTGCAGCCCGGGCACGCTTCCCTCGGTCAGGGCCTCTGCCGCCATCGCCTCGCCCGTCAGCACCTCATACAACCCGGGCGACTGCGTGCGGGCGACGCCAAGGCCCACCGTCGCGTTCGCCTGCGGATCGACGTCGACCAGCAGCGTCCGATACCCGGCCTCGGCGATGCACGCGGCGACGTTCACCGCGGTCGTCGTCTTACCGACCCCGCCCTTCTGGTTGGCGATCGCATAAATCGTGCCCACCGAGCGGAAGCTATCAACAACCAAGGGGCCGCTTGCGAGCCACGCCCGCCCGACGGGGGAAGCGCGAAGGGGTCTCGGCGACCTTTTCGAAAACGTGCAGATGGTGGTCGCGCGCGCCCTCGTACGGTTCGGTGTGGCGTATCTCGAGCAGGCGCATGCCCAACTGCTCGGCCGTGCAGGCCGCCTCCGCCTCCTGCGCCGAGTCGCGGCGACCGCGCCAGTCCACCAGCGCACCCCCTATTCGCAACAGGGGCGCCGCGTACTCGAGAACCACCGTTTGCGCTGCCAGTGCGCGTGCCACGACCACGTCATTGTGCCCCAGACCCTCGCTCCACTCCTCCGCGCGCGAGCAGACGACCAGCGCATTCTCGATCTCCGCGAGCGCGCGGGCCCGCTCCAAGAAATCGCACTTGCGGCGTTGGCTCTCCACCAGCGCGACCTCGACGCCAGGCAGGGCGACTGCGAGCGCAAGGCCCGGAAACCCCGAACCCGAACCGAGGTCCGCGATGTGTATTGCGGAGCGAATCGGGTCGAGATCCAGCGCCGTCAGCGAGTCGGCGACGTGAACGTCGATGGCACGCTCGGCGCTTCGTACCGTTGTTGGGGCGTGCTCGTCGGACTCGATCAGTTCCAGCAGCGCCCCGAGTTGAGCCACTTGTCCCTGGCTGAGATCGTGGGCCACAAGGCCCACGTTGGGGAAGGACGTCATCGCGCGCCACCGTAGTAGGACAGGTCCATGTGTTTTCCGTGAAACACTCCACACCTGCTCAGCCACATATGTTTTCCGTGAAACACACCGCTTCGACCGCGCCTACCGCCTCCCGGCGTCAATCAGAGAGCGGGGAGACCACGAGGCGCCGCTCGGGCTCATCGCCCTCGCTGTGCGTCTCCACGTCGCCGCGGTCACGCAGGTGCTCGTGCACGACCCGTCGCTCTGAGGCCGGCATCGGATCCATCTCCACCGGACGGCCCGTACGGAGAGTCTCCTCGGCTGCGTCATCGGCATCGGCGCGCAACGCCTCGGCGCGACGCTCTCGGTAACCATCGGCGTCGATCACGATCCGCACGCCGGATGGTCCCTCGTGAAAGACGATCCGCTGCGCGAGGTGCTGAACCGCGTCGATCGTCTGGCCGCGACGGCCGATAAACAGGCCGACATCGTCGCCGCGCAGATTTCCCCTCAGCAGGCCATCCCTCTCCTGCACATCGATCTCGACGTCAAGGTCGAGGCCGTCGGCGATCTCCGCGAGCAGATCTTCGAGCACCTCCGCCGGCTCCTCGTCGTCCAGGTCCGCGCCATCTCCGCCCAACTCCGGAGCGCTCATCGTCGCCTACCTGAGCGCTTCTTCTTCCTGCGGGGAGGTGGCGGCGGGGAGGAGCCACTACTGACACCGGCGGCGGCTCCGGCGAGGGCGGCCTTGGGCGGCGCCTTGGCCTTACCGTTGGGCGATTCCGACCCGCCAGCGTCTGTGTCCGTGGGCTTGGCCGGAGCCGGTCCCATGCGCTGTTTGATGAAGTATTGCTGCCCGATCGTCCACAGGTTGGTGGTGATCCAGTACACCAGCAGTCCGGCGGGATACCGGAAGAGGAACGCGACGATGACAAGCGGGAGCAGCAGCATCATGCGCCGCTGGTTGGGGTCTGCCGTGGCCGTGGCCATCAACGTGGAGGCGATCTGTGAGCCGATGTAGACGGCGATCAGCACAACCAGCACGGCGCCCGTGGCCTTGTAGGTGATGTCGGGAATGAACAGGAACTTCGCCGAGCCCGGCGCGACGACGTTGCAGCCCACTTCAGTCAGGCCTTTGACGGTGTGGCCGGCGACTTTGACCGCGTGTTCGGGGATCTGGCTGTTTTTCGTGATCGGGCGGTGCAGTTCGCGCGTGTAGTACTCGCGTAGCTGCTGGCCGCAGATGTCGAACTTGAGGTCCGTGCGCAGCATGTAGAAGAGCGAGATGAACACCGGCAGCTGCAGCAGGAACGGCAGGCAGGAGGCCAGGGGATTTATTTTGTTCTCCTGGTAGAACTTCATGATCTCCTGCTGCTGGCGCTGTTTGTCGTCCTTGTACTTCTCTTTCAGCTTGTTGATCTCAGGCGCCATCCGCTGCATTTCCTGCATCGAGCGCAGCTGCTTGAACGTCAGCGGGACGAGCACGGCCCTGGTCAGGATCGTCAGCCCGACGATCGCCAGGCCCCAACTGCCGCCGACCAGGTGCGCGTGGATAAACACCATGATCGATTCGAACAGGTTGATCAATGGCGAGAAGGCTTCCTCGATGATGTTGGCGAAGATCGGCATGCGTTAGGACGGGGTGGAGACTGTCTTTCGGGAGTGGTGCCGGTGGTTACTGGGCCTGATGCGGTACCGCGCGCCATCCGCGCGGTTACGGCGCTGCTCGACCCGCATCCGCTCAGCCACCCGCGCGCACACGGGCCTTGAACATTCGCTGGGCCTGCACGGGATCGTACCCGCCGTCGCTCCACGGGTTGCACCTGAGCACGCGCCAGCTCGCGAGCACGACGCCTCGAAGTATGCCGTAGGAGCCGATCGCGTCTACCGCATAGCGTGAACACGTCGGCTCGTACTTGCACCGTCTGGGCAACGCCGGCGAGATCGCCCTTTGGTAGACGACGATCGGAGCGAGCACCACAGCGCGTACAGCCCGCGCGAACACGTTCGGGGACGTCTCGGGCGGCGAGGAAGCCATCACCCTCATGAGGAGCTCTCCGTCCCGCTCACCTCAGCGTCGCCCGACCCGCCGCGATCGCGTAGGCGCGCGCGATCGATCAGCTCGCCGAACGCGGCGCCCACCCCGTCTAGCCCCTCGCGCTCGGCCAGCTCGCGGATCTCCGGGCGGGCTACGACGACGATGTCCTGCTCAGGGCCGAGCTCGTGCTCGGTCTGCGCGAACACCTCGCGCAGCAGACGCTTGACGCGGTTGCGCTCGACCGCGCCACCCACCTTGCGCGACACCGACAATCCCAGCCGTGCACGGCGTGAGGAGGGGTTCGGGAAGGTGTAGAGCACCAGGTAGCGGTTCGCGGTCGAGCGACCCTGCCGGTAGACCCGCTCGAACTCGGCGCTACGCGACAGACGTCGGCTGCCGGCTTGGGTACGTGCCCTCATCGCCCGTTCGGCTCGGTCGCGCGCGAGCACGCCATCGCCGCCATTCTCCCTACGCGGACAGGCGCTTGCGGCCCTTATCGCGGCGGCGCTTAAGTGTCAGCCGTCCGGCGCGAGAGCCCATGCGGGCGCGAAACCCGTGAGCACGGGCGCGCTTGCGCTTCTTTGGTTGGTAGGTGCGCTTCATCTTCCTCGTTCTCCGCCGGGCGCCGTGTTCCTGCCACGACCGCTCGGATCAGACACCGTCGGCGGGCGACGGCCCAGCGCAGAAGTATAGGACCGATCAGCGGGCGTGGGTTTTTCGGCGCTGTTGTACTTGACAAACCCAGACCGACTCGGTAGGGTTTTGGTATGGCAAAGGTCAGCTTCCTTTCCCTCGCGGACAAGCTCCGCACCGAAGGAGACGCCTACCGTGTGCTTGAGGAAATGCGCTGGGGCGACCAGCAGGTATGTCCGCATTGCGGGTCGGTGCGCAAGCACTATTTCCTGACGCCGAAGAATGGCACCGCTCGCAAGACCCGGACCGGCTCGACCAGCGAACGCCGCGTCTGGAAGTGCGCGGACTGCCGCAAGCAGTTCTCGGCCACGACCAACACGATCTTCCACGGCTCGAAAATCCCGTTGCGTATCTGGCTGCTGGTGATCTTCGACGCCTGCTCGGCGAAGAATGGGATCAGCGCCCGAGAGGTCGAGCGCAAGTACGGGCTGACGGCCAAGACGGCTTGGTTCCTCATGCACCGGCTCAGGGAGGCTATGAAGCGTGAACCCATGGCCGGGCTGCTGTCAGGCCGCGTCATCGTGGACGAGACGTGGTATGGCGGCACGCCGAAGAACCGCCACGGCCACAAGCGCTCAAAGAAAGACCGCCTCCAGGGCGCGACCGACAAGACGCCGATCGTCGCGCTCGTCTCCCGCGAGACAGGCGAAGTCCGCTCGCAGGCGATCCCGAACGTCCGCGCCGAGAATCTAAAGCCGATCCTCCAAGCCAACATCAATACAAAGCGCGCGCACCTGCACACCGACTCTGGGATGCAGTATCAGACGCTCGCGGAACCCTTCGCCGCGCACTCGACGGTCGATCACAAGGCTGGCGAGTACGTGCGCCAGGATGTCACCACCAATCACGCAGAGACCTACTTCTCGCAGCTCAAGCGGAGCCTTGATGGGACCTTCCATCACGTCTCGCGCGAGCACCTGCACCGCTACCTCGCCGAGTTCGACTTCCGGTTCACGACGTGCAAGCTCAGCGATACCGAGCGGATCGGCCTGCTCGTCAGCCGCACGGGTGGCCGGAGGCTGATGTACCGGGAACCCGCCGAGGCGTAGGCTAACGGGAGCTCCCGCCAATCCGTCCGGTGCGCAACCGAGGATGGTTGTTGCGCCCGTGGCGGAACTGGTAGACGCGCCGGCCTTTTAAGCCGTGTGGCATATGCCAGTCAGGATCGATGGTCTGCCAAGGTCCCGGTCCGCTGGTTGCCGTGTGGGTTCGAGTCCCACCGGGCGCACATTCGTAGCCTATGTGGTCCGGTCGGCTCCGTGTTGGTGCGCCGCCGGGCGTTTTCGCGCGGGTTGGATCTCCCGCTGGTATTCGTCGTCAGGAGCTTTGTACCTCGTCGTCCGGCGGAACCGTGTCGTCCGCCAGTAGTCCACCAGTAGCGCGGAAGTAGGCAGCGAGCATCCAAGCGAGCTGCTGAGGGGTTGCGAATAGCACCAGGGCCGACACCGCATCGGTCTGGTTGACGTAGCTCGGAAGTCCCTCTGGTTCTAGAGCATCTATCAGAGTGTTGAGGTGTGCGTGCGCGGTCGAGTCGATCCTGATCGAGCTCGTCTCCCGCTCCCGCTTGCGCTGTCGTGGCGGCATCCTGGCGTAGCCTTGCTGTAGTTCACCAGTAGTCTCTCACGCTACAGTTTTTCCGTCTCGCGCGACAGTATGCTTACGGAGAAGCGGAAACAGAACTGGCCCCGGTGGATGAGACCGAGGCCAGCCTGCACTACCTATTCAGGAGGCGGCGGCATAGCCATCACCTCCGTCTGTTGGGGGTTTCCCTGGCTGCGCCCGGTATCTGCCGTTAGGGGCGCAGCCGGGGCCTGCATCCCGAAAACTGCCATAGCGAGCGGACGTTGTATGGGGCGCTATCGTCGGTTTTGCATGGCTGAGCGAAAGAAATCCGCAACCAGCGAGAGATCCAAGTCAGCACCTTCAGAGCGCGACGAGCCGGTCAAGATCGACCTGGACCCCGAGGAGGCGCTGCGCGCGCTGCTCGCGGTCGAACCGGTGATGTCCGCCGAAGATATGGCCCGGAAGCATGACTTGGACGGACTCTCGCTGCGCAACATGCTCCGGGAGCATCCTGACCTTACGCCAGGGCACCGTCACGGCGAGGAGTACGAGATCACGCCTGAGATTGAGCGTGCGGTCTCGGCGCATCCCGCTTTTCAGAGCGTCAAGAAGCGCTAACCCATGTACTCTCTGCCGCGTGCTGGTCCTTGTCAGGTGGATTCCCTTCCTGCTTGGCGTGAGCTTCTTCGTAAACGCCATCAGAGGAAAGTGGGCGTTCTCTCCGAGCGGCCCAAACCCATCTCCAGCGCTCATCGCGGTAGACGTACTTCTCGGGCTCATTTGCCTCGCGTGGGCATGGTGGCTGCGTCAGCGTAGGCTTCAGCGCCAGGCATTGAGCATTACCCGCGACCAGTGGGCGGCCCACAGTCGAGCACGGCAGGCACAGGATCGCGCGACCGCAGACTGCGATCCATAACCAGCGCCCAGTTGCTCCGCCTCGCCGACTAGCCTGGGTTTGTCACGTACAACAGCGCCGGTTTTTCTCGCCAAATGCGGGTACCCGGACTGAGCGCGAGCGGGTGTCGGATATAGTCGCCGGACCGGGCCCTCCGGGGCCCTCCGTCCAGAGAATCGATCATCTTTCTCCCAGGAGGAGCGGGTTGACGCTGCCGTGAGCGCCGAGCTGGAGCACATATGGTCACGCGTGCAGGCTGAGCTTGCGGGCGCCGTCGGCGAGGAGACATATCGCATCTGGCTCGAGCCCCTGAGGGTTCGCGAACTGTCCCATGGACACCTGCAGATCGAGACCCCGGCGCAAGCTCATGGGTGGGTGCGAGATCGGTTCGGACGCGTCATGCAGGCCTGCGTCACGAGCGTGATGGGAGACGAGGTGACGATCGAGCTCGTCCCCGGCAGCGCAGTGCCCGGCCGAAGCGATACCGATGCCGATACCCGTACGCGCGAGCAGACCCACAAGGACGCGTCGTGGGAGCCCGCAGGACGACGATCGCCAAGCCACCCCGCCGCACACGGCCCTGGCGCACCTACGCACGTGGCGCAGGCCGATTCCCTCCCGAATCCCAAGCTGACGTTCGACCAGTTCGTGATCGGCGACTGCAACCGCCTGGCGCACGCGGCGGCGCTGACCGTGGCGGAGATGCCCGGACAGGCCTACAACCCACTGTTCATCTGCGGACCACCAGGTGTCGGCAAGACCCACCTACTCAGCTCGATCGCCGACCTGCTGATCGCGCACAACCCAAGCCTGGCCGTCCGTGTTACGACTGGCGAGGCGTTCACGAACGAGTTCCTCGGCGCCCTCTCGGGACGGAATACCGAGGCATTCAAGGCGCGCTTCCGCCACGTCGATGTGCTGCTCGTCGATGACGTCCAGTTCCTCGAGCGCAAGGCGCGCACGGAGGAGGAGTTCTTTCATACGTTTAACGCTCTGTATGACTGCGGCCGGCAGATCGTGCTCAGCTCAGATCGCCCACCCCGTGACCTGCAGGCGCTGGAGGACCGTCTACGCGAGCGCTTCGAGGCTGGTCTCGTGGCCGACATACAGGCCCCCGACCTCGCCACGCGCATGACGATCCTACGCAAGCGCGCCCAGCACGACGATCTCGACCTCGTCGACGAGTCGCCGTTGCGGTTGATCGCCGAGCGAGTCCGCGACAATGTCCGTGCGATCGAGGGTGCCCTTATCCGAGTCGTCGCATACAGCTCCTTGACCGGCCGTCCGTTGAGCGCCGACTTGACGCGCGAGGTCCTCGATGGGCTCTATCCCAGCTCCTCACAACATCCCACTCGCCATGGGCCACCATCGATCGGCGACATAACCGAGGCGGCTTGCGAGCGGTTTGGGCTGACGCCCAATGAACTACTCTCGACCTCACGCGCGACACGCGTCTCCTGGCCTAGGCAGATCGCCATGTATCTAGCACGAGAGCTCACCGATGAATCGCTGCCAGCAATCGGCCGGCAGTTCGGGGGGCGGGACCACACGACCGTTTTGCATGCGCATCGCCGGACCGCCAAGCGCATAGCCAGCGACATCGATACACGCGAGCTTGTGGACAACCTCCTGACATCCCTACGCAGCGGCGCCGATACCCAGCGCTAGCACGCACAATGACCGCTCCGCCTGAAACACTGCACAGCTTCATCCACAGCAGTGCCAAGCTGCTTTCCACCTACACAAGCCAGGGAACACTCATCGCCACATATCCACAGGCCCTACTGACTTCTATCTAATCCTAGGTGCATCAGTGAAGCTATCTCTCTCCACCGCAAATCTGTTGACTCAGCTTCAAACCACTACGCGAGTTGCCTCGACGCGTAGCGCCGTGCAGGCGTTGTCCGGGGTCATGGTTTCCGCAAATGAGGGTAAAACACCCGAGCTACTTGCCACGGACACTGAGATCGGCCTCTGTGTCCCGCTGTCGGCCGAGGTCGAGCGCCCCGGTGCTGTCGTGCTTCCCGGGCGACTGTTTCTCGACGTGGTCCGAACTCTACCGGCGGACAACCTGACACTGGAGTTGCGCCCCGCCGAGCAAGACGTCGAGCTTATCTGTGGCTCTGCCACTTTTCATCTACGAACACTCCGCTCGGAGGACTTCCCGGCCCTACCGGCGCCTTCTCCAGAGACACGCATCACGTTGCCCACGGCCGCATTCGTGCAGACTGTCTCTCAGGTAGCCCGCTCGGCCTCTCGGGATGAGACTCGGCCAGTGCTCACCGGCATCCTGATGTCGGCCTCCGAACAACAGCTGCGTATGGTCGCCACTGACTCCTACCGCCTGTCGGTCAAGGAGTCGACACTACAAGCGCCCTTGCAGGGAGCACTAGAGGCGAACATTCCGGCCCGCGCTCTGCAAGAGCTGGCTCGCATCGCTCAGCAAGACACCGCCGAGTCGCTATCGGTCAGCGTCGGGCAGAACCAGGTGATCTTCGAGCTGGGAGATGTCGTCTTGTCCTCGCGCTTGATCGACGGCCAGTTCCCGAACTACCGACAACTGCTCCCGGAGTCGGTCGAGCACGAGCTACGCATCGCTAGCACCGAGCTCGGAGACGTCGTGCGTCGCATCAGTCTGCTTGCTCAGAAGAACACTCCGCTGCGCCTCGGCTTCGGCGAGGGGGAGTTGACGATCTCGGCACAGACCCCTGACGTCGGTGAGGCCTCAGAGACGATCCCAGTGCCGTTCAAAGGCGAGCCTTTTGAGATCGGCTTCAACCCCGAGTTCCTACGTGACGGGCTGGAAAGCGTCGAGTCCGATGAGCTTGTGCTGAAGCTAATTAGCCCGCTGCGCCCCGGTTTGATCGAATCCCCCGACTCGGGAGACTTCGTCTACCTGATCATGCCCATTCGCCTGAACGTCTAGGCCTGTATATGCGTGTCGTCAGCGTGCAGCTGCGCGACTTCCGCACCTACACCCGTGCCGAGGCATCCCTCGGGGAGGGCCTGACCGTCGTGCATGGCCCCAACGGCGCGGGCAAGTCCAACCTGCTGGAGGCGATCTACTTCGGTTGCACAGGGCGCTCGCCGCGAACGCGCAACGAGCGCGAGTTGGTGCGCTTTGGGCAGGGCGCCGCCCGCGTCAGCGTTCGACTCAGCGACGGCGCCCGCGATCATGAGTTGAGCGTAGGGTTCCAGCCGGGAGAGTCCAAGCGCATGAGCGCGGATGGGGCGCCCGTCGAGCGGTTGCTCGACGTCGAGGACCGTCCGTTGTTGAGCGTGTTCATGCCCGACCGCCTGGAGTTGTTGAAGGGACCGCCCAGCGTCCGCCGCGCGCATCTCGATCAGGTCGTGGCGGGATTCTGGCCACTGCGTGCCGCCGACCGTCGCGCGTACGCCAGGGTACTGGCCCAACGTAACGCTCTCCTCGCGCGCATCCGCTCCGGTGTTCTCGCGCGCGAGAACATCTCAACCTGGGATCTGCAGTTGGCCCGGCATGCGCTCGCCCTGCGAGACACCCGCGCCCGCGCCGTCGACCTGCTCGCCGAACCCTTCGCCCAGCGGGCCTCCCAACTCGGTCTCACCGGGGAGGCGCGCCTGGAGTATCGCCCGCGCACCCGCGCCACCGACGAGGAGACCCTGGTGGTCGAGTTGCGCGAGCGCCTGGACGGCGACCTGCAGCGTGGATTCTCCGGCCACGGACCGCACCGGGACGAGTTGGCGCTCCTGCGCGACGGACGCGAGCTGCGTCTGTATGGCTCGCAGGGCGAGCAACGGATCGCCCTGCTCGCGCTGTTGCTCGCCGAGCGCATGGTGCTCGCTCGCGAGCGCGATCGGATGCCGCTGATGCTGCTCGACGACGTGATGAGTGAGCTCGACGTCGAGCGCCGCGAGCTACTCGCGCGTGAGCTCTCCATGGGCGGACAAAGCGTCATCGCCACCACCGACCTGGCCCATGTACCCGGCGGTGCGGGAGCGGCAGTCACGCGCCTGCGCGTCTCTCCCGGTGCGGTTCTTCAAGAGGCGCTCGCGGCGTGAGACCAAAACGTGCGGGCCACCGGAGTGATCGTCCATGAGCAGGCTCGCCCCTCGGCGGCTGGGGGTGCCCGTGCAAGCGTTCACGGCCGACCTCGCGCCTGCGACCACGCTTGCGCGGGTGCAGGAGATATGGGAGCGCGTCCTCGGTCCAGCGATCGCCGCATCCGCCCACCCGAGCACCGAGCGAGACGGCGTTCTCACGGTGGTCTGCGAGGCTGCCGTGTGGGCGCAGGAGCTCGATCTGATGGGCCCCGAGCTAATCGGACGCCTAAACGCCGAGCTCGGCAAGGACACCCTCCGTCAGCTGCGCTGCCGCAGCGTCTGAGCGCGGTCACGCACGATCGCTGCAGCCTCTCATAATTTATGCCATTTTGCAGGGATTTTGTGAATCTTCACAGCCCGGTCCGGGGGCCGCTTGTGCTATTATCTGAGCACAGCATATTTCGCCCCGGACCACCGTCTGAGCGCCCTGGATTCCGGGGCGTTCGCATGTCATCGAAGGATCAGATTGGCTACAGCCGACAGCGCCCCCGCACATAACCCCGAGGAGGACCCCGCCGCGGGCGTCAGCAACACCTCAGCGGGCGTAGACGCCGGCTATGATGCACAGGACATCACGGTACTGGAGGGCCTGGAGGCCGTCCGCAAGCGCCCCGGCATGTACATCGGCTCGACCGGCGTCATGGGCCTGCATCACCTTGTCTACGAGGTCGTGGACAACTCCGTCGACGAGGCGCTGGCGGGCTACTGCACCGAGGTCTCGGTCACGATCCACCCCGACAACTCGATCACGGTTTCCGACAACGGCCGCGGCATCCCCGTCGCAATCATGGAGAAGGAGGGCCGCCCGGCGGTCGAGGTCGTTCTGACCGTGCTGCACTCCGGCGGCAAGTTCGGTGACGGCGGCGGTTACAAGGTCTCCGGTGGCCTGCACGGCGTCGGCGTGTCCGTCGTCAACGCTCTCTCCGAACGCCTGCTCGTGGAGATTCGCCGCGACGGCTATGCCTGGAGTCAGGAGTACTCGCGCGGCGCTCCCCAGGGCGAGTTGAGCAAGGGCGAGCAACTACCCTCCGGCGCCGCCACGGGCACAACCGTCACGTTCCTCGCGGACGCCGACATCTTCGAGACGCTCGACTACGACTTCCACACGCTCGAGGAGCGCCTGCGTGAGACGGCCTTCCTGACGCGCGGTCTGAAGATCTCGATCGTCGATGAGCGTGGCGAGGGCCACTCCGCCTCCTTCCAGTACGAGGGGGGCATCGAGGACTTCGTCTCCTATCTGAATGAGAACAAGGACACGGTTCACCGCAAGGTCGTGTTCTTCGCGGGCGAGTCCGAGGAGGGCGCTGCGGAGGTGGCGATGCAGTGGAACTCCTCCTACCAGGAGTCGATCCACTCCTTCGCCAACAACATCGCCACGCGCGAGGGCGGCTCGCACATGTCGGGCTTTCGCTCGGCGCTCACGCGCACGCTCAACCGCTATGCGCGCGAGAAGGGCCTGCTCAAGGAGAAAGAGGACAACCTCTCCGGCGAGGACGTACGTGAGGGGCTAACCGCCGTGATCTCGGTCAAGCTGCGCGACCCCCAGTTTGAGGGCCAGACCAAGACCAAGCTCGGTAACCCCGGTATGGCCGGCTTCGTCGAGTCGATCGTCAACACCGGGCTCGGGGAGTTCCTGGAGGAGAACCCGAGCGAGGCCCGCGCGGTGATCATGAAGTCGGTGCAGGCCCAGCGTGCCCGCGAGGCCGCGCGTAAGGCCCGCGACCTGACCCGCCGCAAGTCGGCGCTAGAGAACTCCACGTTGCCGGGCAAGCTCGCCGACTGCTCAGTCAAGGATCCCTCGCTGGCTGAGCTGTTCGTCGTCGAGGGCGACTCCGCCGGCGGCTCGGCCAAGCAGGGACGCGACCGCAACACCCAGGCCGTGCTGCCGCTGCGTGGCAAGATCCTCAACGTCGAGAAGTCGCGCATCGACAAGGTTCTACAGAACACCGAGATTCAGGCGCTGATCACCGCGATCGGCACAGGCGTGCGCGACGAGTTCAACATCGAGAACGCGCGCTACCACAAGGTGATCCTGATGACTGACGCCGACGTTGACGGCGCGCACATCCGCACGCTTGCGCTGACGCTGCTGTTCCGCGAGATGCAGGAGTTGATCGAGGCGGGCTACGTGTACATCGCCAAGCCTCCGTTGTACAAGCTCAAGCAGGGCTCACGCGAGCGCTACATCGAGAAAGATTCAGAGCTGGAGGACATTCTGCTGTCGGACAAGTGGGACAAGCTCGATGTGTTCGACCGTCACGGCAGCCAGTTCAAGCTCACCGAGGTACGCTGGCAACGCTTCACCCGTCTGCTCAAGCAGTACGAGGGCTGGGCCTCTTCGCTGCGCGCCGTCCACGGCCACGACATGGTCCAGTTCCTGGAGGAGTCCTCGCTGCTTGGTGAGCAGGCGCTCGACCCCGACGCCGCGGTCAAGCTGCTCTCGCGCGAGGGGCTGGAGGGCGAGACGCACGCCACCGAGCTGCTCTCCGTGGACGACATCGAGCTGCGCGTCAAGGCGGTCGAAACGAGCACCGGGTTTGCCCGTACTCATCGCATCACGCGCGAGCTGTTCGCCTCCCAGGAGTACCGCCAGCTCGCGCGCGTCCACGCCCAGCTGGTGGAGCTCGCCGGCACCCCCGCGTTCGACGTACGTCTTGGCGACGCCCACGAGAGCGCGCCCTCGTTCGAGGCGCTGCGCGACGCGGTGATGACCGTCGCGCAGAAGGGGATCAAACTGCAGCGCTTCAAGGGCCTCGGCGAGATGAACGCCGACCAGCTTGGCGAAACTACGATGGCGCCGGCGACGCGCATGTTGGCGCAAGTCACGCTCGAGGACGCCGCGTCCGCCGACCGCATATTTTCGATGCTGATGGGCGATCAGGTCGAGCCGCGGCGTGCGTTTATCGAGGACAACGCACGGGCGGTCGCGAACCTAGATGTGTAGTCGGGAGGTGAGTCATGGCGTCGGCTGATGTGATCGGTGGGGGGAATGTGGAACCGCGCGCGCTCGAGGAGGAGATGCGCACCGCGTACCTCGACTATGCAATGTCGGTGATCGTCGGGCGCGCCCTGCCCGACGTGCGTGACGGTCTGAAGCCGGTGCATCGTCGTGTCCTGTACGCGATGAACGAGCTGGGTCTAGGTCCCACCAGGCCCTACGCCAAGTGCGCGAAGATCGTCGGCGAGGTGATGGGCAATTATCACCCCCACGGCGACTCCGCGATCTACGACACGCTCGTACGCATGGCGCAGGAGTTCTCGATGCGCAACGAGTTGGTCGACGGTCAGGGCAACTTCGGCTCGGTTGACGACGATCCGGCGGCTGCGATGAGATACACCGAGGCCCGTCTCGCGCGTATCGCCACTGAGATGCTGCGCGATCTTGACATGGACACGGTCGACTTCGCGCCCAACTACGACGGGTCGCGTCGCGAACCGCTCGTGTTGCCGGCGCGGTTTCCCAACCTGCTCGTCAACGGCTCCTCGGGTATTGCCGTCGGAATGGCGACGAACATCCCGCCGCACAACCTGCGCGAGGTCGTCGCGGCGACGATCGCCTATATCGATGATCCCGACATAGACACCGATGGGCTGCTCCGCCACGTCAAAGGCCCGGATTTCCCAACGGGCGGGATCATCCTCGGCCATCAGGGCATCCGTGATGCGTATGAGACGGGCCGCGGACGCGTGCGCGTGCAGGCCCGCGCGCACATTGAGCCACTTAAACAAGGCAAGGAGGCGATCGTCGTCACCGAGCTGCCGTTCATGGTTAAGAAGGGCGGCGATGGTGGGTTGATCCAGAAGATCGCCGACTTGGTGCACGACAAGAAGATCTCCGAGATCTCTGACCTGCGCGACGAGTCGGACAAGCGCGGCATGCGCCTGGTGATCGAGCTCAAGCGCGACGTAATCCCGAAGGTCGCGCTGAACAAGCTCTACAAGCACACCTCGATGCAGTCGACCTTCGGCGTGAACATGGTCGCGCTCGTCGACAACGTCCCGCGCACGCTGAACCTGCGTGCGGTCATCCACAACTACGTCGCGCACCAGCGCGAAGTGATCGTACGCCGCACCAAGCACGAGCTCTCCGAGAAGGAAGCCCGCGCGCACATCCTGCTGGGCCTGCTGATCGCGCTCGACAATCTCGATGCGATCATCGATCTGATCCGCGCCTCGCGCGATCGCGAGGACGCCCGCGAGCAGCTCGTTGCCCGCTTCGAGCTGAGCACTATCCAGGCCAGCGCGATCCTCGACCTGCGCCTGTCCCAGCTCACGGCGCTGGAGGCGGACTCGATCAAACAGGAGCACGCCGATGTCACCGAGCGCATCGCCGAGCTACGCGCGATCCTCGGCGACGAGACCCGCGTGCTGGGCGTGATCAAGGAGGAGCTTTCCGAGATCTCCGAGCGCTTCGGCGACGAGCGGCGCACCGAGATCAGCCACTCCGAGGACGAGATCGACATCGAGGACCTGATCGCCGACCAGCAGATGGTGATCACGATTACCCAGACCGGCTACATCAAGTCGCTGCCGCTGGCTACCTACCGCCAGCAGGCGCGCGGGGGACGCGGCGTCACGGGAATGGACATGAAGGACGGCGACTTCATCGAGCACCTATTCGTCTGCTCCTCCCACGATTACCTACTGTTCTTCTCCAACCGCGGCAAGGTCTACCGCTCGAAGGTCTACGAGCTACCGGAGGCCTCGCGCACGGCCAAGGGACGTGCGCTGGTCAACATCCTGCCGCTACGCGAAGGCGAGCGAATCCAGGCGGTGGTCTCCACGCGCGACTTCTCAGAGACGAAGTACCTCGTGTTCGCCACCCGTGGTGGCACCGTCAAGAAGACCGAGTTCCTCGCCTACAACACGCCGATCAAAGCCGACGGGATCATTGCGATCAAGATCCGCGATGACGACGAGCTGCTAGCCGTACGCGCGGTCGATCCGAACGACGAGATCATCATGGTCTCCAAGGCGGGGCTGACCGTGCGCTTCGCCGAGTCCGATGCGCGCTCGATGGGCCGCGACACGAGCGGCGTACGCGGCATGGACGTCGGCTCCGATGGCCAGGTGATCGCGATGGATGTCGCCCGCGACGACATGGATCTGCTGGTCGTCACCGAGAACGGTTACGGCAAGCGCACCCAGATCGGCCAGTATCGCAAGACCAACCGCGGCGCCAAAGGCGTCAAGACGATCAAGCTCACCGAGCGCAAGGGCGGATTGGCCGGGGCGCTCGTCGTGCGCGAGCACCAAGAGCTCGTGTTCATCTCCGTCGGCGGCATGGTCCAGCGGACCTCCGCTGGGGGGATCTCCCAGCAGGGCCGCTCGGCGACCGGCGTGCGAGCGATGAACCTCAAGGACGAGGATCTCGTCAGCGCCGTCGCCGTCGTCGTCGACACCGATGACGATCCAGTCGAGGATGCCCTGCCCGGTGAGCCGACGTCTGATGGCGTGCCTCCGTCGGGTGCCACCGCGCCCGGCGGATCGCCGGATGACGATTAGCCTCGCGCACGTCATCTCCGTTCGCTACTCTGGCCAGACCAGAGAAAGGAGGTGGTCCGTACGCTTAGTCACAGTTCTCGCGGGACCCTGGAGGTGACCGGCCGCTAGGTCGGAGGCTGGACCGCTTGGCGGAATCCAACCCGGGACACCCCGAGACGACCTCCGGACCTGGTCCCTCCGGCAGCAGCGCGTAAGCGAGTCGCCTCGGTCTTTCCAGTCACAGACGTATCCGCGGGGGGCATCCTGTCGAGGGGTGCCCCCCGCTCTGTCTTTCTGCCTTGTCTCTTTCTCCGTGGCATGCGCACGTTCGCCGAACGTGTATACGCTCGGCGGCCATGAGCGCACATTGAGCGTGCCGACCTGAAGGGGACCTACGCCGCCTGGGGCAGGTACTGCAGCCAAGCCGCCGGAATCGTCGGCGAGGCGACGTGGATGAAGATCTCTGCGCGCGGGGTACGCGGCGCATGGCGCGGGTGCATCCCGGCTTGGCGCGGCAGCCGGTCGCCCTTGCGTCGGTTGCATGGTGCGCACGAGGCGACGATGTTCTCCCAACTGGAGTTGCCGCCCTTCGAGCGCGGGATCACGTGATCGACGGTCAGGTTCGAGCGCGAGCCGCAGTACTGGCAGGCCCAGCCGTCGCGCGCGAACACCGCGCGCCTGGTGATCTTGCGCCGGTGCGCGTCCCGGGGAACGCGCACATAGCTGACCAGCCGAATCACAACCGGCCGGGCGACGGTGGAGCTCTCCGAGTGCAGCTCCCAGCGCCCTCGCTCCAGCAACTCGGCCTTGTCCTTCAACAGCAGCACCACCGCCCGGCGTACCGAGCAGACGTTGATCGGCTCATACGTCGCGTTCAATACGAGCACCCGGCCACTGTCAGGCCCGCGCCGCCGGTGCTCTGGTGGCGGCACGGACCTCAGTACTACAGGTGGAACGGTGCTATCCATCTGTAGCGCCGGAGTGTAGCGATGGTGTGGGCCCATCGTGGCGATTGCCCGCCGGCTGTTTCTCGGACGGGCCGGCGCTTGCCAACGCCCCCATCGCAATGCTGCCCGTCCGGTAGGAACCGAGCACGCGCGCCTGTTCGCAGATCCGCTGCAACCCAGCGATCGCCTCCGCGATCGCTGGATCGCTTCCCCAACCCTGGAGGTCTACGAAGAACATGTAGCTGCCCATCCGATCGCGCTTGGGCCGGGACTCGATCTTCGTGAGGTTGATTCCGCGTCGTCCGAACTCGTCCAGGCAGCGAACGAGCCAGCCGGGACTATCCGCACCGGCGCCCCAAAACACGAGCGACGTCTTCCACTCCCCGTCGGTGTGTGCTCGCAGGGGCGGAGTATGGGTACGCTCCTCGTCCTCGTAGGCGTCCCGGTCGTCCGGTTCATTACGGGCCTCGCCGTCGCCGCCCGCGCGCGCCCGCGCAAGCCATACGAATCTCGTCGCGTTGTCGTCTCGGTCTTGCACACCCTCCCGCAGGACGCTCGCGCCGTAGATCTCGGCCGCCAGGACCGTCCCCAGCGCCGCCTGGTCTTGCCGACCACTCTCGGCGACGATCCGCACGGCCTCGGCAGTCGAGCTCGCCGGCAACACCGTCGCGTGCCCCAGCTTGTCGCGCAGGAACCGCTCGCACTGACCAGGGACCTGTGGGTGGGTGAGGACCGTGTCGATCTCGTTCAGGTCCACCTGGCCCGCGGCAATCAGCGAGTGTCGTACCGACAGCAGCGCCTCGCCGACGATCTGAAGCCCTCCGTCTTCGCTGCCCAGGAGGTCCAGCGTGACGCTCACCGACCCATCCAAGGAGTTCTCGATCGGGGCGAGCGCCCACTCCACCTCGCCGCGAGTGAGCGCGAGGATTGTGTCGTAGATCGTCCTAAGCGCCACCGGCTCCACCGCGCCCGGCTCGGCGCTTGACAGCAGCGCCTCCTCGGTGAACGTGCCCTCGGGGCCGAGGTAACCGACGCGTGGACGCCGCTGCACGCCGGCGCTCTCAGCTGGCGCGTTGTCCGGCGACATCGGCTCGCTCCCCGACCGGGTTCAGCGCGAGGCGTACGGCCTCGGCCTCCTCGGGCGAGAGCTCCAGCTCGCCCCGTCCGTCATGTATCTGCTTTGCATACACCCGCGCCTGGTCGCGATGATGGATGCATGACAGCACGATCCCAGAGCGCGCATCGTCGAGCAGCGCGATCGACATCGACTGCTGCCCGGATAGCTCGTTGTAGGCGTCGTAGCGCACCAGCGAACGGTGTGCGATCGCGCTGTGCAGCCCCGTCTCGGCGCCCGCCAGGCGCGCGTCAAGGCGTGTGGCGACATCCTCGACGTATCCCCGCAGCGCCTCGAATGCGTCCTGCATGTCGGCGGCGTGGGCCACCACGTCGCGTTCCTCGCGATCTCCGATCACGAGCTTCTGGGAGCGCCTGAGCCTGCGCACCGATATCGCCAGCGCCACGCACGCGATCAACGCGACCACTGCCAGGGCGGCGGCTGCGATCGCGACGATCCCCTGGGTATCGGTTATCGCGGCGGTCATGCTCGCCACAACTTAGCGCGCACGGCGCCTGCTGAAACCCACCGCGGTTTGCCCGCTCGACGAGGACTCAACGACACTCCAATGGGCAGGCTCTAGCTGCCGAAGATCGCCAGGTAAGTGCTCTTGTTGTTTTCGGTGTCGTTCTCGCCCGGCGTCGGCTCAATCTTCACTTCGATTTTCGACGCGGCGCTAAGTGGTACGCCGGTCACCGGGATGTCGACATTGACGGTCTTGCCGGGTTCGGTTTTTTCAATCGTGTGCGAGGCCGCGTACTGCTTGCTGGCGGCGGTGACGGTGACGTCGACCTTCACGTTCGTCTCGGGGAATTCGCCGGAGTTTTCGACCTGCACTGTGAAGGTGGGGTTGCTGCCGCCGGTGATGTGGTTGAGCGTGGGTTCGGGCGCCAACGTGTTGGCGCCGACGCTCACTCCCTTTAGCGCACTGCCGTGGTTGCCGGTCACTGGCTGCGAGCTGGAGGATGCCGCCTGGCCGGTGATGCGGGACTGCACCGTGCTCGCTTCCAGCCAGCCGATGTTCGGTAGGAAGTGTGTGCTGGCGACGGTCTGCCCCGCGGCGCCGCCGGCCTTCAGCGCCTGTTCTATCAGCGGCGCGACCCGCTGGGAGTAGATCACGTCGGAGGCCAGAAAGTTCTCCATGTCGCCTGCGATCGTCGTGCTCGCCTGCTTGGCCTGTCCGCCTAGAGCCGTGCGTAGAAGGTTCGCAACCTTTTCCACCCCTTCGGCGCGCAGGTCCAACGCCAGCAGCAGATCGCGCTGCGCGGAGTCCATTTCTCCAGGGACGCTCAGGCCCTTCGCTTCGGAGGCCTGCTTCTCGGCTTCCAGGTGCAGTTGATTGACCTGTGTCTCGACATTGAGGGCCGGCTTGGAACTCGCGTCGGATAGAGCTGCGAACAGTGGCTGTGACACCTGCTGGTCGGATGCCGTCACGATCCTTGAGACATTGCTGGTGTAGTCCTTCAGCGCCTGCGTCTTCTGGCTTTTCAGACAGCCGTTGACGATCAACACAATCACGATCAGCAGCACGACTCCGACTGCGGCCGCCACACGGCGGCGCACCATCACGGTGTGCTCGTCATGGGAGTCGGGCTCCTCCGCGTGCCGCGCACGGCGCGGGCGGGGTGTCTGTGGTGCGCGTGGCGCTCGGGCTGCAGGGCGAGAGGCTGTCTCTTCGCCGTCGTCAAAAAACGACAAAAGCTATGTGCTCCTTTGCAGGGACTTGTTCATGCGCAGGCACCCAGTATGACTGCCCTCCGTGTGGCCCATGAACCTGCAACTTCTCGGTCAGTGAGCATAATCCTTCGCTTTCGTGCAGGGAGGGCGCCCACGGGCGGCGAACGCGCCACCCGGTGGACTCCTCACAAACCCTCGTCCAAGGGCATCGATCGCGGCCAGGCGCTGCGCCCGAGACCGTTGCCCCCGAGTGGCTCTCAGAGTCAGCCACGATCGCGCGCACAGACCCCGGGCGCAGCTCCTCGCAACCCCGCGTTTTAGGCGAGCACCCTCGGGACTGTGCGCTGCTACATGGCCGCTATCGCCTCCTTGAGCGCCTCGGCGCAGGTGGGTTCGGCGTGGTCTGGCGGGCCTATGACGAGCTGCTGCACCGCGAGGTCGCGCTCAAGCGAATACCCCTGCCTCCGGACCTGCCCGCCACCGACGGGCGCGACGGCGAGCTGCGCGCAGGCGAGCGCGCGTCCCGTGAGGCACTCGCGACGGCGCGTCTGGCGCATCCGGCGATCGTGGCGCTGTACGAGGCCTACGTGGACGATGATGCGTTCTATCTCGTCTCCGAGCTGGTCGACGGCGATACGCTCGCGCAGCTCGTGGCGCAGGACGCGCTCTCAGACGAGGAGCTGCTCGAGATCGGGATAGCACTGGCGCACGCGCTCGCCCATGCCCATGCTCGTGGGGTCATACACCGTGATGTCAAGCCGCAAAACGTGCTTGTGCCCCACGATCCGGGCGCCGATGAGACGCCGGCCAAGCTGACCGATTTCGGCGGTGCGAGCCTCGTGGGGGACGAGGCGCTTACGCGTACCGGTGAGACGCTCGGCACGCCCGCCTACATGGCGCCCGAGCAGAGCGAAGGTCTGCAGATCGGCGAGCCCGCGGACGTCTACTCGCTGGCGCTGGTCATATATGAGGGGCTCACCGGGGTCAACCCGGTGCGCGGGCCTACACCGGCGGCGACCGCCCGGCGCATCGGCCGCCCACTGCCGCCGCTCTCTGCTCGCCGCCGTGACCTGCCTCGTGCGCTAACTGACGCGCTCGATGTGGCGCTGACGATCGACCCCGCCGGTCGAGGGACCTTGGAGGATCTGCGCTCAGCCCTTGAACTGGCTCTGGCCAAGGGTCTTAGGGGCAAGTACGGCCTGCTCGGTCGCAGGAGGAGCCGATCGGCGTACGTGTCAGACGGATCGGAGCGCCTCTCCCCGGTTACCGCCACCTACGCTCCGATCATCGCCGAGCATCGCGCGCTGGAGCGTCACGGAACCACCGCTGTGGGCGCGCCTGATCACCGGTTCGGTGCACACGCCCCCCCGCCGCTCGAAGACCCGGCGTCGACCGCGCATCCCGCAGTCCGCGGATCCCAGCGTCTGCCGCTGCCGCGCGCGGTGTGGGTGGGGTGCATCATCGCCGTCGCGGCCTGGCAGGTAGCGAGCGCGCGCCCCGGGGTCGCGCTGCTACTGCTCGCCGCCGCCGCGCCACTGCTACTGATGGGTCCTCGCCCAGGTATCGGCTGGTTGACGGCCGGTCTGGCCCCGGCGCTGGGCCTCGTGGGCCTAGCGGGTGCATATCCTGCCCTGGCGGGACAGGCCTCGCAATGGTCACGACGCGCCGCCCTGGGCGCTCTCGGGTACTGGTGGCTGGCCCTCGCCGAGCCACTGCTTGCCATAGGCGTGCATGGAGCGCATCTATGGCTCGGACCGCCCACTGGCGTGCCGCCACGCGCGGTCTGGGAGGGCTCGCTCGACAGCGCAGCCATCCATGTCGTCGGTCCTACGCTCACGACCGGGCTGTTGTTCGGAGCGGCGCTGTGGGCCGCGGCCGCGGCCGTGCTACCGCTGATCGTACGCGGCTCCAGCGCGATCCTTGACACGGTCGCGGCGGTCGTATGGTCGATGGTGCTATTGGCCGCCACGCCCTACTTCGACGCCGGTCTTTCCGCCGGCGCGGTCCTTCCGCAGC